>JASFRG010000180.1:0-9196 GCA_050115035.1 Anaerolineales bacterium | reverse complement strand
GCCAAAGACGTTGAGGCTGCACTAGAGCGCAACCTGTATGTCGACGCTGAGAAAATAACCGTCAAGGTGGAAACCGGCCGGAGAGCCCTGACAGGCTCCGTATCAACTTTCTACGCACAAGGAGGAGAGCATGATGCGGATGCCTTTATAGCTGGCGTGATCAATATGGATGACAACATTGTCGTAAATTGATCTGTCACAGACAAAAACATCAAAGTTGAATTGTTAGAAAGTCTATATCAAGGGATGGGGTATCATCGGGTGTTGAAGCTGGCGCGCACGATTGCGGATCTGGCGGAAAGTGATTACATCCAGTCCGTGCATCTGGCGGAAGCGTTGCACACCGTTCCGGTGTTTATCGGGACTATCGTCACAAGCATGATTTTACCTGGTCGCAAAAACGGATTATAAATTCCCCTCCTGCAAAGGGGCTAACTGGTTGGAATGGCGCAGAAGGGGATTTATGCTAGCTCAATTGGTTATTTCATCAAACTTTAATAGCTCTCAGATAAGCTATGCTCTCCTTGGCTGACGTGGATGCGTCCGGTTTAGGGATAAATTCACCCGAAACCCAGTCCAGGTATCCTGTGGCATTAAGTTCTGCCAGAATCGACGCGAAATCCAGATGGCCGGCGCCAGGATACCAGCGGTTCGAGTCGGCCACGTGGAAGTGGAAGATGCGTTCGCCACAGGACCGAATACTGGTCTCAATATCCGCTTCCTCGATGTTCATGTGAAAGGTATCGAGCAACAGGCCGAAGTTTTCCGCACCGACTCGCTCGATCAGGTCCAGGCCTTCGGATGAGTTATTGATCAGCGTGGTTTCGTAGCGGTTGATCGGCTCCAGCGCCAGGCGGATGTCATAGGGACGGGCTGCCGCGCTGCATTCTCGCAGGGCTTCGACCAGCCAGTCCATCACCTGGGAATGCTCTACACCTGGTTTGACAATCCCCCGTACCAGACCGATGATGATGACCGCCCCGAAATGGGAAGCAACCGGAATGTGTGATTTGACCCGCTCGATCGCAGCAGAGCGGATCTCAGGATCTGGATCGGTGAAAGAGAGTCCCTCCTCGCCCCAGGCCTGACCTGTCCCGATGGCGGGTACATGCAAGCTATGATTTCGTACCAATCCATCCAATTTTTCCAGATCGATTAATTTTGGGTCGCGGATAGCTAACTCAACGCCGTCATAACCGAGCGATGCAATTTGCTTCAGATTTGCCTCCAGGTCGCCTTTGAACGTGGCGGCCTGGAATTGGGCAGGTTGCGTGGAGAGAACAATAGAAAGTTTCATGGTTAGACAGTGGACCGAGGACGGTAGACGGAGAACAAGGTCAACTGTCCTCGGTCATCGGTCGTGCATTTTAACGCGCCACGTAGGTGATCTTGCACTCTTTGCGGTCGGTCTGTAGCATGACGATGTTTTCAGGCAGTTCTTCCAGGCTGACTTTTTTGGTGATCATGGGAGTCATATCCATGCCATCGGCCATGCAATCAATTACACGCGGGAAGGTGCCGTGACCAGAATGCCCCTGTGCGCCGACAATGCGTGCTCGTCGAACCTGAAGTACTTCACCTTGCACGGGCATCTTGGCTTCGGCGCGGGCGGTGACCACCACCGTGCTGTTCAGTGTGCGTCCTTCCCAGATAACGCGTTCGATGCCGGGATAAACCACTTCCGGCAGACCAGTAGCCTCCATGAACATATCGGCGCCCATGCCATCGGTGATTTCCAGCACGCGCTCGGAGAAATCTTCCCTGGACGGGTCAACATGGTAATCCGCGCCCAGGTTCATCGCTAGGGCGGCGCGCTCAGGCTGGGTCTCGGAGATGATGACCTTGGATGCGCCTGCGCGCTTCAGAATCGCGCAAGCCGCAATACCGACCGGTCCGGCACCCAGAATGACGGCCCGATCACCGGGACGAATGCCGCCGCCCCGTTCGATCACCGCATTGTAGGCCACGCAGGTCGGTTCGGTCAGGCTGCCAGCCAGGAAGATGTCATCGTCTTTGTATCGATCTGCAAGCGGTTCCAGGCTCCACAACATGCGGGCAGGTAACACCATATATTGTGCGTCTGCCCCATGAACATTGAACCCGACCTCATCCAGCCGTTCGCAGTGGTTAGGGTAGCCATCCGCGCAGGGGCGACAACTTCCGCACCATAGCATCTCTTCGGATGTGACCCGCTCGCCGCCTTTGAAGGGTTTGTTGGTACGCTTATCGAAGGCTTTTTTGCCCGCTTCTACAACTATGCCGGAGAATTCGTGTCCCAAAATGGATGGGAAACCGGTCAGGCCAGGATAGTAGATATAGCCGTCTTTGTCTGCCTGGGACATATGCACGTCCGAGCCGCAGATGCCGACTGCTTTCACTTGCAGCAGCACTTCCTCGGGTCCCGGCGTGGGAATATCATATTCACGGATCTCGATTTTGGGATGACGCCATACCAAGCTGCCGAGATACGTCTGTCGGCCTTCGATGTCTTTTACGCCCAGCTTGAAATCTGGCTTTGGATCCCAATCTGCTACCAGGGTAACGCCTTGCATTGTGCCGTTCATAGGTTTACTCCTTAATTTCGTGAGATACATCTTCTCACCACAGAGATCACGGAGTACACGGAGAAATTTTATAATTCTCTGTGTTCTCAGCGCTCTCCGTGGTAATCTTGAATTTATACTTCCGTTCCCTGTCCAATGCGCGGGATGCCGTACACCGTTTTCCAGCCATCGCTCAATGGTTCGCGCAGGTAGGGTTCTATTTCTGCTTCGGTGCGCAGCGTGACCTCTTCCACAGGTGGCACTTTGCCAGATGGGAAGGCTTCGAGCACATCATCATGCCACAAGGTCAGGTATTTCAGAATGGCGGCCATCGGGCGTTTGGCCTTCTGCGCTGTGCCGGATTTGGCCTTGCCGACTACGCCTTCAGGCGTTGCCGCGATCTCGATGGCGAAGTGCCCCTCGCCTTCTGACCAGCGGCTTGGGCGCCCAAACGGATCAACCGACTTGTCGAAGTGACCATCGGGCAGGTAATTTTTGCCCTCGGTGTCAACGGCGTAGTCCATGTCCACCATATCGGGGTGCAGCAACAACCCCAGTGATGTTTCGGATTCATCGGCATGGACGAAGTTGGTACTCATCTGACCTCCGCGCTCATCCGGGCGGAAGAACTCACGCACGCCTCGGTGCCAGTCAATCACCCGGAAGATGCCGGGCAACTGGTAACGTTTCATGAATTCTTGAACCGCCGACTCGAGCATCCATAGGTGACCGTGGTTGTTGACGATCAACTGCTTACGGAAGCCGTCGTTCCACAGGCCGAGCATCACGTCGATCATCATCTCGCGCACCACGTGTTCGCGCACAATCACCGTGCCAGGCATGCCCATGTGATGGTATGGATGCCCACCGTAGTTGAGCGGCGGCAGCGCCAGGTTGACTGGCGAACCACGTTTTTCGGTGAAACGTCGCACACCTTCGCAAATCTGGCTGACGTAAAGCGTATCCGATGCACTGGGCAAGTGTTGGCCATGCAGTTCGGTGCAGCCCACCGGGATGAAGACGATGTCGTTCTTCTTGCGGTTTTCCTCCACTTTCCAGCGGGTCGTGGTCTGGATATACGAGCCGGGTTTGCCCCACTCCACCGGTGACGGGACACCATAATCGGCTAAAATCGCATCGATTTCCTTGTCGCTGGCTTCCCACACTTCCTTTTTCAGGCGTCCAACCGCATTGTCCTCGAAGAACAGGTCAGGCTGATCGCTGTGCAAAAATCCTTTTGGTACGATTTGGGTAGTCATTTTCAACTCCTTTTACAGTTCCTAAGGGTTTCTTAAACTCTTAGGAACTTTGATTAATTTGGAAAAATTTTTCCGGGATTAAGAATATTGACAGGGTCGAGCGCGGCCTTGATGCGCTTTTGCATTTCGATCGCCACCGGACCCTGGGCTTGCTGCATGAATGGACGCTTCAACGCCCCTACGCCATGTTCGCCGGAGAGCGTGCCACCCAGTTCGAGCGCTATCGCGAACTCCTCGGCCACCATCTGCTCGACCTTGGTCCATTGCTCCGGGTCGCGTTTGTCGAACAGGATGTTGGGGTGCAGGTTGCCATCCCCGGCATGGCCAAAGATGACGATTGGCAGTCCATATTTCGTGCTGATGGCTTTGATGCGGCGGATCGCCTCCGGGATGGCGCTGCGCGGAACGGTGATATCTTCACCCAGCTTGTTGGGCGCTTTGCGTGCCAGCGCAGGCGAAACGGATCTGCGGGCCTGCCACAGTTTCGAACGCTCGCTCTCATCCCGGGCGACTTTCACCTGGCGGGCGCCGTTTCCCTTGCAGATTTCTTCTATCGTTTTGATTTCTCGCAATACCGCCGCTTCGTCCGAACCATCCGTCTCGATCAATAGAATGGCTTCCACGTCCAACGGCAACCCGAGTTGCATGGACTCTTCGATGCAAGAGATGGCGGTTTCGTCCATCAACTCCAGCGTGGCCGGGACGACGCCTGCCGCCAAAATGGCGTTGACCGTGATGGAGGCGCCCGCTAGGGAAGGGAATTCGGCCAGTGCGGTACGGGCAGCCTTAGGCCTGGTAACGAGGCGCAGCAGGGCTTTGGTGATCACGCTCAGCGTCCCTTCAGAACCGGTGAACAGAGCTGTCAGGTCATAGCCGACCACATCCTTGATACATTTACCGCCGGTGCGCAGTATCCGTCCATCCGCCAGAACGACGGTCAGGCCGAGCACGTAATCTCCGGTCACGCCATATTTCAGGCAGCGCGGGCCGCCTGCATTACAGGCGATGTTGCCGCCGATGGTCGAGTGCTTGATGCTGGACGGGTCTGGTGGGTAGAACAGGCCGCGTTTCTCGACCACAGTTTGCAGGTCCGCGGTGATGACGCCGCTTTCGACGTGCGCCGTTGCGTTGACCTCATCGATTTCCAAAATGTGGTTCATGCGTGTCATCGCCAGGGTGATGCCGCCGTCGAACGGCACCGAGGCGACCGCCATGCCCGAACCCATGCCGCGTGTCACCAGCGGGATGCGCTCGCAGGCGGCCAGCATCACCACCCGGCTGACCTGTTCGGTGTTGCGCGGCAGGACGACCACATCTGGACGGTGTTCGGCAAAGGTGGCATCGTAACCATAAACAGCCAAATCCTCGGGCGTGGCGAGCACACCGTCTTTGCCGAAGATCTTTTCGAGTTGGAGGAGGATGTTTTTATTCATCAGTCACTTTCGTGCGTCGCACCTTATATGGTGAGGGTGTTTCTAGATGCCAAATATCCCGTTTAGTGGATTTGGCCTTGAGTGTCTGGTGCAAGCACCCGCATAAGCTCTATCCAGCATCACAATCGGATGCACCACCTGCACATCCAACCCCGCGCGCTGCACGCCAACGTTCAACTGCATCTGGCAGCCGGGGCAGCCGGATGCGATGTATTCTGCGCCTGTGCTGGCAATGTTTTCAGCCTTGCGCTTCAAAACTTTAAGCGATGTCTCGTAGTGAGTGATCAACTGGCTGCCCGCCGAGCCGCAGCACCAATCCGCTTCAGGCAGTTCCACGAACTCGACCCCATCGATCATTTGTAGCAAGGTGCGAGGCTCCTTCCAGACATTTTGCCCGCGCCGCAGATGACAGGGATCGTGATACGTGACGCGCGCTTTTATCCGTCCCTGCGGTTTTTCAAGCGGGATGCTCATCAAAAATTCACTGATGTCGCGAACCCTGGCGCTAAAATTTGCCGCTCGTTCGGCCCAAAAAGGATCATCGGCCAGCAGTTTGCCGTACTCCTTGAGCGTGGAGCCACAGGTGGCACAGTCTGTGACTACGGTTTCGGCTTCGGCCTTCTCAAACAAAGCAATGTTGTGCCGGGCCTGTTCTCGTATCAGATCGACTCGTCCATATCCTCGGGCAGGCATCCCGCAACAGACGGTTTCTTTGGGTGTGACCACCGTACAGCCGTTGCGAGCCAATACCCGCACCGTCGCCGCGCTTTCATCAGCGAACATCAGGCTTTGGGCGCAACCCAGGAAGAACCCGACCCGACCTTGATTTTTGTTTTTTGCTTGTGTGATTTCCGGCAGAACCTGTCGCAACGGACGCTGGGGTAAGTGCGGCAGCATGGATTCCATGTCATGCACTTTAGCGGGCAGCAGTTTGTGCAGCCCGAGCGCATAGGTCGCGCGGCGGATGCCCAATTTTTCGTAAACCCGCAGCGGCCAGGTGCCCAGTTCCATGCGTGCTGGTTCAAGGATAATCTTCCCAAACAGCGCCTCTTTCCATCTTGCCGGATTGATCTGTTCCTGAACGTGCCGCATCTCGATTGCCAAATCCGCCGGGTGGATGCCCACCGGGCAGGTTGTGTTGCAGGCCTTGCAATCGAAGCAAGCATACATTTGCTCGATCAGGTTGGGGCTGAGTTCCAGTTCGCCTTCCAGACCCTTACGGGCCAGCGCAACACGTCCGCGCGGTGAGGATGTCTCGCTCAGGTACTCGCGATACGTCGGGCAGACCGCCAGACATGCCCCGCAGCGGATGCAGTTCAGGTATTCGTTCTCGGATGGCTGGCGTAGATTTGCAAGTTGAGTCACGATACGAGTTCTTTCATGCACCAGAGATGAACAGGGATAAACAGCCTTTGTCGGATGTATCACCGTTCATCTCTGTCTATCTCCGGTTCTATCCAATCTCACTGATCTTTACCGGCCGGTTCTCCCGCAGCGATTTCCCGGCTGCATACCCGAGCACGACTGCGGCGCGGCCATCCTGCCCGTTGATCGGGGTTGGTTTGTCCTCGCGGACACATTCCAGGAAATGGCGAACCTCCTCTACATAACAGGGTGCATAGCGGTTCATGAAGAAATGTGGGATACGAGATGAGTGAAATCCTTCCGGGTTGGCTTTCACAGCGGTGTTTTCCGTCTCGTTTTCTGCCGTGGCGGTGCCATTCGAGCAGAAAACTTCCAGGCGTTGATCATAGCCATAGACCGCCTGACGGCTATTGTCAATGGCCCCAACTGCGCCATTCTCAAACTTGAGCGTGACGATATTAGTGTCGATGTCGCCAAACTCTTTCAATTCCGGTTCGATCAGCACGTTACCCAGGGCATAGACTTCCTCGACTTCACCGACCTGGAAGCGGGCCATATCGAAATCGTGGATGGTCATATCCAGGAACATCCCCCCGGAGACGCGCATGAATTCCATGTCAGGCACTTCCGGATCGCGGCTGATGATATGCAGGATGCACGGACGACCGATCTCCCCGGATGCGACGATATCTTTCACCTTTTGGAAGCTCTTGTCGAAGCGGCGGTTAAACCCGACCTGCAGCTTGACTCTCGCTTTCTCAACCGCTTCCAACGCCTCGTCGATTTCGGACAATTCCATCGCCAACGGTTTCTCACAGAAGATTTGCTTCCCGGCTTCGGCCACATCTTTGATAATGAAGGCATGGGTCGGGGTGCTGGTAGCGATCAAAACTGCCTCTATCTCAGCGTCTGCCAGCAGCTCGTGATAATCTTTCACCACGCGCTGAATGCCTAATTCATCAGCTACGGCCTGGGCTACCTCCAAACGGATGTCGCAGATAGCGACCAGCTCCGCTTCGGGGATGTGCCGCACAATGTTACGCACGTGCACGCTGCCCATACGTCCCGTTCCAATTACAGCGATTTTTACTCTTCCCGACATAATTCTTTCCTCTTTCATCTCCGTTAGTCAATTAGATGGTGGGTCTCGATCTGTCCTTCGTGCTGCTGGACTAGCTTGAGATGGACATGATTACATCTGCATCACGATCTTCATGGCCTGCTTGGGCTTATGCTCAAGCGTCTTCATATCCAGGCCGAGCAAGTCGAATGCACACAGGCCATCATCGAACGGGATGACCTTGGTGAAGAAAGGGTTCATGTTCAGGCGATTTTCCTGGTAGATGCGGATGGACGGCACCATCGTGTTCTGGCCAAGATAAAGCCCTAAAATCTTGGTCGCCCAGCGGGTGATTTCGTTTGGCAAAATAGTGGTCTCGATAGATGAGTCCATACCGAAGGGCAGCACCTTGCCGCCGGGCGTGACACATTTGAGCGCCTGCCACAGGGCGTTGCCAGTCGCTTCGATAACAATGTCAGCCTTGCGCCCGTAGGTGAACTCAGTGATCTTTTCTTCAATATCGACTTCGTTCGGGTCCCAGACGGTCAGGCCGCAATCCCGCGCTACCTGCCGGCGGAAGGGATCGATTTCGGTGACGGCTACTTTGGCAGATATGTTCTTGGCAAACTGTCCAAACAGGTAACCGATGGGGCCGAATCCCAGGATGAGCACGTAGTCATACGGCAGCATCAGCAGGGTATTCATCCCGTTGACCACTGTTGCCAACGTCTCAACCTGCGTGCCGAGGATGTCATCGATCTCATCCGGCAGCACGAAACATTGTTTCTCGGGTACCAGGCAGTACTCAGCGTAGCCGCCATCCCGCATCACGCCCAGGGCGCTGGTCTTGATGTCCACGCACTGGCTGGTCAGGCCCATGCGACAGAACGAGCAGAACCCGCAGCGGATGTTGTTATCGATGGCCACCCGGTCACCGATCTTTACGTGGTGCACGTGTGTGCCAACCTCGATCACCTCGCCACAGAACTCGTGCCCTAGCACGGTATTGGGCTTGAAATGATGCTTGCCCTCGATGATTTTCAAGTCCGAGCCGCAAATGCCGACTGCTTTGACCTTGAGCAGTACATCATCCGGGTCCTTCACGTGGGGGATAGGCTTTTCTTCAAACACCAGATTGCCAACATCCTTGAAAACATACGCCTTCATTGTGTCCATGGAGATTCTCCTTTTGATTGCACACGTGTGCATAAGGTTCAAAAAAATTTGTGTTAGTTCTCTTTATGTAATCAGTCTTCTCTAGGCGGAGCGGTGGAATGACGCACGAGTAACTCGCCCTTGAGTTTCTGGATTTCCTGTTCTAAGGTTTCTTCGTTGTCGAGCAGACCCAGGATCAGGCGAGCGGCTTCGGCGCCAATGTAATGCTTGGGTTGGTCGAGAGTGGTCAATGGCGGGTTGGTGTAGGCTGAAAAAACGATGTTATCGAAGCCAACCACCGAGATGTCTTCGGGCACACGCAGGCCAGCCGAATGCAGCCCGTTGAGCAGGCCGATAGCCAGCATGTCGTTGAAGCAAAAG
>JASFRG010000179.1:0-9254 GCA_050115035.1 Anaerolineales bacterium | reverse complement strand
AGACATACCGACCTGTCAGACCTTACAGGAGAAACTATGCGTTCTCGACGCGCCTTACTCTACATGCCCGGCGATGACCGGCGCAAGATCGAAAAAGCAACCACCCTCAGCGTGGACTGCATCTGCATGGATCTGGAAGATGGCACCGCGGTCAACAAGAAGGCCGAGGCACGGGAGGTCATTGCCCAGGCCATGCGTGAACTGGACTTTGGAAACTCAGAACGCTGCATCCGCATCAACAGCATTAGCTCGGGTTTCGAATATGACGATTTGGCGGCAGCGCTGGCGACGGGTCCGGATGCGATTGTGGTGCCGAAGGTGGAGTTGGCCGAACAGGTGAGTTGGGTCAGCGGGGAGATCGAATCCTACGAACTGTCCAATGGATTGCCTTTGGGCGGTATTCGACTGCTGGCTGGGCTGGAAACTGCCAAAGGCGTGCTCAACCTGAAAGAGATCGTGGGCGCGGATAAGCGCCTTGAAGCGCTGATCTTTGGCGGGGAAGATTTCGCCGCCAGCATTGGTGCGACTCGCTCGTCGGCTGGGACAGAGCTTCTTTATGCGAGGCAAGCCTTGGTCACAGCTTGCGCCGCGCATGAGATCCAGGCCATCGACATCGTCTACATCGACTTCCATGATATCGAGGGGTTGCGCCGTGAAGCCCAGCAGGGCGCGGACTGGGGCTTCGTCGGCAAGCAAATCATCCACCCCAATCAAGTCGCTCCCGTACAGGAAGCCTTCACACCCTCCGAGGAGGCCATTGCCTACGCCCAACGCGTGGTTGAGACCTTTGAAGCCAGTCAAGAAGAAGGCAAAGGCGCCTATGCCCTGGACGGTAAGATGATCGACATGCCATTGCTCAAATCCGCGCAGAATGTGATGGAGCGCGCAAGGGCCGCGGGAAAGCTGTCAAAATAGAAAAACGTCAAGGCTGCCCGCTGCGCCACTGAGAGAATTGTTATGATGCAAGTGGGGCAATTTATGCTACAGTATGGATATATCTTCAAAAAAACAAGAGGATAAACATGATTCGAAAATCACATTCTCCGTTCATTCTCGTTGGTATCATCCTTATCCTGGCTCTCAGCGCCTGTGGTTCGCCCGAAGCCGCAGCACCGAACCTGGATATGAACGCCGCCTTCACCCTGGTGGCAGGGACTATCCAGGCGGGATACACACAAACGGCTCTGGCGATGCCGACCGCTACGAACACGCCAGAGCCGACCGTTACACCCCTGGCGAGCCCGACATCGCCGCCTTTGGACATCGCAACAGCGACTCTGCCAGTCCCAACCATTACGCCAACCGTAAGTTTTCTCTCTATGTATACAGACCCGTCCACTGCTAACGGCTGTTTCAACGCCGCACTGGTGCAGGATGTGACTGTCCTGCCCGGCAGTGATTACGATCCGGGCGACAAATTCACCAAGACCTGGCGGCTGATGAACACCGGCACCTGTGACTGGACCGCCGATTTCAAAATCAAATACGTGGGTGGCAAGTTGTTCAACTCGGACACCGAAAAGATCCGGCAGCGGGTTCCGGTCGGCAGCACCGCGGATATCTCTCTGGGTATGGTAGCGCCCGATGGTTCGGGAACAGTGGTCAGCAACTGGCAGATGGAAACGAATGAAGGGAAATTGTTTGGACCAATCCTGACGATTTCGATCGACCTGCCCGGTAATTCTATCAGCGGCAAATGCTACGACTCGGCCCTGGTGGCTGACGTGACCATCCCCAACGGCACCGAGATGGAACCAGGGGATAAGTTCAAAAAGACCTGGACGATCGAAAACACCGGCACCTGTAAATGGAAAGAGGATTTCAGGATCCAGTACGTGGGCGGCAACCTGTTTGGTTCAGATACGAAAAAAATCCGCAGGATTGTCCGGGAAGGAGAAACCGCGAATATTTCCTTGGATATGATCGCTCCCAACGGTTCCGGGATTGCTACCAGTTCCTGGCAGATCGCCACCGAGAGCGGTGAAGCCTTCGGACAGGTGTTTACGGTTCAAATTGTGCTGAAATAGGGATTTACGAGTATCACCTGAGCTAGATGGTCCTGAGCAGAGGGCACAATCCGCAGTCGAAGAGCAGCAAAGACATTAGGCGCTTCGACTGCGTTCGCTATCGCTCATTCCGCTCAGCGACCCAAAATCACTTCCTCCAACGCCTCTAACTTCGGCTCCACCACCACCGGCTTCTGCATGGACTTCGTGATAATATCCGGGTCTTTTAGCCCGTGGCCGGTGCAAATAGCAACGATGCGTTTGCCTTTAGGGTCCAACTTGTCATTGGCGATCTCCCGCGCCAACCCGGCCAGCCCGGCGGCAGAGGCCGGTTCCACCCAGATACCTTCCATTTGAGCCAGAGACTTCTGCATATCCAGGATGTTTTCATCCGTGGCGGCGATGATCTGCCCGCGTGACTCTTCGGCGGCCTGTAAGGCTTGTTCGCCGCGCGCCGGTGCCCCGATGCGGATGGCGGTGGCGACCGTTTCCGGTTTTTCGACCGGATGTCCCAACACTAGCGGCGCGGACCCGGCAGCCTGCACGCCCAAGATGTGCGGGGTTCCCATGGAGAAGAGTTCATCGTATTGCTTGAAGCCCGCCCAGTAGGAGGTGATGTTGCCTGCGTTGCCGACCGGCAGGCACAGCCAGTCTGGCGTGGCTTTGAGCACGTCACAGATCTCGAAGGCGGAAGTCTTTTGTCCTTCGATGCGGTAGGGATTGATCGAGTTGACCAGCGCGATGGGATGCTTGTTCGTGATCTCCACCACCATCGTGAGCGCATCGTCGAAGGAACCTTTGATCTGGATGACCTGCGCGCCGTAGGCCACTGCCCCGGCCAGTTTCCCGGCCGCCACCTTGCCTTGCGGGATCAGCACGATAGCCTTCATCCCGGCGCGCGCCGCATAGGCGGCAGCGGAAGCCGCCGTATTCCCGGTGGAAGCGCAGATGACGGTTTTAGCGCCCCTTCCCAACGCCTCGCTGACGGCAGCCGTCATGCCGCGGTCTTTGAACGAGCCGGTCGGGTTGAGGCCCTCGTTCTTGACGTAGAGTTCGAATCCGCCTCCCATAGCGGAAGCAAGTTTCATGGTCGGGATGAGCGGCGTGCCGCCCTCCAGCAGGGTCACGCGCCCGGTGTGGGCCGGCAGTTCGAGCAGATGTTCGTATTTGGCAAGCAATCCGTTTTCAGTTGGCATGTGTGTTCCTCATCATAGTTCCAGTCCAAATACTGGCGAACGTTATTGTAATATTGTAAATGAAAAGGGCGGGGCTCGCCCCCTGTGATAAGATTCCGTTGATGAATCTTTCGAGAATCACGGATGACCTGTTCATCGGTACCACCCCGCAGGTGGAGGACTACTCGCGCCTGCATGACCTGGGCGTGCGTCTGATCATCAACATGCGTTGGGAGCATCGACCGAAGCCGAACTCGACCGGTCTGGACATGAAGCTGCTCTGGCTGCGCACGATCGACAGCCCATTTTTTCCAATCCCAATACGCGCTTTGCAACGCGGAGCGCTGGCAGCCCGGGAAACCATCCACGCCGGGGGCAAGGTCTACGCTCATTGTGCAGGCGGGGTTCATCGCGGTGTGGCAATGGGTGCGGCAGTCCTGATCGCACAAGGCTATAATCCGCGCGAGGCGATGGATTTAATCAAAACGAAACGACGTGTAGCTGACCCGGACATTTTCTACATCCGCAGGCGCATCCTGCGTTTTGCACAAAAATGGGAAGGGGCGTGAAATCTATAGGGAGTTGGTGAAATGCATGTGAAAATACGCTATCGTGAAGCAACTGCCGCCGATTACAAGAACTTATTTGATCTATTCGATGAAATAGACACTTTACACCGTGATAATCTGCCTCGTAGGTTTAAAAAAGCAAACGGGCCTGCTCGTGAACAAGACTATTATCTGGAATTGATCGATAATGAGAATACAGGCTTATTTGTCGCGGAAATGGGAGAGGAACTGGTTGGATTTGTTAAAGTAATTGTGAGAGATACACCTCCCATTCCGATTATCCTTCCCAGACGGTATGCAGTTGTTGACAGTATCGTTGTGAAATCAGGCTTCCAGAAACATGGAATCGGGAGAAACCTGATGGATAAAATGCAGGAGTGGGCTGTCGAAAAAGGCGCGACATCCGTTGAATTGAACGTTTATGAATTCAATGAAACTGCGGTTTCTTTTTACGAAAGACTTGGATATAAAACTGTCAGTCGGAAAATGAGCAAAGGGTTGTAAAAGAAGCGGCACGTGTATGTGTCGCCTCTTTTGATTCAAAATTTGGATTATGAGGATGCGATGGGATTATCCCGATCGTAGACAAAGGACCGCATATCCAGACCCTGAGTCAGCAGGGCCAGCATGGGCTGGTAGCTGGCATCCTTGATCGCCTGCATAGACCAAGATGGGGGCTTCCTCCATCGTCTAGCCGATCTTTGCAACCGTCACCCCTGCACCGCCCTCGTTGGGTTTGCCCTCCTCGAAGGAGGTCACATGCGCATTCCCACGTAACGCATCACGCACTACCTGGCGCAGTTTCCCTGTCCCCTTGCCGTGGATGATTCGCACGAAGGGCAAGCCGGCCGAGTAAGCCCGCTCGAGATAGTGTTCGAGCATATCCAGCGCATCTTCCGAAATTTGTCCGCGGATGTCCAATTCAATGCCGGGGGAATTAACTGTAGACGATGGACGGTAGACTGTTTCTAGCTTTTCGGGCTGACTGCTGACCGCTGGTTGCTGACCGCTTTTCCTCTCCAACTCCGAAAACTTGGCCCGAATACGCAGACTCCCCACCTGCACCTCCGCATCAGACTCGCCCAAAGCTGTTACCACCCCATCAGCATTCAGCGTACTGACAGTGACCTCCTCTCCGAGTTTCAATGGACGTTCTATTACAGACGGTCGACGGTCCTCGGTCTTTGGTCTGCGTTCTACCGGCTCTTCAACCTTCTCTTCCATCTCTTCAACTTCGGCTTCCACCTTCTTCAGCGCCTCCAACGGCTGGCGGGCATCCTTGAGTTGTTTCTTGAGAGACTCGATGTTCTTCTTGAGCACAGCCACTTCCAGCTCGGCTTCGGCACGCGCTTTGGTTAGCACTTCTCGGCGCTCGTCTTCGATGGCTTCGAGGCGAGACTCCAGTTCGCGGTTGAGGTCCTCGGTGCGTTTCCGAGCCTTGGCGGTCTTCTGACGTTCGCGGCCTGTTCGGTTACGCTCCTTGCGGATGTCGTCCAACAGTTTGTCCGCGCGGATATTTTCGGGGTTGACCTCGTTCTTGGCAGCGGTGACAATTTCCTGGCTCAGACCGAGGCGAGTGGCGATAGCCAGGGCGTTGGAGCGGCCCGGGAGTCCAATGGTCAGTTTGTAGGTTGGGCGCAGCGTCTTGATGTCAAATTCGAGCGAAGCATTGACTACTCCCTCAGTGGCGTGCGCATAAGTCTTGAGTTCGGGATAATGCGTGGCGACAAGGGTAGTGATGCCGCGCTCGAGCAGGTGCGCCAGGATAGCACGCGCCAGAGCCGCGCCCTCCTGCGGATCGGTACCTGCTCCCAGTTCGTCCAGGATGACCAGCGAGCGCCCGTCCGCCTTTTCCAGGATGCCCACGATGTTGGTCAAGTGGCCGCTGAAGGTGCTAAGCGACTGCTCGATGGACTGCTCGTCACCGATATCGGCCCAAACCGCCTCGAAGCAGGGTAACTCAGAGCCGCTCTCCACCGGGATGTGCATCCCAGATTGCGCCATCAAAGCCAGCAACCCGACCGTTTTCAGGCTGACGGTTTTACCGCCCGTGTTCGGTCCGGTGATAACCAGCGCGGATATGCCCGGCTCCAAAACAACTGTGATGGGTACAACGGTAGCGGAGTCAAGTAAAGGATGTCTGGCTTGTAACAAGCTCAAAGACTTTAGACTTGAGACATCAGATTGCGCCTTTTGATTCTTCTTGTCTGAAGTCTGATGCCTAACATCTTTTATCTCGTGCAAAATCGGCTCACTGGCCTTGATGTCATCCGCGTATTTCGCTTTCGCAAAGGTCAGGTCGAGCACAGCCAGATTTTCGATGCCGTAGGTCAATTCTTCGGCATGTTCGCCCACCTGTGCGGAGAGTTCTGCCAGCACACGGCGTTCTTCGTCGCGTTCGGCCAGCTCAAGTTCGCGTGTGGCGTTATTGAGCTCAACCACCGCCAGCGGCTCAACGAACAGGGTTGCACCAGAAGATGATTGATCATGCACCACCGACTTGATACGCCCTTTGAATTCAGAGCGCAGCGGGATAACATAACGCCCATCGCGCTGGGTGATGATAGCCTCCTGTAACATGGGTGTGGTCTTGCTGTCGGTGATGTATTTTTGCAGCTTGGACATCAAGCGGTCGTGCGAGATCTTCTTCTCACGGCGGATACTGGCAAGCTTGGTGGAGGCTGAATCGAGCACCTCGCCGCGCTCAGAGAGCACCTGCGTGATGGCGCTCACCAGTCCGTGCGTTTCAGGCAAACCGACTGCAATCTCCGCCAGGCGCGGCGCTTCTTCGGCGGCATTTTCCAACGACTTCTTCAACTCCCGGCAGGCGATCAGCGTGGACTTTATATCCAGCAATGCCTGCGGGTCAAGCACCCCACCGCGCGCAGCCATATCGGCAGACGGACGGATATCATGCGAACCGCCGACGGTCAGGTCACGGGTAGAGAACAGGAAGCGCGCTTCCGTCGTTTCGACCAGCAGGCGTCGGGCTTCGTCCAGATGCGGTGTAGGCCGAATGAACTGAGCCAGTTCCTTCGAGGCGGAAAAGTCACAGTAGCCGGACAGCCGGTCCAGGATTTTGTTGTATTCGAGAACGTTAAGGGTTTTTGTGTCCATTACGGGAGGGATTAAACCACAGATACTCTATCGGCACAATGTAGCCGGAATATATTTACGAGTGCTGGTCAATGACAGCACAACATACAAAACTTTTGCACTTTACGGTGATGTACACAAATGAATATGGAGCAGTTAAATACGTAAAATTTTGACTATAGCCGACCATTTCGGTAGAATGAGTATGCCGTATCCTGACTAATACAAAAAGGAGGTAATGATATGGCTAAACGATCCATTTCCCGTTTTCTTCGCATCCCATTGATGATACTGGCTGTGCTAGCGCTATTCCTGACCGCCGCAAGCCCAGCCTATTCGCAGCCCAAGACATGCACTAACGCCCGAACCGTTGTTGACGTCGAAGCCCTGGGCCTGGTGACCTTCCCAACCGGGTATATGTTTGCCGATACCGAGGTCGGCGGCTTATCCGGTATTGCCTACGATTCTCAACGTGGAGTTTACTACGCTCTCGCTGACGAACGGACCAACGCACATTTCTACACGGTTGACATCGATCTTTCAGACGGCAGCCTCGATCCCGGAGATGTAACTTTCCAGGGAGTGACATTCCTAACCGAAAAGAACCGTTCAGACTTCGCTCCTGGCTCGCTCGATCCCGAAGACATCGATCTACCCCGCCCAGGCTTCCTGTTTATCTCCTCTGAAGGAGACGCAGATGCCACTCCCCCGATTGATCCGTTCGTTAACCGCTTCAACCTGCCCGGCAAGCTGACCCGCGAATTGCCCATACCAGACAAATTCCTGCCTGACCCACAGGAGAACACTGGTATACGTGACAATCTGGCCTTCGAGAGCTTGACATCAACACCTAACCGACGTTTCCTTTATACTGCTACTGAGAATGCCTTGCTCCAGGATGGACCGCCCTCGACCATCACTGAAAGCAGCCCGTCGAGAGTACTCCAATATGACTTGGACAGTAAGCGCCCGCTGGCTGAGTACGTTTACTTTGTCAACCCCATTCCGCGGATTCCTGTTCCAGCAGGTTCCTACGCAGACAATGGTTTGGTTGACTTGCAAGCGTTGGATAACTGTGGAACCTTCCTGGCAATGGAACGCTCCTATGCAGTCGGCGTGGGCAATACTGTCGTGCTCTTCGAAACTTCAACCCACGACGCAACGGATGTTTCCAGCTGGGATACCCTGAATACCCTGATGCCTTACGACCCCATGTCGAAACAATTCGTAGCCGATCTGGAGCAGGATCTCGGTGTTGTTCCCGACAATGTCGAGGGGATGATCTTTGGCCCTGTCCTTCCTGATGGACGTATCACGCTCATACTGGTCAGCGATAACAACTTCAATCCTACTCAAACAACCCAGTTCATCGCTCTGGTAGTTGACCTGGGGCCAGCTTCTCAGTAAGCAAATAACAGTTCAACAAAGGAAGACCAAAAATAAGGGAGTGTGCGGCTGCACACTCCCTTACTTTTGGAACCTTTATTGTTACTCTCTTCGTGCTGCCAGCGCCGCACCGATGATACCGGCTTCGTTCAGCATTTGCGCCGGGACGACAGGCGTGTCGATGGTGAGCAATGGCAAATATTTTTCGTGCTTCTTGCTGATGCCGCCTCCTACGATGAACAGATTGGGCCAGAAAAGTTTTTCCATGGTCTCGAGAAATCGATTAAGGCGTTTGGCATATTTTTTCCATGACAGGTCTTCCCGTTTGCGAGCGAAATCTGAGGCTCTCAATTCAGCCTCATGTCCATCAACTTCAACGTGACCAAACTCTGCGTTCGGAAGCAACCAACCTCTATGGAAAATGGCTGTTCCGATACCCGTTCCAAGCGTAAGCACGATCACCGTTCCGGGTTGTCCAAGACCTGCCCCAAACTCCATTTCAGCCAGCCCGGCGGCGTCGGCGTCGTTGAGGGTTGTGCACGGACAACCGGTGGCCTGGGATAACAATTCATCGACATTAACGTCAACCCACTTCTTCGAGATATTGGCCGCCATCATTGCAACTCCCCCTTTGATGGGAGCCGGAAAGCCGATGCCGATGGGGCCCTTCCAGTCAAAATAGTTAGCAATTTTTGCAACAGTCTCTGCCATCGGCTCTGGTTTTGCACCTTTAGGTGTTTTTATGCGATAACGCTCATCTAACAGTTCGCCAGTCGAGATATCTACCGGTGCGCCCTTGATACCAGAGCCGCCTACATCAATTCCGAGAATGTTCATGCAAAGCCTCCTGATTCCCTTAAGGTTTCAAGCCATAATTGCTACAATGCCATAATGTAACACAAACAGACCCGATTTGGATGATTCAGCGATAAAGAACCAAAGGTATTTCGCACAAGATATTTCGCACAATAGGGTAAAGTTGGGGATGGAGACACTAAAAAGCCAAGAGACGGATGTGATAG
>JASFRG010000178.1:0-9299 GCA_050115035.1 Anaerolineales bacterium | reverse complement strand
ACACGTTATTCGAATATCAGCCTGGGGCTCAGGTCAGCCTCAAAGCCCTGCGAGACGGCCAGGAAGTGACCTTCAATGTCATTTTGGGAGAGGCGAGTACGAATTAGTTGTCAGTAATCAGCGTTTAGCATTTAGCAAAAATGACTTTCGAGGATATCCTCGAAAGTCATTTTATTGATCAGCAAGGTTGGGTCAATCAACGAGTTTCAATGCTACGAAGGTGGTGTCGTCTTCGAGCACGTGACCATCTCCGAAAGCCTCCAGCCCCTGACGAACGCTCTGGATAAGGTCGGTCGCGCCCAGACTTACATTTTTTCCAAGCAGTTCAGCCAGACGCATTGTCCCGAACTGTTCCAGCGTGGGATTGAAAGCCTCGGTCACGCCGTCGGTGTACAGGAATAAAACATCGCCGTGCTCAAGCGTGACCGACTCAGCCCCGGAATGGAATTGTTCCGCCAGGCCAATTGCGGGCGCAGTCGGATATAGCCAGACCACTTCAGCCGTCCGTTTGTTGACAACGGCAGGTGGGTTGTGGCCCGCACTCGCGTAGGTCAGTGTATGCGTCATCGGGTCGAAGCGCGCCAGGAAGATGGTGACAAAAGTGGTGAAGTGGATATTGTGGATGTAAAAGCGGTTGATGCGTTCCAGAATCTCTGAAGGAGAATCAGTATCCGGGGCCATCGTGCGAATGGCGGTTTGCAGGCTGCTCATCAACATTCCTGCCGAAACACCGTGCCCGGGGATATCGGCGATAACCAATCCATGCGCGCCATCCTTGAAATTAAAGAAGTCGAAATAATCCCCACCAACAATAGCCGCTGGTCGGCTGAACGCAGCTAATTCTACGCCTGGTATACTCGGCGGATCTTGCGGTAAAAGCGCACGTTGGACGATTTGCGATAGTTCCAGTTCTTCTTCCAAACGTCTACGCTCCGGTTCTGAATAATGATCCAGGCAGACATGAGCGGTATAGTCAAATTCGAGTAAACCAGAATCAACATGGCCATGACAAACCGTGCAAATTCCCAGAGTCTGGTCTTCAGCTTTTTCGATTGAAGTTTCGATCACATGTAAATGAGCCTGGACCTCACGCTCGTCTTCACAGCATAATTCCCTCTTTTTCTCGGGAGCGGATTCCAGGAATTCTGTTACATTTTTTTGTTTTTCGCCAAGACTCTCCTGAATGCGCTGGAAAATGTTGGTTGCCATTGCGTACCTCCATGTGGTACTTATACCGTTAAATAGAACAAGTGTGCCAATTTTATCAGGTCTGGGCGGCAAATACAAGGATTTTAACTGGAATATCCAAGGCTTTAACAAAGTCGCACTCCAAGCCACTTTGTACACGGATCTCACGGATGAGACGGATGTTTTTCCGTTTTTTTACGTAAGATTCCGTGATTTCCGTGTTCTCCGTGTAGGAAAGGGGATTTTTGTCAACCGACTTTGTTAAAGCCGTGCTGGAATATCAGGTAACATAAAAGACGGCTTGGAGCCGTCTTTACTTACTATGCCACAACTTCAGTTGCTAAAGCCCCCATAGCAAGCCTTTCAATCTCCATCTGTTCATCGATGATCTGCACCAACTTTCCATCCCGCATTTGCAACACACGGTCAACGAATTTACACATCCGCAAGTCGTGTGTGACCATGATGCCGGCACGTCCGTTTTCATGGATCAGGTTGGCAAAGGTCTCCACCACCTGGTAGGCGCGTTCGGTGTCGAGTGAAGCAGTCGGTTCATCGGCCAGGACCACAGCCGGATTGTGGATCAACGCACGGGCGATGGCCACGCGCTGCTGCTGTCCGCCGGACATCTGCCCGGGCAGGTTGCGCAGGCGGTCGCTGAGTCCGAGGCGGGAAAGCAATTCAGCAGAGCGCATGCGTCCGGCCTTGTTCGCCCGTCCGTTCAGGCGCAACATAAAATCCACATTTTCCTGCGCGGTCAGAAAGGGAATCAGGTTGTTGGATTGAAAGGTAAAGCCAATCTTTTCACGGCGCAGCTTGACACGTTTTCGTTCGCTCAGGCTCGACAGGTCCTGACCATCGACCAGCACCTGCCCGCTGGTAGGGGTAAGCAAAGCCGCCAGGATGGAAAGCATGGTGGTCTTGCCAGAACCACTTGGGCCGACCAGCGCTACGAATTCGCCGGATTCGATTTCGAACGAAACATCATCCACTGCATTGATGGTGCCGCCGCCTTCGATGGTGAAGGTTTTGACTATGTTACGAACTTCCAGTGCAACCGCACTCATAATAATAACTCCTGAAACTATTGGCCCTGAGCGGAGGAAGAAGTGCTAGCGACGACCGCAGTCGAAGGGCATGCAATAGAGCACTTACACTTCGACATCATTTCACTCCGCTCAGGGTCACAAAATCTTTTATCCCAACTTCAACGCCTTAAGCGGTTCAATCCGCACCGCATAAATGATCGATACCATACCGCCCAATGGGCCAATTAGCAGCAAAGCAATGACCGCCAACAGCGAGCGTGTGCCATTGAAGGTCAACGGAATGGTAGGCGGGAAACCCAACGAAAACAGATAGGTCAAGCCGCCGCCAATGGCGACACCCATGGCCGTTGTCACAATAATCTGCACCACCGCCGCCAGTCCGACGGCTGCATTCGATGACCCAATCGCCTTGAGTACGCCGATCTGCGGCACTTTCTGCAATACCTGGATCTGGAAAAATCCGCCGATCACCAGGATACCGATCAGCAATGTGAACGCTCCCTGGGTCTGTACTGTGCTTTGTTGGGCTGAATACCCGGGGATGTTGTTTATGGTCGTTTCGATATCGGCTACCTCAATATTACTGACCAGCCTTTCCAAACGCGCCTTCATCGGATTAACCCAGGCTGGATTTTCCAACTTGACCGCGATGATGTTCGGGTATGGTGTGGTGTCGTTCAGGTCCGAGAGAGGCTGCGGACGCATCCGCTCCCAGGTAGCGGGCGGAACGAAAATCGTCGGTTGGAAGAAATAGGATTGTTCGCCTACCAGCCCGACTACTTCCAATCTGAAAAACTCGTCTTCGGTGCCCTGCGTGGAACGGATCTCGATCTCATCACCAACCTTGATGCCGGTACGGAGCGCAATGCCTTCATCGACGACAGTCTCGTCCGCTTCGCCCCCCCGATAGGGTCTGCCCTCGATTAATGGCGGCATACCCGGTTTTCCCGATTCCGCCGCCAAAAGCGAAATCTTAAGCGGTTCTGGTAACGAGACAATTTCGCTGGTGGAAGTATAGATCTCCCCGGCATTGGCCACACCGTCCACACGCCGCACGGCCCGGATGGTGTTGGTTTCCAAGCGGCTGGACGAGATGTTGAAGTCCGATTTCTCCAGGAAAACGATCAAATCCGCATCCAGGTTGGCGACATACTGACGGTTGCCATCTGCCAACCCTTCGCCAAGGGCAGCGATGAATAACACAAGCAGGGTGATCAATGCGATCACCAGGCTGACAAGGAAAAAGCGTCCCTTGTTACGCCAGATTTCTTTTAGTGCAAGGTAAAAAGCAAGAAAAAAAGTTCTCATAAAAACCTTTGGGACGCGGATTCCACTGAAAGTACGGATTCCGTTCGAAATCTCGGAAAAAATCCGTTTTGTCCGTGTAATCCGTGTCCAATACTATGTTCCTACCGGCCCCTCAAAAGGCTGGTTCCAATCCATGCCCATCACGCCGTGCAAGAGCAAATCCACAGGAGGGTGATCGGCGATATTATCGTAGTAATACGGCAAACGGATGCGGCCATCTGTGCTGATGACAAACGTACCCGCCAACTGCATAGAATCCTGACCTGAAGGCGGCAGGTCCGTGTTCCAACCGCGCTCCTTTTTCAATCGCTTATTGGATTGCCAAACCCGCCACGAAAGAAAAGTCTGCCAGATAGTAGCGCGTTCAAGCCCATAGACACGGTACGCGTTTCGTTCCGGATCCGCTAGGCACAATTGTCCGGGAGCGCGCTCTTCACAAAAGGTTTTGGCAGCTTCAGGTATGCCCTGCGTGACAAAAGCTAATCCCAACCCATTGGACTTGATCTCCGGCGCCGCAGTAGAAAGTGTATCAACCATCTCCTTACATTGCGGGCAGCCAAAGTGCCGCGTGAAAGCCAGGATTAATATTTTTTCTTGCCACAGTGAAGCCAAGTTGACGCGTTTTCCTTCTGTATCCAGAAGCTCCACGTCAGGTGCGGGATCGTTGAATTTAAGATGTGCAAGTTTGGACATGGTATTCACGACTACCTTGAAAATAACAAACGAAATCCGTGACCTTCTTTCTCATCACGGATTGAATTCTAATCGAGTGCACAGGTTTTGTCAAGGTTATGAAAAGATTATTTTGGACTGCTCTGTTACACAATTTGGCGCAAACAAGCGCACATACTCTTCAATCGCATACAGTTGTGCACGAACCTGCTCTTCTGTCACTCCAGCAGGCACATAAGATACGTACAGCACATGCGTTGTCGTTTTTGAAATAGGTGAGCGGTTGTCCTGTCCGCGCAAAATGGTGCAGGCAACGCCATTTGCATCACACATCAACATATCCCCCACCGGCACTTCTTTTCGTTTGCCGTTCATTTGTGTGATCTCATCCCCTTCGCGAGCGACATCGATCAAGAGCGGTGCTTCAAGTTGATTCACATCATGACCCGCCGTCAGGATAAGAGACTCCAATTCGGCGGCGAAATTAGCATCCACCAAGGGTGAAACACTTGGCAGGGACTTGCCTTTGAGGGCAACCGATTCCAGTTGCAGCAGAACATGATAAGTGTACCCAAACTTGCGATAATAGCGATGGTATGCTTCCATCACCGGCAACGCCAGAAAATCTTCGCGAGTGAAATCTTCATATCTCTCCCGCAAGCGTCCCTCAACAGCACGCTTTTCCTGATCCAATGCAAGACCAGATTGCGTATTGTCCACACCCGAAACTTCCAGCAAACCTATTTGCGCACTGGGATGCGTTTTCCTCCAGGCATCGGTAGCGGTAATTTTTAACAAAATATCCTCCTACTTAGTTGCATTCATTGAGGTCAGCGCCACCCGCTCCATCAAACGACAAAAGGAACACAGACCTGGTGCCGAGGTCGGCTGTCCGCAGTTTGGACAGGGGTTGAGTTTGGCCTGTACCTTCTCCTGCTCCGCGAACAATCCCTGCTTGCGGGCTTCGAGAAACTTCAAGTAGAAAGTTAATTTTGCGCCCGGACGTTCAGCTTCCAGTTGATTGAGCAGTTCCTTGTAATAGGTTGTTTTCGATCCGATTGCATAAGGACATTCCTCATAAATATATTCGATGCCCCGTAAGAGTGTGTAAGCGGTCATGTCCTTCTCATAGAACCTGCACAAGGGCTTGACCTTACGCGCCAGCCCCGGACTTTCAGGCAAGACCGGGCTTTGCCGCAGTAGGTACTCTCCCAACCAGTTGATCGTATTCCCGAACAGAACAGCCGCTTCGTCGTCGAGGTTGTGGCCTGTCGCGAGCACAGCATATCCAAGATCCCGGGCGATGCGGTTCATGACGTGTCGCTTGGTCAGCCCGCAAACGGAGCAGGGACGTCCCTTTCCACGATGCGTCAACTCCGAAAGCACCGGGATAGGCTGTCCGTATTCTGCTTCTACATCTACGTAGTGCAATTTCAAGTCTCGTTCGTCGGCGAACTTCCGGGTCAGACGATGCGATTCAGACGAATAACCAATATCTTCTTCAATTCCCAAACCGATATACAAGCCATCCGCCTGATAGTCAAGCCGGGTAAGAATATCCCACAACGCCAGCGAATCCTTGCCACCCGAAACTGCCACCAGGATCTTCTCCTCGCGGGTGAACATCTCATATTTTTTGATGAAGCGCTCAGTCTGCTCAGGGAACCATTCGAGGTAATGCTCCTTGCACAAGGCAAGTTTGTGCTGGCGCATATTGACCGAGGCTTTCGAACCGCATTTACGACATTTCACGTTCGGACCTCGTTATTCGAGAATCGGAGACTGGACATATTATCGCACTCCGA
Source organism: Anaerolineales bacterium (assembly GCA_050115035.1). GTDB lineage: Bacteria > Chloroflexota > Anaerolineae > Anaerolineales > Villigracilaceae > JAABUE01. The sequence continues at coordinate 3,277 of JASFRG010000178.1, read as the reverse complement.
TTCACAGCTCCCGAATCCCGCTCCCCCCGAAATCACAGCTACCAGCTTGATGACATCCCCATCCTTCAGGATTTCATCATCCAAAATCAGCTCCCCATCACGGGTCGCAATCACCGATTCGGACAGAATATCGCACTTCTCCAACGCCGCTAGCAAGTCCATACCCTGGCGCACTTCAAATTCTTTATCACGTAAAATTAATCGAACCATAGCTCCTCAAGGGCATTTATTCTACTCCATAAAATTTACCCACAAGCATTATAATCGTCCTTAGAAAACCCTGGACAGGTACCACCCCACACCGTTCGATTGACACGAAAGGCGGACTCATGCACATTGGCATGATGGCAGACGCTTATAAACCCTACGTCAGCGGCATTACCAATTATATTGACCTGAATAAACACTATCTAGAAAAGGCAGGACACGAAGTCTATGTGTTCACCTTCAGTGAACCCGATCACCAGGACGACGAACCGCGTGTCATACGAAGCCCAGGCCTGCCACTGGCCGACACAGGTTTTTTCCTTTCTCTGAAATATTCCCGCGAAGCAAAAAAACTGCTCCAGAGCATGGACATCGTGCACGTTCATCACCCTTTCCTGAGTGGACGATTGGCGTTGCATTATTGCCGCCCTGCACGGCTTCCCATCGTATTTACCAACCATACACGCTACGATTTATACGCACAGGCATATTTCCCTTTACTACCTGAAGAAATCAGCGAAGGATTATTACGGGCATACATGCCTTCGTTTTGTGAGGCAGTCAATCTGGTCATTTCGCCATCCCCTGGCATGGAAAAAATCCTGCGCGAACTTGATGTAGAAATCCCGATCGAAATCGTGCCTAACGGGGTCGAACTGGCGCGCTTTATTCAAGCTGAACCTCTATCCCGGGCGGAATACAGCTTCAGCGAGGACGATATTTTGCTGATCTACACGGGCCGCCTGGGACCAGAGAAGAACCTGGACTTTCTCTTGCAGGCTTTTGCCGGTGTGGTGCAGGCTGTCGAAAATGTGCGATTGCTGCTCGTAGGCGATGGTCCGATAAAAGTAGAATTACAAACCTTGGCCAGTAATCTCCAAATCATAGAATTTGTCCAATTTGCAGGGCAGATCCCGTACGACAAAATGCCCGGCTATCTGGCCATGTGTGATGTTTTTGTGACTGCCTCCGTAAGCGAAGTACATCCGCTCTCGGTTATCGAAGCTATGGGAGCCGGCTTACCGGTCATGGGCATTTACTCCCCTGGCGTAGGCGATAGTGTCGAAGATGGCATAACAGGATTGCTTTCCACCAGAAATCTACCAGCTTTCACCGCCAAACTAACTCGCATGTGCTTGCAAAGTCAACATCGAAAGAAAATGGGCCAGATGGCTCGAAAAGTATCCCAAAAATACGATATTGAACTTACAACCCAAATGATGACCGGACATTATGAGAAATTAGCCAATGAACCTCGCCACCACAAACTGGATTGGGATGAACGCCTGCTCAACATCCTGGAACGCTTCCGAGTATGAGCACGCACAGACAATAGATCGGAGCATGGGGCGAAAACGTTGCAGCAGACTATTTAGAGCAGCAAAGCTACAAAGTAATTGCCCGCAATGTGCGCACGCCATACGGCGAAATTGATATCATAGCCAAGAAAGAAGGCATAATCAGCTTCGTGGAAGTAAAAACGCGCACCACCAGCAGCTATTGTCCGCCGGAGATCTCGGTCACGCCGCGCAAGCAAGAACACATGATCGCGGCAGCTGAACACTACTCGCAAGAAAAGGAGATCGACCACTGGCAAATTGATGTCATCGCAGTGGAGGGGAAACCCGGTAAGCGGCCAATCATCACGTATTTTGAAAACGCACTCTGAATTGCCGCAACCGTCTTCTAACATCCCCCGGGATAGTATTCTCAACGTCAAGGTAGTTTGACGAAATGCTAAATTTCGGCTAGCATGTTGAATCCTTCTGTATCCAGCGATTCTGGTCAGTTTACCACCCACCCTGTAATGACAGAACCGTTATTTGTTAAAAGAATAGATTGCAATATAGATTTATAGAAATTGAAAAGGAAACACATGCTTGAAACAATTCAACAATCGGCAATTTCACATGACCGATATCAGGTTGAACTTAAATTGGATTACGAATTAGGTAAAGGAAAGAAAACCCATTATCGTATTTCAACATATATCTTCTTCCCAAAAAGCCTTGGCATTACCGAAGATAGCTATCAAAAGAGTGAATTCTATCGGGAAGTCAAAAACTATATTCGCATTAAGACGCCAATGTTAAGCCTCCGTGATCTGATTGATAGCGAAGCCTCACCACTCAAAATTGCACAGGAGACCGTTGCAAAGGCAAACTGGTACCAGGATGAAGAGCTGAACGAACGTTTAATTAAAGCGCTCAAACTGTTTGGTGCTATGTTCAAAAGTGCTCTGCGCGAACACCTGAATCTGGTAGATAAACGCATTCAGAACGCTTCTACCAAATCCAAAATCCATGCCCTTGTAGAAAACCTGATTGAGGAATTCATCACCCAATCCCAACAGATCAGTGCTCATTACAGGTCATTTTATGCAGAACTAAATCAACCCATTGTTAAAGAAAACATTTTTTTAGCTTATTCGCTTGTCGACGAATACATCAGTCTATTGATCCAAGAAAGCGCAACAGAATTATTTCAGATTGTGTCTCAATACTTCAAGAAATCACAAAAATCTCAAAGCCTCGACGATTTGAATAAAATCGTTGAAACGGAAAGAAATCATCGCCAAACTCATGGATACGGTTCTATTCTTAAAGAAGGTGGTGCGAACGAAGTATACGCATTTCGAGCTTCTGTTCTGAAAAAATATGTCAGTTCGATCCTGCACCTTTCAATCGATGCAAAACGTGAGGGGCGAGGTATGGAACAAATCTTAATGGCTTTCGCGGCAGGGATATCGATGATATTTGCTACGATTGTTGCCTTTTACTTTCAGAGTGTATACGGAAATTTCACCTTTCCGGTATTTGTAGCGCTGGTCATCGGTTACATGTTTAAGGATCGGATCAAAGAAATCGGGCGCGCTTTGTTAGCAAATAAGTTGCACGCTTTCCTGTATGACCGCAGAATCAAAATAAAAACATTGGACGGAAAATACAACCTGGCAACCCTGCGTGAGAAAATATCATTTATTCGGGAGAACGATCTTCCCCAACCTGTTCGTACTGCACGCCATAAAGACCCCTTCGCAGACCTGGATAATGAAGGTATGGGGGAAACG
>JASFRG010000177.1:0-9445 GCA_050115035.1 Anaerolineales bacterium | reverse complement strand
GATTTCAGAATGTTTGCACGGGGGCGGAACCTGTCCCTTTGATGACAGTTGCCCAGTCCGCTGCCGGTGGGCACGCTTACAGGCTTTGATCCTTCAGGAACTGGAAAACACCACTTTCGACGAGTTGGCGCAAGAAGCAGCCTCAGTGGCGGATGTGGTTCCGTTGGGCACAGAGCAGGCTGAGGCGTAGAGAGAAGCGGGAAGGAGGCATAAGTCCGGGAGGGACGCTACCAAATCATCCGTCTATTCGCTACAACAATTTATTAATAACATCTATCCAGGGAGGAATCCCAGGATAGTTTTTAGCAACAGGCATAATTAATTTCTCAAATCAGAAATTTTTTCTCCTGTTGTAGTATAAATGGTTTGTGACAGTTGTCACACAGAATTATCAGAATGGAGGTTCAATGGATCCTGTCATCTTATCTCGTTGGCAGTTCGCTTCGACCACGATTTACCACTTCTTCTTCGTCCCGTTGACGCTGGGGCTTTCGTGGATCATCGCACTGCTGCACACGCAATATTACCGCACAGGCGATGAAAAGTTCAAGCGCCTGGCGAAGTTCTGGGGCAAGCTGTTCCTGATCAACTTCGCTATGGGTGTGGTGACCGGAATTGTGCAGGAATTCCAGTTCGGCATGAACTGGTCGGAATACAGCCGCTTTGTGGGTGATATTTTTGGCGCGCCGCTGGCCATCGAAGCCTTGATGGCTTTTTTCCTGGAAAGCACATTCCTGGGCATCTGGATTTTCGGCTGGGATCGTGCTCCCAAGAAATTGCACCTGGCATCTATCTGGCTGGTGGCCATTGGCTCGAATCTCTCGGCGCTGTGGATCCTACTGGCGAACGGCTTTATGCAGCATCCGGTCGGATATGACCCCGCCAGCTTGGAGACGGGCCGTCTCGTTTTGAACGATTTCTTCGCACTGATCACCAATCCCAAAGGCTGGATCTTCTTCTGGCACACGATCGCAGCCGGGCTGTCTACGGCAGGATTCTTCGTGCTGGGCATCAGCGCCTGGCATTTGGCCCAAAAGAAGGAGAAAGACAAAGAGTTCTTCAAATATTCCTTCCAACTTGGTGCCATCGTCGCTCTGGTCTTTACGATTGTGACGGGCATAGGCGGGCACGAACAGGGACGTTACGTGATGGAAACCCAACCTATGAAAATGGCCTCCATCGAAGCGCTCTGGGAGACCGAACAGCCGGCTTCATTTTCGATCATCACCATCGGCGATCTGTCAGGAAAAAACCTGGTCTGGGAGTGGCGCATCCCGCGTATGCTCAGCCTGATCGCCTGCAACAACCTGACCTGTGAAGTCCGCGGTGTCAATGATGTGCAAGCTGAGTATGTGCAGAAATATGGCCCGGGCGATTACGTTCCGTTGATGGTGGTCACATACTGGGCTTTCCGTTTCATGTTTACGGCTTCGCTGATCATGGTCGCTGTGGGCGCCTACGCGATTTATATAATGCTCAAGAACTGGCCGGAAAAATGGATGCGATGGATGAAATGGGTACCCTTGACAATTGCCCTGCCCTATATCGCCAACTCCAGCGGCTGGGTCCTGACCGAAATGGGACGCCAACCCTGGATCGTGCAGGGGTTGTTGAAAACCGAGCAGGGGATTACGCCGACCAACTCTGCCGGGATGGTGCTGTTCACGCTACTCGGTTTCGTTGTCATCTACGCGGTTTTGATGGTCGCGGATGTTTATCTGCTAACCCGCTTTGCCAAAGCCGGACCAGATGCCACAGATGCAGGTGTTATCGGTGATCCCAGCCTGCTCAGCGAGCAAAGCTAAAGGAGGCTTGAAATGTCACCTGAAATTCTACAAATCATCTGGTTCGTCCTGATCGCCATCTTGTGGATCGGTTTCTTCGTTCTTGAAGGTTTTGATTTCGGCGTAGGTCTGGTGCTGCCCTTCCTTGGTAAAAAGGATGAGGAACGCCGTGCCATTATCAACACCATCGGACCACACTGGGACGGCAACGAGGTCTGGTTGATAACGGCTGGCGGCGCTATGTTCGCTGCTTTCCCCATGTGGTACGCCACCATGTTCAGCGGCTTTTATCTGGCGCTGTTCCTGTTGCTGTTTGGGCTGATCATCCGCGGCGTGGCCTTCGAGTTCCGCTCGAAGAATTACAACCCCAGGTGGCGCAGCATGTGGGATTGGGCGATCTTCGTCGGTTCCCTGATCCCGGGACTGTTGCTCGGGGTAGCCTTCGCCAACCTGGCGGCGGGTGTGCCTATTAACGCAGACATGCAGTTTACCGGTAACCTACTGACTCTGCTGATCAACGGTAATGGCTATACCATAGTCGGTGGGCTGTTGTCTCTGTCTGTATTTGCCTTGCATGGCAGCGTATTTCTCACCCTGAAACTGGAAGGCGAGATGCAGGAACGCGCCCGCGCTCTGGCACGCAGGCTGTGGGGTCCGGCCATGATCATCGTTTTGGTCTACGCCATCTGGACTTTCTTCGCTACCGACTTCATCGCCCATCTGGGTATCGACCCGGGCATCTATCCCCTTGGTGCAGTGGCTTCCATCGCCTTAGTGGGTCTGGTATTCTTGCCACGCAAAATGGACGGCTGGGCTTTTGCCATGACTGCCTTTCACCTGGTGCTGACACAGATCAGCTTCTTCATGCTGCTCTTCCCACGCGTGATGATTTCCAGCACGGATCCCGCATACAGTCTGACGATCCAAAATGCATCCTCATCGCCTTACACATTGCAAGTCATGTCGATTGTGGCGCTCATTTTCGTCCCGATTGTTCTGGCCTATCAGGGATACACCTACTGGGTTTTCCGCAAGCGCGTATCAACCGATCCAAAAACCCATACCTATTAAGGTTTGTTCTGGATGCAGTTCAACTGTATCCAGAACATTTGAGAGATACAATACACCGGTGGGAACCAAACAGGTCTCGCCGGTGTATTTTTTATGAAATGGTTTTTCCGGAAAAGTGAGTGACTAAAGCCAAACAGATCCGCCTGGCCCGTCAGGGCAACCAAGCTGCCTGGGAGGACCTGATGCGCGCGCATCAGGAGCCGGTCTTCCGGCTCGCCTATCTCCTGATGGGAGATCCCGACGAGGCGGAAGATATCGCCCAGGAAACCTTTCTGCGCGCCTATAAATCTTTGAAACGATTTGACACAGAACGCCCGTTGCGTCCGTGGCTGCTGCGCATCGCTTCGAACCTGGCCCATAACCGCCACCGTTCAATCGGCCGATATCTCTCAGCCTTAACACGCTTCGCCCAACAAGACCCGGAAGGAATCAAAGTAACCGACATCGAACCGGAAGATGAAAACCAGACGCTCTGGCAGGCTGTGAAAAAGATGACCAGACCATTCCAGGAAGTGATCTATTTGCGCTACTTTTTGGACCTTTCGGAGAACGAGATGGTTGATGTGTTGGATATACCCGCTGGGACGGTCAAGTCCCGTCTGCATCGTGCTCTCAGCAAACTTCGCGGGATCATCGAACGCAATTATCCCGAACTGAAAGAGATCGTCGAATGAACATGCAAACCAATTCCATTTCTGAAGAGCGTATAAGAGAAATTGCGAAAAGCTTCCAATATCCTTCCACGCCGGATGTGGCTGCGGCGGTGATGAATCGCCTCGAAAGCGGGAGCAGGCCGAAAGTCAGCTTGCGAAGCGCCTGGGTGGTGACCGGATTGCTGGCTTTGGTGCTGGCAGTCCTGTTTGCCGTGCCAGGCGTGCGTGCTGAGATCATCCGCTTTTTCCAGGTGGGTGTGGTGCGTATTTTCCCGTCTGCTCCAACTTCCACCGCCGAACCATCCCTGCCCCAATTCCCGACGACTGCTACACCAGTTGCTGTCATCCCAGAGGCAGCTATGCCCACATCGGGTGTTTACGAGCCACAGTATACGGTCACAATATCTGACCTGGCGGGGGAGACGTCCCTTCTCAACGCACGGATCAGCGCCCCCTTCCCAATTCGTCTGCCTGAATATCCTGATGACCTGGGCAGACCGGACCATGTATTCCTTCAGGAAGAGGGGCGAATGGTCATCCTGGTCTGGACCGATCCAGCCGAACCCGAGCGAGTTCGTCTGAGCCTGCACGAGATTGGCCCCGAGGGTATTCAGGTAAGCAAATACCAGCCGCACGTGATCCAGGAGACACAGGTGAACGGGAAATATGCGGTTTGGGCTCAAGGGCCGTACCTGGTTGAACTGACCAGCGGATCATACGTCTTTCGGCGAACGGTGGCAGGCAACACCTTGATCTGGGAAGAAGACGAAATCACCTATCGCCTTGAATCAGATTTGCCTCTCGAAGAAACCCTACGAATTGCGGAATCGCTCAGATAATCGGGAACTTGTGAACCTCCGGCGGTGTACTTATAGTACGGAGGTAAACATGCTTACTGTTAGAAAAATTCTGTCGATAACACTCTTCCTGGTACTGGCTGCCTGTTCAGCACTCCCTGACAAAGGTCCCGCCACCCAATTGCCATCTGAAAAGTCAGGCCTAACTCCGAAAAATTTTGAACCAGCGGACGTATATACCAAAGAAGGAACACTCTCCGCGAGCATCCTGGCTGGCTTCTGGAAGGACGATTCGACAGGTCACCGGTTAGTTCCAATCGACCCGACCAGCGGCCAGGCGCTAGCGGATTACGAACCCATTTCCCTGGGACTGGATTACACATACACGTTCTCCCCAGACCGGCGCAGGCTGGCAGTGATTGGGCACGTAACTCCCCAATATCCTCATGGCGGCAGCCTGCACCTGATTGACCTTGAGGCATGGGAAGATCATGTCCAGGAATTGAAACTCGACGCTTACGTAAATGCGATGGATTTCAGTCCCGATGGCAAACATCTGGCTATCGCCTACGGTAATAATAACAGTCAGGTACTCGTTCTCAATGTGGACAGCCCCCCTGGCAAATCGAAAACGGCCGCACTGCAGGCTTCGATGGATTTTCTTGTCAACCAGATGAAGTTCACATCCGATGGTGATGGGTTGATGATCTATGGATATAGGACCGAAAATCCATCCACAGTAAACCAAATGAATCCCGAACCTCCATTCGTCACTTTGCTGGATAGCACGGATTTGAGTGTGTTGTGGGAAGCGGACCTGGAAGGTGTGCGTCATGGCATCCTGCCAAAGGATGAAAACAGTGATGAACCTGTTGACTTTACCCAACCTGGCAATGCCATCTACTATTTCCCTGGCCTGACCTTTGCTCCAGGACAGGACAATCTGTACATTGTCCATGCCAAGGAAGACAAACTAACAACTGTTGACTTCGAGGCGCAAGAATATGGTTCCATGGAAATTCAGCCGCAACTTTCCTGGATGGAGCGGCTGCTCTCTTTAACAGCTGGTGTTGCACGCGCCAAAGTGGCAGAAGGCACTTCCAAACAAGTTGCTATCTCACCGGATGGCGAGACCCTTTATATCGTCGGTCAGAGTAGCGAATTGGGCGATGAAATAAGCAATGGATGGGAGATCATAGAAAATTCGCTTGGGTTGCAAATCGTCCGTGCCAGCGATGGCAAACGACTATCCCGGTATGATAACGAAGCCAGTGATATATCCATCTCTTACGATGGTCAATACCTGTTTCTGCATGGCTGGAACCAGGAGCATGACAGCGGCTGGACGCAAATCTATGGCACGACTACCAATCAACCCGTCACGCGCATCGAGAACAATACCTGGCTGGTGCCCACCCGACGTCTGAATGGTGAGCCGATCCTGGCTTCGAGCGTTTACGTCAACAGCGAGAATGAGCATCACTTTACGATTGTTGATTCACGTGATTTAACCACACTGGCCGAATGGAGTAGCCCTGACTACCTGGTCTGGTTAAAGGTTCCCTAGGCCGGGCCGTTTATGCAGGATGCCGATATATCCTTCACGATCACAAATTGCACCTTATATCGATGTAGGAAGCGCAATTTGTAATCAGGGCATTATATAATAGACCGGGACTCGTTCCCGGTCTGTTTTTATGCACAAACGACTTCTCACGCTCGCACGTGACACCCGCTTCAGCCTGACGATCACGGTTCTCTCTGGACTTCTGGCCGGCATCCTGACCATTTGGCAGGCCTGGCTCCTGAGCAGCACCGTAGACGGTATTTTTCTTCAAGGACAGACGCTTACCCAGTTGAGCGTTTGGCTGCGCTTGATGCTGGTCATCATTGCGGGGCGCGGACTTCTTGCCTGGGTAAACGAGGTCAGCGCCAATGCGGTTGCTGTGCACGTCAAAACGGACCTGCGCGAACGCCTTTTTGCCCACATCCAGGCATTAGGGCCTGCCTACACCCAACGCGAGCGAACCGGTGATTTAACCACCGCTGCTGTGGAAGGCATCGAAGCGCTGGACGCGTATTTCAGCCAGTATCTGCCGCAGTTGGTCATCACCTTTCTCGTACCTCTCTCGATTTTGGTTTTTGTCTTTCCTCTTGACCTTCTTTCGGGAATCATTCTGCTCCTCACAGCGCCACTGATTCCGTTTTTCATGATCCTGATCGGAAAAGGTGCGGAGATCGTCACCAACCGTCAGTATGATACGCTCAGCCTTCTTTCCGCGCATTTTTTAGACAGTTTGCAGGGTCTGACCACACTCAAGATATTCGGACAATCCAAAGCCCACACTAAAAGTATTGCCAGAGTCAACGACCAGTTCCGTGAGCGGACGATGGCTGTCTTACGTATTACCTTCCTTTCGGCATTGGTACTGGAATTGCTTACCACGCTCAGCACTGCCGTCATCGCTGTAGAGATCGGATTGCGACTGTTATATGCCCGGATGGAATTCCGTGAAGCCTTCTTCCTGCTTATCCTTGCCCCTGAGTTCTACCTGCCGCTACGCATGTTAGGCGCACGTTTCCACGCCGGGATGGCAGGTACGAGCGCCGCGAAAAGGGTATTTGAAATTTTAGATACACCCACAGAGAATCGGAAAATGGGAATCAGGAATCGTACCTCCAATCACCAAACGACAATTCCCGATTCCCGGATCTCGAGTATCGAATTATCAAATGTTTCCTTCACCTACCCGGAAGAAACCACCCCGGCTTTGGATATCATCAACCTGCAAATCCAATCTGGTCAACACATTGCTCTGGTTGGTCCTAGCGGCGCGGGGAAAAGCACATTGATCAATTTACTCCTTGGCTTCATCCATCCGACGGAAGGTTCTATTTCCTTCAACACGAATATCGCAAATAATACGAAACACGCGAATAATCAGTTAGAAAATTCGCAGCATTTGCTCAATTTGTGGAGTTCGCGTTTTGAAATCGCCTGGGTTCCGCAAAATCCTTATCTCTTCCACGATACCCTAGCTGCCAACATACGTTTCGGCAATCCTGATGCCACAAATGAGCAGGTCATCGAAGCTGCCAGGGCTGCCCATTTGCATGAGTTTATCAATTCACTTCCGGAAAAATATGAGACTGTCATCGGTGAAGGCGGTGCCCGTCTCAGCAGCGGACAGGCGCAACGCCTTGCTATAGCGCGCGCTTTCCTGAAAGACGCTCCCATCCTGATCCTGGATGAGCCCACCTCCAGCCTTGACCCGGAAACCGAATCCCTGTTGGAAGAATCCACCCGCCAGCTCATGCAAGGAAAAATGGTCATAACCATCGCCCATCGCCTGAACACCGTTTTCCAGGCTGACAAAATCATCGTGCTTGACAATGGTCAGATCGTAGAACAGGGAATGCATAAAGAGTTGATGGCGAAGGGTGGCGCGTACGCGAGAATGGTCAACGTTTATGATTTTAGTAAAACGGAAAACGGAAAAAGTAAAAAGAAGGCCCAAAAAACTTCGACTACTTCCCGATCCTCGCTAGTTTCTACTTATATTGAGCCATCACCCCTCAATCGTAAATCGTCAATCGGAAATCAGAAATCGCACATCCTCCCCCGCCTGCTCTCTTTCCTTTCTGGCTCCTGGAATTGGGTAGCCCTATCCGTGTTATTGGGCACTTTAACCATCGGGGCTAATGTCTCGCTGATGGGCACTTCCGCCTGGCTGATTTCGACTGCCGCGCTGCACCCCTCTGTGGCAGAGCTGCAAGTGGCGATTGTCGGAGTACGCTTCTTTGGTATCAGCCGCGGTGTTTTCCGTTACGCCGAACGCCTGGTCTCGCACGATGTAACCTTCCGTTTACTTTCGCGATTACGAGTCTGGTTTTACGAGAAACTCGAACCGCTGGCCCCTGCCCGTTTGATGGAATACCGTGCCGGCGACCTGTTGGCCCGTATCATCGGTGATGTGGAAACGCTGGAAAACTTCTACGTGCGCGTGGTTGCGCCGCCGTTGGTCGCTCTGTTGACCGCAATCGGCGTCTTCATCTTTCTCGCTTCGTTCTACCCTTTGCTCGCTCTTGTTCTACTTGGCTTTTTCATCACCCTTGGCTTGATCCTGCCATTTATCTTCCAATTCCTCAGCCGCGGACCAGGCAAGGCACTCATTAGTTTGCGTTCTGACCTGCACACGCAACTTGTAGACGGTATTCAAGGCCTGCCCGATATTTTAGCCTATGGGCGTGCTGCGGACCGGTTGAGTCTCATTTCTAGAACCGGACAAGATTATGGAACGGCTCAACATCAAATGGCGCGTATCAACGGATTGCAATCTGCGCTGGCTGTCACAATTACGAACCTGGGCATGTGGACGGTGCTACTCTTGACAATTCCCCTGGTGGAGGATGGTCAGCTTGCAGGCGCGATGCTCGGTACACTGACGCTTTTGACACTGGCCTCCTTTGAAGCGGTCACACCCTTGCCCCTGGCGGCTCAGATGTGGGAAAGTGTAAGGACTTCAGCGGGCAGGTTATTAGAGATTGTAGATGCCCAACCTGTAGTTGAAGTGCACAGAGAACAGAAAAGAGAGTACAGTAACTCAAAAGAACGTCTCTCGACTCTCGAATTCTCTAATCTCTCTTTCTCCTATCCCAATCAGACATTTCCAGCGATTAAAAAAGTCTCTTTCAAGCTAGAGGCAGGCAAAAGCCTCGCGGTTGTTGGGCCGAGCGGCGCGGGAAAGAGCACGATCGTCAATCTGCTGTTGCGATTCTGGGAGTACGGTTCGGGGGATATTCGTCTGAGCGGCGAATCACTGCATGGCCTGGAACAGGATGAAGTCAGGTCGCGATGCGCGGCGGTCTCACAAAGTTCGTACTTCTTCAATGCCAGTGTGCGTGATAATCTGAAGCTGGCTCGTCCGTCTGTATCACAGGAAGAGATCGAGGATGCAGCCAGGCAGGCTCGAATCCATGAATTCATACTGATGTTGCCAAAAGGCTATGATACCTTTATCGGCGAGCGGGGATTACGCCTATCAGGTGGAGAGCGCCAGCGGCTGGGAATTGCGCGCGCTTTGCTCACGGATGCGCCTATTCTGATTCTGGACGAGCCTACCGCCAATCTTGATCCACT
>JASFRG010000176.1:0-9506 GCA_050115035.1 Anaerolineales bacterium | reverse complement strand
TTTGAGAAAGGAACATCCAGTTCGTCGAAGGTTTGTTTCCAGGCTTGATAATGATACTCGCCCGTGTTGACCAAAACCCCATCCATATCCCAGATAATTGCGTACGTGTGGTTTGTTTTCAGCATTTGCTATCTGCACCTCGTATGACAGATTTTGTAAGAGCATCTTCTCCCATTAATAATGAAGATGCTCTTACATATCATAGTTGATTTTAGAGGCCGTTTGCAAGACGGTAATAGAGATCGTTCCAGCGTAGTTCCTTCTTGAACTCGTTCAATTTGGTATGTTCATCAATCAATAACAATTCGATGTTTGCCATCTCAGCGAAATCTTGTAGATGTGATGATGTGACGTCATAACTGAAACTGGTGTGATGCGCGCCTCCTGCCAGGATCCAGGCTGCTGCCGCTATCTTGAGATCCGGTTTCGGCGTCCATAGTGCGCGGGCAACCGGCAGCTTGGGAAGAGGCGCTTCGGTCGGGACGACGTCCACTTCGTTGATGATCAGGCGGAAGCGTTTGCCCATGTCAACCATGGAGGCTGCAACCGCCGGACCGGTCTGTGAATCGAAGATCAGACGCACCGGGTCGGCCTTGCCGCCGATCGAGAGGGGCAGGATTTCCAACGTGGGTTTGGTGGCGGCAATCGAGGCGCAGATTTCCAGCATATGCGCGCCCAAGACCTTGTCGCCGGATGCGCTGAAATGATAGGTGTAATCCTCCATGAAGCTGGTGCCGTGTTCCAGACCCACACTCATGACCTTCATGGCGCGCACCAGGGCGGATGTTTTCCAGTCGCCTTCAGCGCCAAAGCCGTAGCCGTCCGCCATCAGGCGCTGGACGGCCAGTCCGGGCAATTGTGCCAGTCCATGCAGATCTTCGAAGGTGGTGGTGAAAGCGCTAAAGCCTCCGTCTTCCAGGAAATGCCGCAACCCGAGTTCGATTTGTGCGCCCTCGCGCAGGGACTGATGCCGCTCGCCCTCGGGATGCAGGGACGAAACTACATCGTAGAGGTCCAGATACTCTTTCACCAGGTCATCCACTTCGCCATCCGGGACTTTATTCACCGCAGCGACCAAATCCCCGACGCCGTAACCGTAGACGCCATAGCCAAGCTGGATCTGGGCTTCGACTTTGTCGCCTTCCGTGACGGCCACATCGCGCATATTGTCGCCGAAGCGCGCGACTTTCATGCCCTGCCAGTCGTACCAGGCGCTGGCGGCGCGCGCCCAGACTTCCAATTGCGCGTGCACTTCAGGATCCTGCCAGTGACCGACGACCACTTTACGGTTCAGGCGCATGCGACTGCCGATGAAGCCGAACTCGCGGTCGCCGTGCGCGGACTGGTTCAGGTTCATGAAATCCATATCGATTTCGGCCCAGGGGATTTCCGCGTTGAATTGTGTATGCAGATGCACGAACGGTTTCTTGAGCGTGGATAGACCGGCGATCCACATTTTGGCCGGGGAGAAGGTGTGCATCCAGGTAATCAGACCAATGCAGTTTGACGCGGAGTTGGCCTCCAGGCAAAGACTGAGAATTGCATCCGGGGTGGTCAATACCGGTTTGAACACCACTTTGACAGGCAGCTTTTCATCCAGGGAGGCCGCGATGGTTTTTGAGTTTTCGGCTACCTGTTCCAGGGTTTCTGGACCGTACAGATGCTGGCTGCCGGTCACAAACCAGACTTCGAGTTGTTTCAGATCGATCATGGGAATTCTCCTTTTATGATTTCTTCTTCTGTCCATAATAGGCGTTTACGCCGTGTTTTCTCAAATAGTGCTTGTCTAACAGTTCCTGCTGCATGGGCGGGAGATTTGGCTCGAGCATCAATGCGTGGAATTTCATAAAGGCGACCTCCTCCAACACCACCGCATTGTGGACGGCTTCCGCAGGATCGGCGCCCCATACAAACGGGCCGTGGCTGTGAACGAGAACGGCGGGGATGGCATCCGGGTCTTTTCCCTGGAAGGTCTCCTGGATCACCAGTCCCGTTTCTTTTTCATAGTCACCCTGGATCTCCTCTTTCGTCATCTTGCGGGTGCAGGGGATCTCGCCATAGAAATAATCGCCATGTGTGGTACCGAGCGCCATGATGCCGCGGCCTGCCTGCGCAAAGGATGTTGCCCAACGGCTGTGCGTATGCACGATGCCGCCGATGTTAGGAAAGGCTTTATAGAGTTCGAGATGTGTAGGCGTGTCGGAGGAGGGTTTTAAATCTCCCTCCACGACTTTCCCGGTTTCCAGTTCCACGATAACCATGTCCCCGGCCTTCATCCCTTCATAGGGAACGCCCGAGGGTTTTATGACCATGAGGCCCTGCTCCCTGTCAACCCCCGAGACATTGCCCCAGGTGAAGGTGACAAGGTTGTGCCTGGGAAGCAGCATATTGGCCTGAAATACCTGTTCTTTCAATCCTTCTAACATGGTCACTCCTTCAACGCGTCCACAGCGGTTCTTTCGATGACGAGTCCATTTTTGTAGCGTTCCATGAAGGCCGCAAAGCCTTCCACATCCGCTTGATCGGGTGCAATCGTCATGCCTTTTTCGCCTGCAAAAACCTTGTCAGCGAGATAGGCTTCCAGGGATTCATTCTCGCCTTTATGGAGCACATAAGATGCCAGCAATGCGATGCCCCAGGCGCCACCCTCTCCGGCGGTCTCCATCACAGAAACGGGAACGTTCATCGCCGCAGCCATGATCTTTTGACCTACCGTCTCCGTTTTGAAAAAGCCGCCATGCCCGAGAAGCTGGTCGAGCTTCACTTTTTCCTGCTCGAAGAGAATATCCATGCCGATCTTCAAAGCGCCCAGCGACGAAAATAGATGTACACGCATGAAGTTGGAAAGCGTGAAACGACTTTCAGGAGTGCGTACGAACAGCGGACGGCCCTCTTCAAGGTGCGTGATGTGCTCGCCCGAAACGTAATTGAAGGCCAGCAGTCCGCCAGCGTCTGCATCTCCAGCGAGTCCTTGTTTATATAACATTTCATACAATTTGGATTCGCTTATTTCCACACCCAATGCATCGGTGAACTCTTTGAATAGGTCCACCCAGGCATTGAGGTCGGAGGTGCAGTTGTTGCTGTGCACCATCGCCACGGGCTTGCCAGTGGGCGTGGTCACCATGTCGATCTCCGGATACAGTTTTGACAGAGCTTTTTCCAGAACAATCATGGCAAAGACGGATGTGCCAGCGGAGACGTTGCCCGTCCGCTCTGCCACGCTGTTGGTCGCGACCATGCCCGTACCGGCGTCGCCTTCGGGCGGACAAAGTTTGGAACCCGGTAGCAGGCTTCCCGTTGGATCGAGGCGTTTTGCGCCTTCTTCGGTCAGGATGCCTGCGGTATCTCCTGCTACAAGAACCTTTGGAAGGATGTCCTGTAAAACCCAGGAAATATTTTCTGCTTTGAGCAGCTCGTTGAATTGCTCAAGCATGTGTGCATCATAATCATCCAGCTTGCTATCGATGGGGAACATGCCGGAAGCCTCGCCCACACCCAATACCTTTTGCCCCGTCAGTTTCCAATGGACATAACCGGCCAGTGTGGTCAGATGGCTGATGTCCCCGACATGGGGTTCCTTATTCAAGATTGCCTGATAGAGGTGCGCAATGCTCCAGCGCTGGGGAATGTTGAACTGGAACAGTTCCGTGAGTTTTTCCGCGGCCTGCCCGGTGATAGTGTTCCGCCATGTGCGGAACGGGACGAGTTGATTTCCGTCCTTGTCGAATGCCATGTAGCCATGCATCATGGCGCTAAAGCCAATCGCGCCAATGACTTGGAGTGGAGTTTTGTATTTCTCAAGGACCTCGCTGACAAGATCCCGATAACTTTCTTGCAAGCCAGCCCAAACAGCCTCGAGACTGTACGTCCAGATGCCGTTCTCGTACTGGTTCTCCCACTCATGGCTGCCCGAGGCGATCGGCATATGATCTTTGCCGATTAATACGGCTTTGATACGGGTCGAGCCGAACTCAATGCCAAGCGCGGTTTTTCCACTTTCAATCGCTTTTTGGATTTCATTTTGATCCATGTTCATCTCCCATTGCATGTTTTTCCATATTACACCTCAATGATGACTTTCAAACCCTCACGCCGCTGAGCAACCTCAAAGGCTTCAGCCGCCTGATCTATCGGAAAACGGTGCGTCACCAGCGAGCGCACGTCCACCAGCCCCCTGGAAACCAGTTCAATCGCGCGCGGGTAGGTGTGCTTCATGCGTCGCACCATTTTGATGGTCAGCCCTTTTCGGCGCGCGATAGAGGCCGAGAACATCGTTTGGTCTTCTGAAGGAATACCGGCCAGAATGACTTTCCCACCGGGGGCGACGGCGGCGAACGCATCATCGATTGCCTCCTGCTCTCCGGCGGCTTCAAAAGCGACATCAACGCCTCGCCCTCCGGTCGCCGCCCGCAACTGACCCGGATCCAGCCTGCTACCGACAACGAAGGCATGCTGCGCGCCCAGGCTTTTCGCCGCCTCCGCGCGATGAGGAAGCAGGTCCGTGGCGATGATATTGCTGGCACCCGAGAGCCGCGCCATTTGAACGGTCAAAAGGCCGATCGGTCCGCACCCGAACACGCCGACGGTCATCCCGGCTTGCAGCTTCCCCAGGTTCACAGCATGGATGGCTACGCCGAGCGGTTCCAGCATCGCTCCATCTGCATTCGTAAGGGATGCGGGTAAGCGAAATAATTGCCGTTGCGGCCAGGCCAGCCACTCGCGTAAGGCGCCGTCCTGCCTGCCATGCCCGGCGAAGATCATGTTTTCACACAGATTTGGGTGTCCGCGTTCGCAAAATTCACAATGCCCACAGGGAATTGCTGGGTCAACCGCCACATTTTCCCCATTTTCTGTGACCCCGGCGAATTCGTGACCCAGCACCAATGGGTGGTCAAGCGTCGCGTCGCCAATACTGGCTTCCGAAAACCAATGCAAATCTGAGCCACAAACGCCGACCGCCTTCACGCGCATCAATTCTTCTCCATTGCCGAGAGAAGGAACGGGTTCATCGTGTATGCGGAGATCGCCGGTGGCATGCAGACGGAGTGCTTTCATATTTTTTTCGTGCTTTCTCGGATAATCAATTCCGGGGTGATCGTGATCTGTCTAGGTGTTATCTCTTGCTCTTCATCTAACTGCTCATCGATCAAGCGAATCAACTCCTGAACAGCGGTACGCCCGACCTCGTCCTGGTTTTGGTAGATTGTAGATAGTGGGGGAGAATAGTATTCGGCTTCGGAAATTCCGTCGAATCCGATCACAGCTAAATCATCCGGAACCTTGACGCCTGCTTCCCATGCGGTTTGCAAGACGCTCAGCGCCATTTGATCGTTGCCCACAAAAACTGCATCCATCTCCGGGAATTTGTTCAACAGTTCGTTTATTGCAAGCTTGCCGTTCTTTGAAGACCAGTTCCCTTCAACCCACATATGATCATCTGGTTGGTGGCCAGTGGCGGAAAGAGCAACCTCCCAGCCACGTTTTCGTTCGCGGGCTTCCCACCAGTCAAGTGGTCCGGAGATATGGCCGATGTTTTTTCGTCCCAAGTCGATGAGATGTTCTGTTGCTAATTTCCCACCTGAAAAGTTATCGATAGAAACCATGGAAATAGTCTTTCTCTTTTCCATGGTCATAAAGATGATGGGAACATCGATCTCAGTAGACGGGTCTTCCAGCCAGTTGCGATTGTCCCCAATTTCTGGGGCGGCCCAGATAAGGCCGTCCACATGATGCGATTGGAACCACTGCAGCAGAGGAGTTACATTGTTTGCGCTAAAGCTGGCGAGTTCTTTGAGAAGCAGACCATATCCCAGTTCATCGGCTTGCCTGGTAATGCCACTTAATGTTCTCGAAGGGCCAAGGTATTTCAGTCCCGCCGTTACCACACCGAAGGTATAGGTTTTCTTGAGACTCAGGCTGCGCGCAATCGCGCTGGGTTGGTAGTCTAACTGTTCGATAATTTCTTTTATGCGTTTGCGTGTTTCCGAGGAAACATCCGGGCGATCGTTGAGAACGCGCGAAACCGTCTGCCTGGAAACCCCGGCTGCCTGTGCGACTTCGTAAATGGTTGTTTTTCTCTTGGAGATCATTGATAGGGATTTTCTAAGGCTTGATATAATTGAAAGGGTTCCGTGAGCGGTTCCGTGAACGCTCACATACATAGTAGCAAATAAAAAAAACCATGTCAATAGAATTTTGAACTGTTTGCTCTATGATTGGAAAATTCCGTTTTGCTATGCTTTACCAATTTCATTTCAGGCGGTATACATGTCTCTGACAAAGAAAGAACGCATGCAGCTTGCGCTTTTGCACGAACCGGTGGACAGGCTTCCAACGCAGATCAATTACACTCAGACTTTGGGGCAAAAGTTGGCTCAGCATTATGGAATTGACGAACGGGATTTACCCGAATATTTTGGCAACCATTTGGTGCGGGTTGATATACAGTCCGAATCCAGGTTTAGTGAGGATGGTAACGTCAAATATGATTGGTGGGGCGCAGGTTTCAAAGTTGATGAAGAGGGGTATTTTCCCTCGGTAAATCCTTTGGCTCATTCCAAAGATCTGGAGGCTTATCCCTGGCCTGATCCAAATGCGCCTGGATTGCTGGATTCCGCTTCCCGGATAATAAAAGAGGATGCGGGTCAACATTTTATTGCCCCTAATTTTGGTTTTGCTCTCTTCGAAAGAGCCTGGGCGTTGCGTGGGTTTGACACCTTTCTACTGGACATGGCGTTGGATCCCGATTTTGTTGAGGAACTATTGGAACGTGTTCTTGAGATTCAACTTATATTGATCCGGCGTTTTATCGATCTTGGCGTGGATGGCGGATACTTCGGGGATGATTATGGCGCACAGGAAAACATGCTTTTCTCGCCCAAGATGTGGCGAACGTTCATCAAGCCGCGCCTGGCTCAGATGTTTGCGCCTTTTCGGGAAACCGGCCTGCCCATCAGCATGCATTCAGATGGACAGATTCAGGCAATCATCCCTGATCTGATCGAAATCGGTCTGACGGCTCTCAATCCTGTCCAACCGGAAGTGCTCGATCATAAATGGCTGAAATCAACTTTTGGAAATAATCTGGCTTATTACGGCGGTATATCGACCCAGACGGTCCTGCCATATGGAGCGCCTGAAGATGTTCGAAATGCAGTGCGTGACTGTATAAAACAATTGTCACCTGATGGAACAGGACTGGTAATAGCCCCATCCCACCGCATGATGACTGACATTCCTTTGGAGAACATAGATGCACTCTTAAACGCATTCTCGAGGCTGGGTGGGTAATTTCTAATCAATATCCTGATAAAGGGGAAAAAACTCCAATTTGTTTTCGATAACGTTAGCGATAACGATAACAGGCTTGATCCATTCATTCCTGGGTTTTTTGTTTAATAGTCACTCCTGTAATTAGAAAAGATCGCAAACAAAGGGAATATCTGCGGATTTTTCACCATAAATCCAGTGCTTTTACCAGAAACCCAACGATCTTAGGGGGATGGTTTTTGACAAGTTTGCTAACTTCCTCTTGACTTCTGTTATGAAAAATGCTACTATGATTGCACAAAATGTTATCGGTAACGTGAACGGTAACATTTAAAACTATGACCAAAGAAAAGATTACCATCAAGGATGTTGCGCGGGTCGCGGGTGTGTCTACACAGACCGTATCCCGGGTATTGAACGACCGTTCGGACGTTTCAACCGAAACGCGGGCGCGCGTTCAACAGGTCATTACTAACCTTGGTTACTCCCCCAATGTATTTGCCAGGAATCTGAGCAGGGGACGCAGTAATACACTCGGTGTGATCGGATTTGGTCTGGTTTATTATGGTTCATCCAGTGTGCTTACGGGGATCGAAAGCAAAGCCAACGAACTGGGTTTTTCTCTTACGCTGAGTTTGATAGATCGATTGGATCCCACGCGGGTAGAACGAATCCTGTATGATCTGTTATCAAGGCGCGTTGAAGGCATCATTTGGGCGGTTCCCGCGATTATGGATGATTTTGACTGGCTGGCCGAAAAATTCGCAAAAGTTCAAACCCCTGTCGTTTTCATCAATAAAGGCCCAACGGATTTGGGTTTTGTTTCTGCTCTGGATAACAGGGCTGGTGCCAGGCTGGCGACCGAATATTTGATGAAACAAGGATATAAACGCATTGGAATTATCACTGGCCCAGGCGATTGGTGGGAGGCTCGGGAACGATTGACAAGCTGGCGAGAAGTCGTCACGGTTGCAGGATATACAGATATTGAAAATTTAATCGTTGAAGGGGATTGGAGCCCGGCTAGCGGTGATATAGGACTGCACACTTTGCTCGATCGAGACCCTGAAGTTGACGCCGTCTTCGCCTCGAACGACCAGATGGCCCTGGGCGCTCTACAAGCTGCAAGACGCCTCGGGTTGCGTATCCCCGAAGATTTAGGCATCGTGGGCTTTGATGATATCCCTGAAGCAGCTTATTTTTATCCTTCTTTGACGACAATCCGCCAGGATGCAAAAGAGCTTGGTGCCATAGCAGTTGATCGAATAAGCACACTGATTCAAGCCCAGCGAGCAGGAGATACTCTCGAACCGGATGTTTCATGGTCACAGCCGCGATTAATCGTTCGTAAAAGTGCTTTACGCAAGCAGGAAGCAAACGAATGAAGCCGCGCGAACGTGTTGAAACAGCCCTCAACCACGAACGGCCTGACCGTTGTCCCATGCAGATCAGCTTCACGCCGGAATTTGCAGAACGTCTTCGGGCAGATATGCTGATTAAAGGGAAGCAGGTTCACAACCCGCATGGAGGCGGGAACACCTATGAGGTGGAACGTTCATTGGGGGAAGACATGCTGCTTACTTCGGTTGGATGGGCAAATTCATATTATATGGATGACAAGCCCTATATAGATGAATGGGGAGTTGGATGGGATGTTCATCCTTACGAGACGCCCTTTGGAATTGGACACTATACGGAGATCGTCTCCCACCCCTTGGCGAAGGATGCAGCCATATCCAGCTACCAGCCTCCCGATCCGCACCGCCCCGAGCTTTATGCTGCTTCAGAACAAATGATTTCTACCTTCAAAGACGAATACTGGATCGTCGGTGTAACTGTCACAACCATCTTCGAGACGGCCTGGGCGCTGCGCGGCCTGGAACAGATGATGCTGGATATGTCCATGGAGCCTGACATCGCCAATCAAATCCTGGAAATGCCCTATCAATACCACCTCGCCGCTGCGAAAAAACTGGTTGAAATGGGTGTGGACATGATCTGGACGGGCGACGATGTAGGGTCACAACATCAAATGATGATTTCCCCTCATATGTGGCGCGAGTTTTTTAAGCCTCGTATGGCGAACTTCATATCGGAGTTGAAGTCGATCAATCCGAATGTAAAAGTAGCCTATCACACTGACGGTTATGTGGAACCTATCATCCCGGAACTGATTGAAATCGGCCTGGATGTGCTAAATCCCATTCAGCCCGCTTCGATGGATCCGGCTGATA
>JASFRG010000175.1:0-9576 GCA_050115035.1 Anaerolineales bacterium | reverse complement strand
GCTGAGCGAGTCGCAAATACTCACCCCCGAATTCGCCGGTGAAATTCTCAATGCCGTCCATTTGGAAATGCTGACAACACACACCTTGTATTCCAATGTGACCGACCTGAAGAACGGGAACATCTACATTTACTACATATCGCAATATGACGAAGCGGTCAAAATCAACATTGATGATGAGTTGGCAAAAGGTCAACGCGTCATCGAGGCCCGATCTCTGTTTCCAAACGAGATTGCGGAAGCGGGAGACGCTTCATACCATGCATTCGAAACCCGATTCTTCGCTGCAATTGTTATCGTGATCTTGATCGGACTGAGATTATTGGGGGGAGGCATCTTATGGATTACCAAGAAACTCAAAATGAATAATAAGGCACGGTAGAGATTGTAGTTTTTGAATTGCATTTAGATTGGAGAATATAAGATGAAAAAAATAACCAATTGGATCAAGCATCATCAGCTAATTGCTTTCTTTCTGATCACCTTTGCCATTTCATGGGGCTTGGGTTTCAGTTATTACGCCATCAACAACCCCGGACAGGAATTCTTATTTCCGCTTGCAGCGGTGGCAACCTGCGGACCAGCTTTGGCAGGGATTATCGTTACAAAGATTTGCAACACAGAGCCAATGCTCAAATCCAGGAAATCCTTTTGGATCGCCTTTCCAACCGCTCTGGTTATCTCCACAGTTGTGTTCCTTGCACAAAATGTGATCATCAACAAAGCGCCGCTTTCCCCCATCATGCTGATCTTTTTAATCATCATGGCAATCCCCGTTGCCTATGTTCTAAGTGCGGTATTCTCAAGAGTTCCATCTTTGCGACGTTATCTGGCATCGGTGTATCAAGTCCGGCGAGTTTGGGTCTGGCTGTTGCTTGCCCCCATCGTAATGCTCGGGCTTGATCTGCTCTCGATTGCCCTCAGCCATTTGCTTGGCAGGCATTCCGTGACCTTCCCAAATCTATCCATCATTGGACCTGCATCCTTGAAGCTGATGGGAATCACGTTTCTCTACCAGCTATTCTTCTTCAATCTGACAGGTGAAGAGATTGGCTGGCGCGGTTTTGCCCTGCCCCGGCTTCTGTCTCGAACAAGTCCGATAATTGCCAGCCTCGTGCTGACCTTCTTCTGGGCGATCTGGCATGTCTTCTATTGGGATGCTGGTGGAGAGCCGGTTTCGACCATGCAATATTGGCTGGACACTTTCGTAAGACTCTTCCCGGCGACAGTATTGATCAACTGGTTCTATATGCGCAGCAAAGGCAGCATACTGGTTGCCGGAGTTCTGCACGCCGTTTCCAATACATTCTTTCAATATATTCCCCTCGACTGGCCGGTACATACAGCGACCATGTATGGATGTGCGCTGTTGATCATCCTGATCGATCAATGGTGGAGAAAGTTACCTGAAGATTCCTCAATGGGCAGTCAAGCCATATCTTGGACAACAGCGAATATGAAAACGATTCCTTAGTAAAAGGAAAAAGGAACAATACCATGAAAAAATTCGAAAACTTCTCAACCCGTCATCCCGTAGTTTTTGGGTTCATCGTGATTGTGCTATTTGCATTGCTTTCCACATTGGTCTGGCCAATCACGCAGAACTACCCGTTCCCCGAAGGGCATGAAGTAGGGACAGCCTTGTCCAAGCTCGTCATCACAGCCTGTTTCATGCTTATTCTCTGGCGCTTTGGTTGGGCGAAAACCGCTGGTTTCGCTTCACCGGGTCGAAAACAGATTTGGTTGTTGGCATTCGTAATGATGATATACAACGCTGTTTTCGCTGCATTCGCATTCACAGGCAGTTTCATATTCATTTTGCCCAGCTTTGATCTAACACTGGCGGTCATCTTCTTCACCTTCACAACCAGCCTGTTAGAAGAAACAATGTACCGCGGTTTGGTATTGACTGCCCTGGTAAAAGCCTGGGGTAGCACCCGCAGAGGTCTTTTTGTTGCAGCGATTGTCTCTGGCGTATTCTGGGCGTCGACTCACTTTGTCAATCTGATCGTCCGTCCCTTCCCGGTAGTTGCCCTGCAAGTTTTAGGGATGGCCATTCCCGGCTTTGTGTATGCAGCCATGGTCTTATCTGGACGCAGCATCTGGCCCGTTATCATCTTCCACTGGGTAGTTAATTTAACGGTCAACTTGCAAGCCATCCAAAACCCAATTTTTGAAGAGACACTACCAGCATGGTTGATCTTCAATTTGTTTGTATTTCCGATGGTTGCTGTGGGTGTTCACCTCTTACGAAAAGCGCCACTGACATCGACAAACAAGGATGAAGAAAAACAACACAAGGAACAACTCCAATTTGTTAACGCTTAGCAGGTTGCAAGTGAAAGAAAGAGGAACAAGAAATGACATCCATCAGCACCAATGTTCAAGTGGAAAAGATGAAATTTCATCTATACGAGCATCCTTGGCTGTCACTTCTGGCAGTCATTATGACCATCATATTGTCAAATGTCCTATCTGCCATTTTGATTTTCGGAGTAATCAGGTTTTCAAGGGAATCCGCCACGGGTCAGTTTGCCATGGGAGTCTTGTATCAAATCCTGACAGTCTTCGTCTTTGTTCCATTTGTATTACGCCTACCAAATGGAACAAAGAAGTTCAGACAGTATCTAAATGATATTGGATTGAGCAATGTGCAACCGTTTATCAAACTCTTGTTGCTTGCGTTATCCTGTTATCTTATTTTGGTATTGTCGCAAGCCGCAGCATCATTTGTGTACCGTTTCCTTGAGGGTCAGCCCATCAACAAGATTTTTATACGGCAGGTTTTTGACTTATCAGGAGATCTTAACCCCGATTATCCCAGTCTTCTCATCTCCTTCCCATCCATCTTTGAGGAGGCAGTATTCAGGGGCATCATTCTAACTGTTTTCCAGAGCACGTATTCAGATCGCAATTCCATTATCTTTTCGGCGCTTGGATTTAGCCTCATGCATGCACTCAATCTGGTAAATGGCGCTGATCTGGTGTGGACGTTGGGACAAGTAGTCTGGACTTTCATCATCGGCCTATTTTACGGATATGTGTTTGTCAGAACCAAAAGCCTGCTGCCTTCAATGATTGTCCACTATCTGGGCAACGCGTTTATTGGTTCTCTAACTGGTTACATACAGACCAGGGCATCCATCGAAATTCAAGTCCTGTATGGCGTAATATTCTCGCTCGGCGTTGTTCCAACAACTCTGATGATGCTTTGGACCCGTTTCTTCGCTTCAAAGTGGCTGTCCGGCAACAAAAATCCTGGTCGACCGCAAGTGGAAAAACTATCATCCGAACATCCAGCGGTGTAATGTGATAAGGCAAAGATTGACTGAATATTTGTTTGAAAGGAGTCTGATATGTCAACCAATAAATATCGTGTCCATCGCTTCAGTATGAACATGACAGACGATCAAAGCAAATTGGAACAATTTCTGAACAGCCTGGAAGGCAAAATCGTATCCATCATTCCAAATGTCACCTGGTTTCCTAAAGTTCAGGTGGATTTTCTGCTCATCGTGGAAAAAGAAAATGTAAAGCAAGAGGGTTAGTACCCTTCGTTCTCTTCTCGTACTACCAGGAGGCGAAAAATGAAAAAGTTGTTATCCGTATTCGTGATGTTGTTAGGACTAATATTTGTTAAGACATCAGAAACTCAAGCACAGGGACTCATACCGCGCTATGAGTCTGTAGACTGTCCAATCAAAGTTCCCAATGACGCATCCATCGAGTGCGGAGTTTTCACCACCTTGGAAGATTACGAGGACCCCAACTGGAAAACGATCCGCACCAGCATCATTATCATCCACAGCCAAAATGGAAATCCATCCAATGAAGCCATGCTCTTCACCGAGGGCGGGCCCGGATATAGTTCACTGTCATCCGTATGGTGGCTGGCTGGCAGCGGGTTTGCCTACCATCGTGACATCGTCATCCTGGAACAACGCGGCAACAAATACGCTGAACCCAGTCTGGACTGTGATTTTTCCGTCTGGTGGAATGAAGTGGAAGGAGGGACTCCCTGCCTGGAGAGTCTCCGTCAAAGTGGTATCACGTTTGATCATTACACCGCTGCGAATATCGCTGCCGACATAAACGCTTTGAAAGAAACGTTGGATTACGAGAGTTGGCTCCTTTATGGCACATCTTACAGTACGCGTTTAATGCAATTGGTGATGGCAAATTACTCTGAAAATGTCCGTGGTGTAGTGCTGCAATCGACATCCCCCGTTACTGATACTCGCTTCTTGTATGATTCCGAACACACCGCCCGCGTATTACAGATCATGTTCGATGACTGCGCATCCGATCCCGCCTGTGCGGAGGCATATCCCGAACTGGAGAACCGATTCTGGGAACTCGTCAAAAACCTGAACGATGATCCGGTCGAACTCGAGATGAAGTTCCCTGAAACATCCGAAAGGTTTACGCTGGAGGTGAGCGGATATTCCCTGATCAGTTGGATGGTCGAAGGCACCTTCTATCATCCTGCCTATCCGGCGTTCGAAACCGCATACATGCCCTTGTTGATCGACAAACTTTCGAAAGGCAATATAGACCTACTTTATCCCTGGGCTGATTATTCTATCTCCAAATGGGGAGACGATAACTTTAACTGGGGACTGTATCTGGTCATCAACTGTCAGGATGATGCCTCTTCTGTAAAGCTCGACATGCTCGACGCTCTGGCTGCGGAATATCCTGAATTGGATGGATACGTCCGTCATCGTGGAGAACTGGAAATTTGTGTAGCCTGGGGACTGGAGACCGCTCCGCCTCTCGCCACCGAACCGGTTGCCAGCGACATCCCGACCCTGGTTCTGGCTGGCAGGTATGATCCCATCACGCCACCCGAATGGAGCCGCACGGCCACCGTCAATCTGACGGACAGCACCTTCATCGAGTTCCCGGCTTCCGGACACAGTGTCTTAACCGATAACCCTTGCGCTCTGAAAATCACATCCGAATTTCTGGAGAACCCCGACAATAAGCCTGACCTGAGTTGTGTGGCGATTGCACCCAAGCCAAGGTTTGTGCTTCCTAACGAGATCATCATCGCGCCAGATATGTACGAGATACATTATGGCGAGATAGGTTACTCTATGCTGGAGGAAAATCTATTTATGGGTAGCTGGATGACGCTGATCGGCACTGGTGTAATCGCACTGATTCGGAGCCTGATCAAACTTTTACGGTGGAACAAACAAGAGGCGCCGCAAGATACTGCTAAGCGTTTGGCTCAGCCACTATTTATCATCCTTCCTGTTACTACTCTTATCTGGGGATTTGCTTTTAGGTCTTCTTTGCGATCTGTCGCAGCTACCACATTCAATGTGCTTCGCTTTGGGTTACCGGCCGCTTTCTGGTGGATATTCGCCGTTGCCATCTTGATGGGTTTGATGACACTTACCCTAGTTGTAGTGACCGCAATGGCTTGGAAACGTCATTACTGGTTATTACTCGGCAGGATCGCTATCTCCATAACCACTCTGGCTGCCATAACTTTCAATAGTATGCTGGCCTATTGGGGCTTTTTCACAGCCCTGTTCAGGTAATAAAGGATTAATACAGCAAAGGAGAGAATATGTCTACGAGTGAGTCCCGACAGTTCCGCTTGTTCGGTTGGATTGCCGTCGCCGCGACTATCCTTCAAACTTTCGGTGGGATTCGCTATATCAATCGTCAACCAGATGATTGGGTCGGAATCATGTTATACGCCATAACATTGTTCGCTTTTATTGCGGTCAGCATCGGATCATATATCCAGGCACGTCGAAAAGACAATTAACAATGAATAGGAAAAGTTGTAAATATACACCACGTTTTGCAATAAGCCTAGGAATCATATTTCTGTTTTTGGCTGCATGCAACACTGAATTCCCTGAATCCTGTCCAAGCTACAATTCTAATTTTGATTTGTCTGATGCAGATACTTACCCTGCAGATGACAGCCTGCCATTTCAATTTCCACTGGATGAATACGAACCCGGATCCCCAAAATACAAATCGTCCTTCGTTATGCGTGGAAGGTCTAGCCTTAGCGCTCCATATAAATACCATGCCGCTGAAGATTCCCACCATCTGGCGGGGACGCCAGTCTACGCGATGGCAGACGGACACATCAGTTTCTCAGGACAGGCTGGCGGCTACGGTTGGTTGATCATCATTGACCATCCCCAGGCAAATCTCTATTCGCTGTATGGGCATCTCAGTCCCAGCCGTTGGAAATTGAAATCAGGAACAAATGTGAGAAAGGGAGATTTGATCGCTTATCTTGGCGACCCAGATGAGAACGGGGGGAGCAAGAAAAATCCGCTGGTGCCACATTTACATTTCGGGATCCGCGCCGGTCAATCCGCGGATTATCCTGGCAAGGGCGAATGGCGCTTCATGGCTGGATGGATCTATCCCTGTCCACAAGATCTGGGCTGGCTGCAACCATCACTGGTCATTACCAGCCAGGAGATTCCCCCGGATGGATTTCCACAGCCAAAAGTTGGTTTCTTGACCCGTTGGGGAGTGGAAATACTCGTTACCAGTGCTTATGGATTGGGGGGAACGATCATGCTCTTGATGGGAATTAGAAAGAAATCAAAGTTCTCTATACTGTTCCCGGGACCAATTTTGACTTTGGCAAGCATACTATTTTACATGGAACACATAGTCAACACCTATGCTTTGCTGGCAGTTGGGATGGTTGTGATGGCATACGGCATTTATGTATACATGCATCAATCAAAGTACCAAGGATAAGGTTAATTCATGTCGAACCGTAAACGGCTGGCACGCGAACGACTTGAATACTATTTGGTCTATCTCATCCTGGCGTACCGGCGTATGATTTTTATCGCAGGTCTGCTCTTGCTGATCTATGCTATATTCGCCATCTTCATAAATCAACTTGGAAATATTGTGACGCTAATCCCTGCCATATACCTGCTCCTATTGAGCAACTCATACAGCATGACTGTTTATACTGCCCGACTTGGAGCATGGATTGGAATACTCTGGAGAAAGGACGAGTAATCCACGAACTCAAAAAAGGATCTAAGAAACATGAAAGAAAATGATAACAATAACACGCATACAAAAGGCAACCTATCGTTGATCTATGCTTCATCCATTACCATTGTCATTTTGATAATTATCACATCCATTGCTGGACTTCGATCTCGCACCGCCATCTACCCAACAGAGGAGTTGGTTCAGTCATTCCTTCCAAATGATGTGGTCAATCTCTTCATCGGATTGCCTGTCTTGCTTGGTTCAATGGTGACATATCCCCTCATCTGCTACCTGGTCGCTTACATGCCCCGCCATCGTGTACCCATTGATTGGATTCTTTCCTTGCTTTCAGGCTCCGCCATCTAGTACTTGATCAAGCCCAAGGCGCCTGCAAATTCGCATCTAGTTACAAGTTAAAGGAGGTTCTCGATGCAATCGTTCATTTGGATTTCCCTGATGGTTCTGGCAATTGTCGTCATCGTTGCAGTAATCGTAGCTGGCATTGCAATAAGAAAGTCCGTTACCAACCCAAATGTCGTTGATCGTGATAAACAGCCCAAAGGGTATTGGATCAGTATGGGCATGAGCATCGGCGCCGGGTTCGGTGTCGCCTTGGGGTTGGTTTTTGACAATCTTGCCCTGGGCATTGCCCTGGGAGCCGGATTTGGCATGGCAATTGGCGCTGCGTTAGAGCAGAGAAACAAGGACAAAATTCGTCCGCTCACCGCGCAAGAACAACGATTACAAAGATGGGGCATAAGCCTCGGCTTGCTAATGCTGCTTTTCTTTGTCGGTATATTCGTGCTCATCCTATTGCTGGGAAACCAATAATGACTCGAAAAACGATCACCACCCTCATCGCCCTGACTGTCGGCCTGCTCCATTTCGTTACCGGAGAAAGTTATCAAGGTCCCTTCCCGGCTTTCGTGAACGGCTACTTAATTGACATCCTGCTTCCAATGACACTGTATTTGTTGATGGGCCTGTTCGAGATCATGTGGATTCGCTCCCCCATCTTTCGGGCCGTAGCCGTCTTCATCTTTGGGTGTATCGTAGAAATTTCCCAATATCTTGGCCGTCCATTTTTCGGCAGCACCTTTGACCCGCTGGATATCCTGGCCTATGCAGGCGGCGTACTGCTGGGAGTGTTTCTCGACCAGATTTTGTTCACGTGCATTATTCCGCGCTGGAATGAAAGCACATAAATGACAATACCATGAACGCATCCAAACGCAATCTCTACATCCTGACCTTCGTCCTTTTCGTAGTCATGCTCGGCTACGGGATCATCATCCCCATCTTCCCGTTTTATATTGAAGAATTGGGCGCGGGCGGGACCGAATTGGGGTTGCTGACCGCCTCGTACGCTGTCATGCGCCTGATCTTTGGCCCCATCTGGGGTGGGCTGTCCGACCGCTTCGGACGCAAACCGATCCTGCTCATTGGCATCCTGGGCTACGTTATCACGATGATCTGGTTCGGACTCGCCAATACGCTATGGATGCTGTTCGCAGCTCGAATTCTGTCTGGCATACTTTCGTCTGCAACCGCGCCGACCACGATGGCTTACATCGGTGACAGCTCTCCGGAGGACGAGCGCGGCGGGGGTATGGGGATGCTGGGCGCAGCGGGTGGGGTGGGTACCATCGTTGGGCCTGCCGTTGGTGGCTTCCTGGCTGCCTCTTCTTTGTCGATGCCTTTCTTCATCGCCGCGGGGTTGGCGTTATTGTCCCTCATCCTGGCGATCATCTTCCTGCCTGAATCGCATCCGGTGGGAGAACGAACCGAAGAGAAAGAATCCATCATCGACCTGCGTGCCTGGTGGGATGCCATTCTCAGCCCCATTGGAACGCTCTTCATCCTGACCTTCATCTCCACCTGCGGCTTGATGATCTTCGCCAATGTCTTCGGGTTGTACGCGCTTGAAAAATTTAGCTTCGGTCCAGAAGATGTTGGCGCGATGTTGATGGTACTGGGCCTGGTTTCGGCGCTGGCTCAAGGTATGTTGGCCGGGCTGGTCACCAAAAAATGGGGGGATGAAAACGTTGTCAAATTTGGTTTGCTGGGTACTGCCATCAGTTACGGATTGATGCTACTGGCAAATTCATACATCACCATCCTGCTCACCACAGCCGTCTTCGCCCTGACTGTTGCCCTACAAATCCCGGCGCTAACCTCCTTGACTTCGCGGCGTGCCAATATCTCGCAGGGAATCGCGATGGGTTTGAGCAACTCCTTTGTCAGTTTAGGACGCATTGTAGGCCCGCTGTTTGGAGGATACATCTTTGACGTCAATATTTACCTACCCTACATTAGTAGCTCTGCCATCATGATTATTGCCTTCATTGTGAGTATGCTTACTCTCAAAGGAACTAAGCTGGAGTACGTGGGAGCAAAATTGGGAGAGTCCGGGCATGAAAAGAAAAAAACTGTTGAACTGTCTTAGGAAGTAAACTACTATCGACTCAAAGTCGATAGCTTTGAATGTCGAATGAAATTCGACTAAAGCTCCTCCACACTAAAATCCTGCTCTTCATCTTCTGGAGCTATCTGCGATTGTTTCTCGATGTACTC
>JASFRG010000174.1:0-9865 GCA_050115035.1 Anaerolineales bacterium | reverse complement strand
GTAACCAAAGAAGGAAATGAAGCAAAGTTCTGATTAGAACCTTTAAGAGT
This sequence comes from Anaerolineales bacterium, assembly GCA_050115035.1. GTDB lineage: Bacteria > Chloroflexota > Anaerolineae > Anaerolineales > Villigracilaceae > JAABUE01. The sequence continues at coordinate 9,815 of JASFRG010000174.1, read as the reverse complement.
TGCGCATGAAGGCCGATTTAGAAAACATATTTTGCGTGAAATCGAACGCATTATCGAAGATAATATAGAATTTCTCTTGAAAGCTTGGAAAGAGGAAAAAGGCAAACATGTTAACGGTTAAAGCAAAAATTCCTGCACACAAGGATTATGAGCCGATACTCCCATTGGCTGTGCCAGATTTAAAAGAGGTAAAAGCCTTCGCGGATCACCTCCACTCTTTAGGGAAGTACTGGCAGGGAGAGCTGTTCGGCTGGCAGGCGGAATACTCCCCCGAAAGCGAGGAGAAACCCCTTGACTCAAACATGACCTTTACCCCGGCCGATTTCTGGATTGGCGAAAGCGGGATCTGGTTTTTCTCCCTGATGTGGGAGCATGGCAAAGACGAGGAACCCGCCGAGTTTTTGGACGACCGGGGAATCGTGAAATAACGGTTAAAGAATAAACAGGGCGCCCCGCTGGGATGGAGGTCGCCCTGTTTTATTTAATCAATCTGTGGTTATTTTATTCAGATGGAAATGGGCACTGCTTCTTTCAAAATGACTTTTCCAATTGCAGGCTTGAGCGAATCCTTCATCACCAGATCGACCTTGACCCCCAACTCATCCGATAAATCATTCTCGATGGCAATAAACGTCAACAGGCTGGGCGCTTCCTGAAACGTGACCAGGAGGTCCAGGTCGCTATCAACCTTCTGCTCGGCGCGGACATAGGAGCCAAACACTTCCAGCGTTTCCACACCATAGCGCTCCGCGAGAACGGGAAGTTGCTGACGGAGTTCTTTGCGTTAGTTACTTGTAAAGCAGTTGGCGTACGTCCGCAAGCAGAGTTTTGATTGAGCGTTTACGTGCCATGAAATAAGTATACACAAATTTCCCGCCGGGCAGTCAGGGTCTTTTTCGAAAATGAACATAGTGGCCCGCCTGAATATGAACCAAACTATTAATTGCAAAACGAGCAATTCTTGCAGGGAGAATTGCTCGTTTTGTTAGATAAGTAGGGTTACTACTTACCCTTGTGTTTGGTCTTATCAACCAACACGTAGCCTTGACCTGGCTTAGGTGTTCATAAGTGCTCCTTCGACTTGGCAGTCTGGAAAGCTTATCCTACACCAGCTTACCCTTCTTGACTGCCCTTTGTTGCACTTATGAGTTGAATCTAAGTTGTACAAGTGTATAAATTCTTAGCATAGAAGAAGGAATTAATATGGGAAATTATGCTTACGAACATCGTGATGAACTTTCAGAATCTAACTACGTCCGTACTGCAAGCCCAAATACAGACTATTGGATTGATTTCCATTTTCCCAAGCTAAATTCTTATAGGGAAAAATTAGGGGACAATTTCAACTTAATTATCGTGGGTGACAAAAAAGTCGAAGGTGATTTTTATGTTATCCCATTTCGCTCTGTGAAAGAAGCATTTATTGAAACCAACTTATATCAATCCCCACGGCAGAGATGGATGGCTTCAATAAAATTTCATCAACTTCAAGTAAGGAAATGTTCATTTAGTATTGATGTAGGCAGTTACTATGGTATCCCAATACCATCAGGACAAGATGGAGAGTTTTCTATTTCTGAAGATTTTGTTGATTATGCAATTGAAAACAGAGCATTAGAAATTAAGGCAAGACAAAAACAGTCACTGTTTAGGAAACGAGTTTTAGAAAATTTTCAAAATCAATGTTGTCTTTCAACGGTTAAGGAGGAAAACTTACTCATTGCAAGCCACATTATTCCTTGGGCTGATCGAATTGAAACCAGACTTGATCCAGCAAATTGTCTTTGTCTGTCTTACGTTTATGACAAACTTTTTGATGATGGGTATTTTTCATTTAATGATAATCTAAAAGTTATCGTATCAGATCAAGCGAGCATTCTGAGTGGGGAGATTCAAAGTATTCTTGTCTCAATTGAAAACAGCAAAATTAGGGAACCGCAAAACTATCCTATATCTCTTGATTACATAAAGTATCATCGTCAAAAGAAGATGAGAAACTGATTACCCTTTACTTGTTGATTGCAATTCGATTATTGCATCAGAAATTACCCCATACCAATCGATTCTTTTTGCAACTAGTTCTTCAATGATTTTAATTTCTTCAAAGGATAATTCCTCGTCCAGCTCTTCTAAAGCTACATTTTGCACATCGTCAATGGTAAGTTGATAGATTATTTGATCCACGAAACGCCTCCAATGTTTGACAGATAAAATAGTTCTAACCTGCTTGTGTGAATCTTTCATATCGCCATGCCAGCGCATCTTGGCTGGGCCAGTTGGCGCGAGAAGCCGGAACAATCAATTTTGAATTATCCAATCCCTTCAATCCATGTTGCAATATTGGTCCATCTTCTTCCTGTAAAATGTCAGCTCGAACTCGAATTACATAATCTGGGGTGACACCAAGCATAAAACTATCGAAAGCGGCATGATGCAATTTACAGAGAGCAAGACCATTATTTACAGTTGGCTCGCTTTCTGCCAAGCTATCTGGAATAATATGTGCCGCATCGAGCAACTCTCTATGGCGCAGGCGGCAAAACGCGCACTGTGATCTATAAGCGTTCAGAACTTTTTCCCTGAAACTTCTTTGATGTAACCTGACCTTAACTGTTGAAGTCAAATAAGAGCGTTTTGCATATGAATTATCTTCAATTTGCTTTGTCACCGTTGGAGCTAATTCGATAGCTGTTATTTCATCAACAGCAACCTTGAACTTGAGATTGCTCAAATCATCTTCAATAATATAAACCGGCCAAACTGCAAGATATTTTCCCGGCTCAATCCCATGGAAATAGACCAAAGGGCGTTTCAACTCGAATACTTTTCTCAAGCCTATATTATCTCTATGATATGGGTCTGTTCCGCGATACCTGTAAATTAAAAAATTGTCCTTACCGAAATAATCATCGTAAGGACCTTTTGGTGCAGTCGTTATTGAGAGTGGTAAATCAAGAATTTGGGGTTTGAAAATTCCTTGCGGAGCAACTAATGGAATGCGTTGACCTTGAAATTCAAAACCTTTTTCCAAGAGCTTTCTTGGCAAAACGTCGCCATGTGAATTTACTTGCTCTGAAAGCCAGTTGAATGTAGCAAGTCGAACTTGAAGGTCATAATCCATATGATTATTCTACACTCAAAAGATAATTTTCTCTCTAGTTTATCCCGAAATCCAGCATGATCGTGCCCATGTGTCCATAGCTATTCACCACTCCCATCTTTATCACAAAGAGTCTTATAATGCTCATCAGGGATCGGCTGTTTTATTCAATCCGCTCAATCACAAGTTGGGCAGTTCTTTGCTCAAGGAGCAACCAGGGAGAAATGGTATTCATGTCTCACCCTTCGATTTATGTCTACACCTTTACCATTCCGCAAAACGTCATCGACGAGTATGCCCACGTCAACAACGTGGCGTACGTGCAATGGATGCAGATCGATGGTCTCTCTCTTTAATGCTGATGTGGACATTCGCCACTGAGACACTGAGACACAGAGCTCAAATTCTCAATGGCCCAGTACGTCAGGACGGGCAATGTCTCCATGAATCTGTGGCGATTTCCTGTCGCTGTCGCCATCAACACTGGACGGTGAGTGTGTACAAAATTGTTTTATCGAAATAAAGGAAATCCGATATGGAGTTTACGTGGTCTTTTGACCTGAACCAGATCAACTGGAACCAGCTATCCGAGTTGTACAGAATCGCCCCGCTGGGCACCAAGTTACCCGATCACTTAAAGCTGGTCTTTACCAACAGCAAATTCAAATGCTTTGTCTATCATGAAACCCTGCTGGTCGGCGCCGGGAGGGGGCTGGCAGATGGAAAAGACACTTCGTATCTATGTGATATCGCCGTCCATCCGGAGTATCAGGGTCTCGGCCTGGGAAAAGAGATCGTTCAAAAGCTGGTGGAACTCTCCGAAGGCCACCGGAAGATCATCCTGTACGCCAGCCCGGGCAAAGAAGGTTTCTATGCCAGACTCGGATTCAAACGGATGAACACCGCCATGGCCATCTTCCAGAACGAAGCCGAGATGCTGGCAAACGGGACCATTTCCGAGCCTTGATCTCAGATGGGTTATCTATGAGAAGCGTGCAGCAGCCTGGTCAACTTCAATGTATAGGCTTATCCTTCTCCGGGTCGTAAGGCTGGCAGCCGTCACTGCGGACCTGGGAACCGGTAAAATTATAAACAATCTTTCCGCAGCAAGGAAATCTGTAAACCGAGGCGTAATCGCGTACAGCGCCTGTCTCCCCGACATGTTCTGCTTCCTGAGGATGCCATCTAGGTGTCTCTAATACAAGGTTCTCTAATATGCTTACCTGAGCAGCAATTGCACTCCCACCAAAATCAAAATCCCCATAGCGTCTGCTCGCTATTTCCCGTTGTTCCGCAATCGTCTCTTCGATCACTGGTTTTAGTTTTTTCCCCAGGGCTTCTCTCAAGTGAGGATCTGTCTTAATAACCTCGAACAGATTCCCTTCTTTAATCGCGCGTTCTTTCTCGGCCTGAGCAGACTTCTCCAGGAACCCGATTTCCTCCTGGTTTAGCAGCAATCGATTTTCGTCAGTCAGTTCTCTGGCGTGGGCCAGCCGCGTGCCGCGCAGCAAATCATCTTCATTTCGGTCCTGTTTCCAACGGGACAGTGCCTGCCGGATGAACTCACGCAGCCGCAGGACCTCCGTCTCATCTTCCAGCCAGCGTACCAATGGTACCCAGGTGCGGAACAGGGCCTCGTGCGCGATCTCGAGCGTGGCTACTTCGTTTTCGACCCGTGACATCAGGATGCGTTTATCCACAAAACGCTTTAATGCGTCCCGCACGGACTCCGGGTGGTCGCTCCAACGGGTGGTCGTACGGGCGTAGCCGCCGTTCTCTCCCAGCCGCGACATACGGATAAAGGCCGCACGCAACTGGTCGTAGACTTCCGGGTCGCCCTTGACGGTTTCAAGGGCGGCGTCAGCTTCGCGGGCGACGGCGCCTCCCAGGCCCCCCATTTCTTCATATTCCGCAATGGAGAGCAATCCATCCTCATGACCTTTGTCCCACAACGCGCGTAAGGCGAACGCCAGCAGCGGCAGCGCGTCAGAGGTCCCGGTATCATCCAGCAAGCGCTCCACCAAAACATCTTCCAATTCCAGGGCACACAACCTGGCCGGTTGGGTGATGACCCTGCGCATGGCTTCCTTTGCCATCGGGCCCACCGAGAACGTATTTTGATGGCTGTCCAGCAGCGCCGGGATATCGCGCCTGCGATGGAGTTCGGCCACGAAATCCGATCGCAACGTAAAGATCATGTACACGGAAAGCTCTTCCGACGCACAGGTCGCATCCAGCATATGCAGGAACTCTTCAGATGCTGGGTTATCGGTGCTCAGCAACTCCTCGAACTGGTCGACAATCAGCAAAGGCGTGGCCTCCGGCCTGTTACTCATGCGCCGCAAGCGGGCCAGGACCTCGGGGATCGAGGTGCGCTTCAACTCGCTGACCAGGCCTTGCATCTCGTCTGCATTACGGTCGAACGCCTTAATCAAGCGCGCCGCCAGTTCTTCGACCGGTTCCCGCCCCGGTCGGAAAGGCTCGATCACCAGCCACTGCGGGTCACGACGCAGGCGCGGGACAACTCCGGCCCGCACAATGGATGACTTCCCGGAACCGGACCCTCCCAGGACGGTCAGCGCGCGGTCGGACTCGCGGCGTCGGGCTGCGTTGAGCATTTCGACGATTTCACGCGTTTCCGCTTCTCGCCCGAAGAAGACCGGCGCTTCGTCCTCGCTGAAGGCCATCATCCCGGGGTAGGGAGCGCGGCGCGGGTCCCATTGCCGCTCCGGTTCCGCTTCCACGCCCAGTTCGGCCAGTCCGCGCCAGAGTTTATCCAAAGTCTTGAAATCATCATTCCGCAAATCCAGATATTGGTGCTCGGTTAGAATCGAGGGGATTTTGGAAAGGTCATTGAGTGGATCGATCAGCAACGTGACCACGTGTTTGCCCTGCATACGCGCCAGAGCAATCTCAGCAAAACACCAGTTGGAGGCATGGTGGTGATCGCTGAAAAGCACCAGCACCACATCGCAGGCCTGCAACTTGCGGTATAACGTCCGCTCCCAGCTTTGCCCGACAGGGATGCCATCCGTCGGATCGAAGTCCAGGAAAAGCGATTCATACTGGCGTTCTACCAAGCGCTCACGCAGCATGGCTGCGGCATTGTTATCTTTTGAACTATGGCTGATAAAAAAGGTACTCATCTGGCTGACCTCCTATCTGTAGCACCCCGATATTATACGTCTTTTTGCGTAATAGGATAAACAATATCTATTTATTATCGTCAGCCAAAATAGCAATTGGATGTGAAAAGAGATTTTTTGATTGTCCCTACTCCACCGTTGTGAGTGCGTCCACTTTTTTCATTTCCCACACCCCATTCATATACCAGTCGACCCTGAAAGCCAGCATGAACGCGTCCATCGGTAGACATCAAGTTTCCCGGGCTGTTGCCACTCCTATCTTTATCCCAAAGAGTCTTATAATGCTCATCAGGGATCGGCCGTTTTATTCATTCCGCTCAATCACAAGTTGGGCGGTCTTTTGCTCAAGGAGCACCCTGGGAGTAGCGCTATAAATGTCTCACCCTTCGATTTATTCCTACACCTTTATCATTCCGCAAAACGTGATCGACGAGTATGGTCACGTCAACAACGTGGCGTACGTGGGATGGATGCAGGATGCCGCCATCCGTCACGGGGAGGCGATGGGGTACAAACCGCCTGAACATGCGGGCTGGTTTGCACGCGAGCACCATATCAAATATTTTTCCCCCGCCTTTCTGGGCGATGAGATCGAGGCGCGCACCTGGATCACAGAATGGAAACGGGTGCGCCTGCATCGTAACTATGAGTTCACGCGTACCTCGGATGGCAAAGTGATCGCCCGGGGGGAAACGGATTGGATCTATGTGGATGTAAAGTCAGGCAGGCCGATGTCCATTCCCAAAGACATAAAGGTTTTGTTCCCGGTCGTGAGGGAGCAGCCCGGCTCCGATTGAGCTTAAATTTCAGCATTAGCGGGGCCGGAGCTGCTTTCAGTATAATCGCAGCATGCCAAAAATCGAAATAAAGAAACTAGCAGATTTCCCCCAGAGCAAATTCGAAGTCACAGTTCGCGGCAGCCGGGTAACACAACACGAGGTAACCGTAACCCGCGAGTATTACGAAAAATTGACGGCCGGCGCGGTCTCAGCGGAGGAGCTGGTTGAGAAATCCTTCGAGTTCATGCTCGCCCGCGAACCGACCACATCCATTCTGTCCGCGTTCGATCTGACGGTGATTTCGAGATACTTTCCTGAATACGAACGGGAAATCAAAAGCAAATTTTGAGTTCCAATGTTGACTCGTGCTCGCGATCAAACGCTTTATCTATGATACGCGCAGCACGCGAACGCCGGTCGGTTCGCTTTTCCCCTTCAATTCAAGTTGGCGACGATCCAACGCTTCCAAATTCATTCCAGAGGCTGCAACTGCCGCTTCACTGATCAGCACCTCGCCTGCCCCCGCGTTGGAAGCCAATCGCGCCGCGACGTTCACATTATCACCCAGGGCGGTGAAGTCAGCTCCGGCTCCGCTCGCCCCGACGATGGATCCCACCCAGGCTTTGCCCGTGTGGACCCCGACCCCTACCGGCACCCAGGGTCCGCCTGAGTCTGCATGGCCTGTAACTTGCAGCAGCGCTTTCCCGGCCTGGACCGCCTTGCGGGCGTGCTCTTTTCCGGCATAACCGGGGATGAACAGCGCGGTCACCTCATCACCGACGAGTTTGTCGATAAATGCATTTGCCTGCACGAGGATATCGATCGCCGCTTCGTAGAAACGGTTCATCAATTGGCTGAACTCGGTGTCCTTCATTTTCTCGGCCAGCGGGGTCGAGCCGCGCACGTCCACGAACAGCATGGTCAACTCCACCTCAGCGCCACCCGGGAACTGCGTTGTAAACGAATGACAGTCAGCGCAATAGCGCGGGTTCTTGCTCGATTTCCGCAGCCCCATGAGGAGGCGGAACAATGCACCCCCGATGCCCGCGAAGGGACGGTGACAATTCACACAGCGCGGGTTGGATGGCAGCCGGCTGTAAATGGGGCGGTACCGTCGTGTCCTGACATTCCCTTCGGTCAACAGCTTGAACCACATCTCATTGACGGTATCCACATTGTAAAAGCGTTTGAGATGTTCAGGTAATTTTTGGTCCGGCATAGATTATCTATTGGATGACGATTGGCTCAGTCCGCCATTCAGAGCTATTTTGGGACTTCAGTTCCGAGAAGTTGGTTGATATTTCGGATGCTTCTCTCCATCGCGCTGACCAGCATCTCCGTGTCCAGCTCATCCAGATCGGGAAATTCAATCTTCGTTGTAAGCCGCGTTCGGTCATCATCTTCAGCTTTGTAGGTGGCGCGCGCAATCAGCTTGACGGGTCCGTCGTGGATCAGCATTGTGACTGCTTGTTCCGGTTCGAACTCAACCACCTCCATCGTGCCCTCGACAGGTTTCCCGTTGCGGGAGTTGATCCTTTTGATCAGCGTTCCTACGCCCATCGGACCGTCTGATATCTGCTCGAGCTTTATGTCAGGATCCCAACGCGGGTGGTTTTGGACATGTTCGACGGCGTGGAATTGGAACACTTTAGAAACCGGATGATCGATGATTCCCGATGCTCGAGCTTTCACTGACATAGTTACCTCCTATTGACCTTTCGAATACACCAGCCTGGAAGGTTCCCTGGCGATCATCCTATTGAAAGCCCACTTGTATCCAGAGTCACCATCATCCTGGATCTCCTCGCTGAAAAACTCTATTTTCCAGTCATGATAATGGGTCAGGATCTTACCTGAAAGCCAGTCCTGTTCCAATGGATCGTCTTGCGGATTCTTTGGGACAAAAGGCTTGTCAATGGGAACCATAAAGGCATGCACTCCGCCCGGGCGGGTGAACTGCTTGTAGTTTGAAATAATCTCTTTTCTCGAATTTTGCGGAATATAATGCAGCGCCCCCGAAGTAAACACAACATCGTAGGAATTTTCCAGCCGGTATTTATTGATGTCCGCCTGAAAGAAATCGATGGATAAATTCAGTTCTTCAGCCCAGGCGATTGATTTCTTAATCCCTTCAGCAGAAAAATCGAAACTTGTAACCCGATAGCCGTTGCGCGCGAAAAAGATCGAGTCCCGCCCCTCGCCGCATCCAATGTCAATTAACGTCTGGCCTTCGTGTGGTGGAAATTTTTGCAGGAAGATACGCGCTGTCGAAGAAGGCTGCTTCCCCCAGAAGAATTCGTCGCTATCGTACTTTTCGTTATAGTATTTTGACATATATTAATTATGAGACATGCATCACCCAGACATCCATCGGAGCACTCTTGCCCTTCAATTCAAGCGTTCGTTTTTCCAGGCCCGAAGTATCGAGGTCTGCTTTTCGAGCCGTGCTCTCACTGATCACAATCTCACCGGCTGCCGCCTGTGTAGCCAGCCGGGAAGCGGTGTTGACCGCATCTCCCAGGGCTGTCAACTCAACCAGCCCCTCTTTGGAACTGACGGCGCCAAAATACGCGGTTCCGGTATGGAGGCCTACACCGACAGGCGCCCACGGGCCCTCTGGGGCGGTATGCCCGGTCACGCGCAGCACCTTCCGGGCACTTTCGACAGCTTTCAGGGCAAAATCCTTTCCGTTAAATCCAGGAATGTAGTAAGCGGAGACTTCATCCCCAACCAACTTGTCGATGATTGCGTAGCTGTGCGCGAGCACGTGGGTGGTCTCGCTATAGAAAT
>JASFRG010000173.1:0-10257 GCA_050115035.1 Anaerolineales bacterium | reverse complement strand
TGGAACAGTCAGTTTGAATATGTCCTTGAAAGCCTGAGCACATTTAGCAGCCCAATTGTCGACCTTGCTTCAGGCAGATGCTACCTGGTAGAGAAAATTATCAGCAAACTGCGTCGTCCAGTGATTGCAACAGATTTCAGCCCCAGTGTCCTTCGTCGGAATCGAAAATATTTCCAATTCCTGGGATTGGAGGACCACCTCAGTTTCCTGGCTTTCGACGCCCGTAAAACTCCTTTCAAGGAAGGGGCGATAGAAGTGATGACAACCAACGTAGGGCTTGCAAATATCGAAAATCCTGGCGATTTGTTGAGTGAACTCAAGCGTATCATCAGCGGGACTTTATTGGCAATATCCCATTTTTATCCAGAAGATGATGATGCAAATCGCAAAGCGATTAAAGACATAGGTCTTGAAGCATTTACTTTTAAAGTAGCAGCTTTGCAATACTTTTCTGAATCTGGATGGAGTGCGAAGGTTGAAAACTCTTATATGGCCAGAGCCCTGCCCACGCCACCAAGTGTCATCTTCGAAGGAGCAAGGGCAGATGGTCTCCCCGTTGCTGCAACCGAATTGGAGTGGTGTACCCTGCGTGCATCACCAGCATAATCTCATATTCTGAAATTTCATTTCTATAACGTTTACACTTTCAAATTTGTTTTGTAAAAAGTGCTTACAACCCATATTTTTTTACACAAGGAAGGTAAGTTTGTTTGAATGATAAATAAACCTTGCGACATGGTATGATAACTTTGTCGTAAAAAAGGATTTCCCCAAAGGGGTGTCTGGAATGAAAGTCCATCACCTGAAAATCAAGCTAACTATTCCACTACTACGTTCAAATTTGGTTCTCAGATCACGCCTGTTATGTCAACTGGATGATGGAAAAAAACAACAGGGTCTAATACTTGTTTCTGCTAGAGCGGGTTCGGGGAAAACAACCCTGGTTAGTGAATGGGCACATCAACAGAAATATCCAGTAGCCTGGCTATCGCTTGACGCAGGTGATAATGATTTCGATCGGTTTGCCGGCTATCTGGCAACGGCATTAGACCGGGCAGGAATATCAATGGACAAATCCACGCCCGCTCAATTGGATATGTCCGCATGGCCGCAGGTCGAAATCTTGCTTGCAGAAATAATCGCCAAGATCACTGCTAAATCCACCCCTACTATCATCATTCTTGACGATTATCATCTCATCCAAAATGAATGGATTCACAAAGCGGTCGAATTTTTGCTTGAACATCAACCACCAGAATTGCTCTTAATTTGTATTACGCGGATAGATCCACCGCTACCTCTTGCGCGTCTAAGAGCCCGCAACCAGCTTACCGAAATCCGTGACAGCGATTTGCGCTTTACAACGGAAGAAACTATCCAATTCTTCCATGAAACGATGGCATTGGACTTGCCATCCGAATCTGTCACAACTCTTGATGAACGTGCTGAAGGTTGGATTGCAGGATTACAATTGGCAGCTATATCGGCGAAGGGTCACCAGTCGGATGGCGACCTGGCCGCCTTCATCCAGGCATTTGGTGGCACCAACCGCTTCATCCTGGACTATTTAATGGAAGAAGTGCTCCGGCAGCAGTCCCAATCTATCCAGGACTTTTTGTTTGAGACGGCCATCCTGGAGAGAATGTGTGGGGATTTATGTAATGCAGTTCGTCTCAGAGAAAATAAAGAAGTCTTACAAAGAAAAGATAGCCAGGAAATTCTGGAAGAATTGGAACAAAAGAATTTGTTCGTGATTCCCCTCGATGATGAACGGCACTGGTACCGTTATCACCATCTATTCGCCGATTTACTAAAAAGCACACTCAAACAACACAAATCCGAAAACCAGATTCGCACATTGCATCACCGTGCACGCCAATGGCATCAGCGTGAAGGGAATCTGGACGAGGCAATGAGTCACGCTATGGCCGCCCAGGATTATGAACAGGCTGCCCTGATGATCGACGAAAACATTGCCGGCATGTATTCGCGCAGTGAAATACCAGTCTTGTTGGGATGGATCGAGAAACTACCCGAACACATCATGCGTGGTCGTCCCTGGATTGATGTTCACCGTGCCAATACATTGGTCATCTCCGGGCGTCCTGATGAAGTTGACCCATTGCTCGAAGATATCGAAAAACGGATCAAACCGGACACGCCTCGTAGTTTAGAACTTCAAGGTCACATTGCTGCTGTTCGCGCTTACGCGGCTAACCTCAACGGTGACGTGCAACGTTCTATCCAACTGGCTTCTCTGGCAAAGGAATATCTGCCGGATGAACATCCAGCCGGGCGTGGTATGGCCGCCTATACCTTGGCCGATACCTATTTTGCCTGTGACGACATGGAAAACGCCGCTCAGGAACTGCAAGAAATGTTGCTAGTTGGTGAAAAATCAAAACAGTTGATGATCATCATCCCTGCGCTGTGTGACCTGGCCGCAATTAAGAAAACTCAGGGACAACTTAACCGAGCCAAAGAACTTTACGATCGAGCTTATCAATGGTTGGAAGAAATGAACGGCCTGAATTACAGGTTGCGTTGTGCTTATGAATTTGGAATATCTGATCTATATAGAGAGTGGAACCAACTTGACGCAGCTCTTGAGCATGCAATGACAGGCGATGAATATCGTCAGCGACTCGGTGGCTATCTGATGGTCGGAGATTTGGCGTTGATGAGGGTACATCAAGCACGTGGTGATCCAAAGTCCGCGCTGGAAGCTTTACGTACGGCTGAACGGATCATGGAAGTTCACAAACTTCAGTTGGGCATATGCACTGAGTTCAAGGCTTCACGAGTGATTCAGTGGCTGGCTGTGGATGACATCGAGTTGGCGAACCGCTGTGCAGAAGATTTAAACGGAGATTCAGAACGGGAGCAGATTGCCCTGTCGCGGCTGAAGCTGGCTCAGGGCCAAGTAGACGCTGCGCAGCGTCTACTTGATAAACAGCGTAAGTTAGCCGAGACAGGTGGTCGCACGGGGCGGGTGATCGAAATCCTGTGCCTGCAATCCATCGCTTTGAATTCCCAGAACAAGGCCAGCGAGGCAGTAACAAATTTGTTACAGGCGCTTTTCCTTGCCAGGCCGGAGGGATACATACGTACGTTTATAGATTTAGGAGAGCCAATTTACGATCTTTTGAAACAAGTAAAAGTACAGCATGCAGCCGCTAAAAAACAGAGTGCCGCGATAACGCAGGTGATTGAGGATTATGTTCTTGACCTGCTAAAAGCCTTCGAACAGGAAATAGAAGCACAAAGTGAAAGTCAGAATTTGATCTCCCCTCTCACAGACCGGGAACTGGAAGTTTTAGGATGGCTTGCTGAGGGTTTGACGAACAAAGCCATTGCGGACAGACTAGTAGTGGCTCCAAGCACTGTCAAACAGCATTTGAAAAATATTTATGGAAAACTCAATGCTCATAACCGGACACAGGCCGTATCTCGCGGGCGAGAATTAGAACTCTTGTAATCAGAAGTTTCGATTCGAACAACAAATCGGAAGGCATCCACGGATGCCTTTTTTGTTTCCCAGTAAATCCCCCATCAGATTCCCCATTCGGGGAATGACTGTACGTTGCTGTCTTCATACAATACTTTCATATCAACTGAAAGGAGTATGATCATGAATAAACAATTGCCGCGCATCACCCCAAAGAACAGCCCCCTGTTGCTCTTCTTCCTATTGGTTTTTGGCATATCCGCCATGTTCTGGTCAATAGGAGCAGTCGTTGAGCAACTGATGCCAGAACTTCCGGGTAACCTGCCATTCAGCTCCCTCATGGTGGTCAGCCCAATCATCGCAGGGTGCTACTGTACGTACAGGGAGGCTGGACTGCCCGGTGTGAAGAAGATTCTAAAGAGAACCTTTGATTATAAAAAGGTTGAAAGGCGAATTTGGTATCTGCCAACCCTGTTCCTGATGCCAACCGTGATGGGCATCGAGTATGGAATCCTGCGGCTGATGCAAAGGCCAATCCCTGACATGCAAAACTCATTTTCCATGTCATTGGGATTCTTTTTCATATTTTTCATAGCAGCAGTCGGCGAAGAGATTGGCTGGCATGGGTATGTAATTGACCGATTGCAGGCCAGGTGGAGTGCTCTGTCCGCCAGTATCTTGTTGGGAAGCGTATGGGCAATATGGCATATCATCCCGATGATCCAAATGCAAGAGCCACCATTATGGATCACTTGTCAGTGCGTTGACCTCGTTGTAACCCGTATTCTTATGATCTGGATCTATAACAACGCGGGGAAAAGTGTGTTTGTGACTGTTTTGTTCCACGCCATGTATAACGTGAGCACCTTGTTGTTCGCTTACGATCCGTTTATCGTCACTCCGATATTGATTGTCATCGCCCTGGCCATTTTATTCTTATGGAGGCCGAAAACATTGACTGATTATAGATATCCACATCAAAGAAAGGTTCTATCTCAGGCTAAGCCTGAGAGTGCGCAGTATGAAAAATAAAAAGCAGATCATGACTGATGTTATCTACCACATCCGGGTAAAAGGCCTGTTGGACGAGAAGTGGACAGCATGGTTTGATGGATTGGAGATCAGTCCGCAAGAGAACGGTGAGACTTTGCTCTCTGGCGCTTTAACAGATCAATCAGAACTTTTTGGAATGCTGACCAAAATCAACAACCTGGGCCTGATACTTTTGTCACTGAAAAGAAAAGAGAAATAAACAATGATAGAAACAAAACAAGTAGACTCGTTCCGATTTTTGGATGGAGTAACCAAGAAACTTGTTACAAACTGGTTGGGGCTTGAAAAACGGCGGAAGATTCCGTGGACTCCGTTGTCCAAACCACTGTATGAATGCACTGTAGCGCTGGTCAGTTCTGCGGGGCTGGCCCTGAAGACGGATCAGCCCTTTGATCAGGATGGGGAAAGACAAAATCCCTGGTGGGGTGATCCCTCTGTCAGAGTGATACCACGCATGACGAATGCGGATGATTTGAAACTCTATCACCTGCATGTTGATTCCAACCTTGTAGAACAAGACATCAATACCTTCTTCCCTTTACAGCGGCTGCTCGAACTTGAGGGTTGCGGCGAAATTGGGAGATCGGCTGCCAACCATTACTCGTATATGGGGTACATCTTACAGCCGCAGGCCCTTTTGGAAAGAAGTGTGCCGGCCATGATCCAGCACATGCAACAGGATGGTGTAGATATCGCCTTGCTTGTTCCTGTCTGACCGGTCTGCTGCTGGTCCGTAGGGCTGGTCCAAAGAAAAATCGAAGCATCAGGTATAAGCACGATCACTCTTTCCGGCATCCCTGACCTGACAGCATCTGTCAGTGTGCCGCGCCTGGCAGCCATCGAGCATCCATTGGGGTATCTGCTGGGGCAACCGGGGGACCGGGATGGACAACTGGCAGTTTTGCGTTCGACGCTTGATGCGCTGGTTGAGATGACCGAACCAGGGGAGGTCGCGCATCTTCCCTACGAATGGCCTGCCTCCGCGCGAAGACTGAATGCCAATCCCCCTGTTCCGCCCCCAATCAGCAAGTATTTACTGAAACACCCGTGGCAGATTCCAAATCTGTTTTCGCGGAAAATCCCTGAGTAGAGATTCAGAAATTAATGAGCCATGTGCTCAACTAAGTTTCAAACAGAAAGGTTAAGAAGATGAAAAGAAAGAAAAAAGGAGTTTGGGTACTTTTGAGTATTATAGCTATCGTCAACTTTGCAGTTGTAGGACTCAACTTGCTCGATCCCATGCCTGAAGGCGGGGAGTACGAGGATGGGATCCTGCGGGTCTGGGTTACATGGGGAGATGACCGCGAGCAGATACAACCTCTCTTTGACCGTTTCACACAAGAGATGGGGCAGCCAGTCAAAGTAGAATCAGGAGTGAGACTTAACCAATTGGAAGAAGCTTTAGCCAGCGACACGCCTCCAGATATTGTCATTTTGAGTAACAACGCCCCGGTCGCCTCCTATTACCATCAAGGTTGGATCGAGCCACTTGATGATTGGATCGAAGGGACCGACATTGATATGGCTGATATTTACCCAGCACCCTTATCACAATGCAGATTAAATGATGATACATATTCTTGCCTGCCCTGGGGGGCGGATGCTTATGCCCTGTACTGGAACAAGGATTTGTTCGCCGCTGCCGGCCTGGACCCTGAGCGGCCTCCATCATCGATGGATGAACTGATTGAGGATGCCGAACAACTAACATTTCGGAATGAAGCGGGGGAGTTCAGTCAGGTTGGGTTTGTCCCTGATTACCCGCGTTCACGGATTGGCCTGTATGCGCACATGTTTGGTGGATCCTGGTTCGCTAAAGATAGTGACAAGTTGATGGTCGACTCTCAGCCGATGATCGATACCCTGAACTGGCAGCTACAGCTATTCAATCAGATGGGAACTGCTGAAGCTGATCAATTTGTCTCATCCATTTACCCCTACAGTAATTCCAAACATGCAGTCTTTGGTGGAATCCGGATGAATTGCCAACAATGTCATCGTTATGCACCACCCAAGAATAATATGCCCGAAAATGGTTTCTATGATGGCAAGATCGCTATGCTGGTAGATGGTGAGTGGCAGTTGGATGCAAATTACATCTCTACCTTCAAACCCGGTCTGAATTATGGCGTAGCCCCATTTCCGGCCTCTGCTCTTCATCCGGAACTGGCTAACAGCTCCATCATTCAGGGACCCGTAGCTGTCATTTCCACTGGCACACAAGATAACGATGCTGCGACAAGGTTACTAGCCTGGATGATGACGCCGGAAACAGTAGCTGAGTTGGCTTACTCCACTAATCTCCTTCCAACCAGTCACACGGCTGCGCAAGATTTGCACTTCGAACAAATCCCGAACTTCCAAATGTTCATGGATTTGGTGGCATCTCCTAATTCGATTTCAATCATGTCGACACAGAAGAGTGGGGAAGTCAATCAGGCACTGGTAGAGGCTGAAAGGAATATATTGCATGAGACTGGTGGCGACCCAGCGTCGGTATTATCAAATATACAAACGAAGTTTGTGTCAGAATCACAAGGTTCTTTGATAACCAAGAAATACCCTATTCGCATTCAATGACGGGTATACAAAAATTTCCCTCTTGACAGATTAGAGTATTTACTCTAAAATAATAGAGTAAATACTCTAATCTACGTGGAGGCAAACTCATGAGTATAGATTGGTACGGGAATGAACAAAATGACCAATTCAAAAGAATTGAAGAAAAGGATGACTGACATGAAAGCAATTGTGTACGAAAAATATGGGTTGCCAGATGTGCTTGAACTCAAGGATGTAGAAAATCCCACGCCTCTCGACGATGAAGTTTTGGTAGAAGTTCATGCGGCTTCCGTCAATGCGTATGATTGGCACTTCCTGACAGCAGACATATTTCTGATCCGTTTGATGAGCGGCGGGTTGCTCAGACCGAAAAAGAAGACTCTTGGGGCGGACATTGCAGGGATGGTTGTTGCCGTCGGTAAAAACATCACCCGATTTCATCTAGGCGATGAAGTGTTCGGGAAGGCAAAAGGTGGATGTGGCGGTTTTGCTGAATATGTTTGTGCGCCTGAAAAGTCTCTAGAATTGAAACCAACGAATGTTTCTTTTGAGGAAGCGTCGACGGCCTCAATGGCGGCTTTGACTGCGCTTCAGGGACTTCGTGACGAAGGACAAATTCAATCAGGCGACAAGGTTTTGATTCATGGCGCATCGGGGGGCGCAGGTACATTTGCCATCCAAATTGCCAAATCATTCGAAGCAGAAGTGACTGCTGTATGTAGTTCAAGGAATGTGGACATAGCACGTTCAATTGGGGCTAACCATGTAATCGACTACACCCATGAAGACTTTACCCTAAATGGGGAACTTTACGACCTGATTTTGGTTGCAAACGGAAATCGTTCGATTGATGAGTACAAGCAAGCATTAAAGCCAAACGGTATTTGTGTTTTGGCTGGTGGTGGAGGTGGTTCTATCCTCGAACTCATTGTAGGCATGTTCCAAGAGTGGTGGATTTCAAAAACCGAGAACAAGAAAATCGGCTCCTTTCTTGCAAATATCAATCAAAAAGATTTGGCGTTTATGAAAGAACTTCTTGCATCTGGCAAAGTAAAGCCAGTCATTGATCAACGCTACTCGTTAAACAATACGGCAGACGCTCTCCGATATCTTGGAGAAGGACATGCCCAAGGAAAAATCGTCATAACGATGGAGCATACTAGCAAAACCTACCCCCCGCTAGCACCGGGTTGAAGAAATGGATTAATGGAATGGAAACACAACTTCAATACCAAGTAGATTCGTACCGCTTTCTGGACCGTGCGGTCAAAAAAACAAAGTTTGTGTCAGAATCACAAGCTTCTTTGGATAACCAAGAAACACCATAGTCTCATTCAATGAAGAGCATACCAAAAATTTCCCTCTTGACAAATACTCTAATCCTTATGGAGGTAAAATCATGTCAATCAAACATACTCGCCAAACTACTGGTATTTTATTTATCTTGGGTGCTGTTCTAGTCAATGTCCCCTATACCCTGCTTATCATGAACTTTGACTATCCTGATATCCTTCGCAAACCAGCAGGAGAAATTCTGGAACGCTTTGCAGCCGGCGGATCGTCTCTTATCTGGACATGGTTAGCATTTGCCTGGGTGGGATTGCCGTTACTATTCGCCATCCTGCTTCTACCGAAAGTTCTTAATGATGAATCGCCCACGGGGCTGGTAGCCTTGTTCTTCGGAGCGGTGGGCGCATTTGTCCAGATGGCGGGTCTGCTGCGTTGGCCGTTTGTTGTGCCAATCCTGGCTCGTTTGTACACCGATCCGCAAGCTTCTGCAGCAACTCAGGAAGCAGCGATAGCTGTCTTTCAAGCGATACACCAGTATGGCGGTGTGGTGCTTGGTGAACACATTGGCCAGTTATTTTCAATCCTGTGGATGGTTCTACTAAGCTTGAGCTTGCTGAAAAACGAACTTTTTCCACGCTGGTTTCCTCTGGCTGGCTTTGCCGCATCTATCGTGTATTTTCTTGCTCAAGGGGAATTGTTGGCCACAGCAATACCGGGCTTCCCGGTCTGGGGTGCGGCGGGTCTGGTGGGCAGCTTGATGTGGCTGGCCTGGATGATTGCTCTTGGTATTTTGTTGCTAAGGATGAAAAAGGAGACCTATGAGTAATCGCGAACGTGTTCTCGAAGCCGCGTTGACATTGTTCAACGAACAAGGGACCGGTGCGGTCTCCACAAATCACATCGCTGAGGCTGCTGGCATCAGCCCCGGCAACCTGTATTATCACTACCGAAACAAAGAAGAAATCATCCGTGCCCTGTTCGAACAACTATTCGCTGCCTGGGATGAAGCTTTCCAGTTACCCACCGATCAAGCGCCATCCATGACCGATTTTGATACCATGATCGCTGCTAATTACCAATTGATTTGGGAATATCGTTTTGCCTATCGAGAGCAAGCCGCACTGCTGCGTAATGACCCGGAATTACATGATCGCTACCTGGCAGTTCGTCAGCGTGGTTACGAAGGATTTGCTGCTTTGATTGAAGCTTTTGCAGCTGCTGGAGTTCTATCTCAACCAACCGATTCTCAGGAATTGGAGATCGTAACTGAATTGTGTTGGATAGTCAGCGAACAGTGGCCTGTTAACCTAGAAATGAGCGGAAGGCCATTTGACAAAGATGGGATCATGCAAGGCGCAGCCCTGATGCGTTGGATTCTCAACCCTTTGCTTCGCGGGTAACTAAACCAAGGAGATTCCATGCAAGCTAATATTCGGAAAGCATCTGCAGAAGATTACGACTCCTTGTGCCCCCTATTTGATGAGGTTGATTCGTTACATCGTGCCAATCTCCCTCACATTTTTAAAAAACCAGATGGACCTGTTCGGGAACATGATTACTATTTGGGATTGATATCCGATGAAAATGTTGGCCTGTTTGTTGCAGAATTAGATGGGAACGTTGTTGGTTTTGTCCATTTAATTATCAAGGAAGCACCCGACCTTCCTATCTTTATCCAGCGTCAATATGTCGTCATTGATAACATTCTTGTAAAATCAGGAATTCGAAATTATGGGATCGGAAAATTGCTGATGGACAAGATTCAAGAATGGTCATTTTCAAAAGGCGCAACTTCCGTTGAGCTAAACGTTTATGAGTTCAACTCAAGTGCGATCTCCTTCTACGAGAAATGTGGATATAAAACGTTTAGTCGAAAAATGAATAAAAAATTGGAATGATGGAAA
>JASFRG010000172.1:0-10302 GCA_050115035.1 Anaerolineales bacterium | reverse complement strand
CAATCTGTGCTCGGCCAATTACAAATGGATATGCCAAGGGCATCTTACGATACCTGGGTTCGTGATACTCGACCGATCAAATATGAGAACGGCTTACTGACCATCAGCGTACGCAATGCATATGCACGTGACTGGTTGGAGAGTCGTCTGGCTAGCACAATCAACCACATTCTAATTGGTATTATGGAATCAAATGTTTCAGTCAGTTTCGTGGTATCTCATAATGATGATGCGCTGATCCAGACGGTTGAATCTGCAGCCCAGCAGGAAGACGCTCCCTCTGTTTCCATTCAACGGAATGGCACATTAAACCCTCGCTACACATTTGAAAATTTTGTTGTCGGCTCTGGTAATCGATTGGCACATGCCGCCTGCCTGGCGGTCGCAGAAAAACCCGCGCGCGCTTACAATCCGCTGTTCTTATACGGTGGAGTAGGTTTGGGAAAAACGCACTTGTTACATGCCATTGGAAACGCCTGTCACACGCGCGGATTGAATGTTTTATATGTGTCTTCAGAAGAATTCACCAATGATATGATAAATGCCATCCGCACGCATACCACGCAGGCTTTCCGTGACAAATACCGCTCCATCGACGTATTATTGGTAGACGATATTCAATTCATTGCTGGTAAAGAATCCACGCAAGAGGAATTTTTCCATACCTTCAACACCCTGCACGGACAGGATAAGCAAATCATCGTTTCATCTGACCGCCCGCCTAAATCGCTTGTCACGCTAGAAGAACGTCTGCGCTCACGCTTCGAATGGGGTCTGACCGCCGACATTCAGCCGCCTGACCTGGAAACCCGCCTGGCGATTTTACGTCACAAAGCCGAGCGCACCGGCCGCTACGTGCCGGATGATATCCTGGATACGATTGCACGACGCGTGCAGTCCAACATCCGTGAATTGGAAGGCGCCCTCAACCGCATCCTGGCCTTTGCCGACTTGAGCGGATCATCCCTGACCCCCAATCTGGTCGACGTTGCCCTGTCCGATCTGTTGCCCCAACGGGGTGACCTTGAACCGCAAAAAGTGGTGGATCTGGTGGCCCATTATTTCAACTTGTCAGCTGAGAAACTGCTGGGCCGTGACCGCTCGCGCGCCGTGGCGCTGCCTCGTCAAATCGCTATGTATCTGTTGCGCGAGGAGGCCAACGTGTCTCTGCCGCAGATCGGTGAGGTATTGGGTGGCCGTGATCATACGACTGTGATGTATGCTATTGACAAGATTAACAAAGAGATCAAAGGCGATTCTGGCTCTAAAATTGGCCGAGATATTATGAAGCTCAAAGAGCAACTTTACCAGCAGGCCCAGTCCGTTATATGACCGTGGGTAACGGATGCCCCGCCGAGCGGGGAAACAGGCCTGAGGTCCCCGGCGCATCGCCCGGGGACTTTTTTTATCGCTGGTTGACAAGTTTTTCGTTCTGTATTTCAATGAGATGATAAGAAAGAAGATTTTTGCACAAACCGTCCAAAGGTAAAGGAGTGGACGATTCCCGTGGGAATACGCTGCCCGGGTAGAACGTTCTGAAAAACACGTTATAATCACCGCCGGAGTAATTTATGCCAGCTATCTATCCATTTACTGCTATTGTTGGTCAGGAACGCATGCGGCGTGCCCTGATCTTGAACGCTGTCGATACGCGCATCGGAGGGGTTTTGATCCGTGGAGAGCGCGGGACAGCAAAATCCACCATGGCGCGCGCCTTGGCGGCTTTATTGCCAAACGTGAAGGTTGTACAAGATTGTCGTTTTGGATGCGATCCGGATAAACCCCACACATGGTGTACGGAGTGCAAAGAACGCGCCGAATCGAACGGGAACAAATTACCTGTCACCGAGCGAACGACTCCATTCGTCAACTTGCCTGTTTCTGCCACCGAAGACCGCGTGGTTGGCACTTTAGATATAGAGCAAGCCATCCAGAAGGGCGAGCGTCATTTTGAAGCCGGGGTGCTGGCTTCCGCAAATCGGGGACTGCTGTATATCGATGAAGTCAACCTGTTGGATGACCACGTAGTGGATGTGTTGCTCGATTCCGCTGCGATGGGCGTCAATTCGGTAGAGCGTGAAGGTATCTCCTTCGCGCATCCAGCGCGCTTCATCCTGGTCGGGACGATGAATCCCGAAGAGGGTGATCTGCGTCCGCAGTTATTGGACCGTTTTGCCCTGTCGGTGGACATTACCGGTATCCGCGATCCGCGCGAGCGTGTGCTCATCATGGAACGTAATCTGGCATTTGAAAAAGACCCGGAAGCCTTCCGTGAGGAATGGATGCCGAAAGAGAAAGAACTCTCCGAACAGATTGCAATGGCGCGCACGATTGTCAACAAGGTTACCTACACGAGCCGCGATCTGCTATCCATCGCTGCATTGACCGCTTCCCTGAATGTGGATGGTCACCGTGCCGATCTGGTCATATTGAAGGCCGCCCGTGCGCAGGCTGCCTTTGAGGGACGTACCGCCATCAACGATCACGATATTGCCCTGGCTGCAGAGTTGGCATTGCCGCATCGCATCAAACGCACGCCTTTCCAACAAGCTGAGATGAGCAGCGAACAATTGCAAGAACGCATCGAGCAGTTGGCCGGCCAGTCTGTCTCGAACGAAGATGACGACGGCGAGCCGCAACCACAGGAATCCGGTGAGGCTCAAAAAAAAACTTAAAACTCGAGGATGAGGCAGAAGAGGGTTCCCCACAAGGACAGCCTGAACCGCAAGCGCAGGATGTATTTGATAACGCCAGCGCCAACTGGTGGGAGGGTGGACAAAAGGTCAAAATCGGCGAAACCTTCGAGCCGCGTAAACTCAATACCCCCCTGGATAAACTAGCCCGCCGCCATGCCGGTCGGCGATCTCTGACGCGTACCGAGCGCAAGCACGGACGTTATATCCGTTCGCGTCCCGCGGGCGATAAGACCGATGACATCGCCTTCGATGCCACCATCCGCGCGGCGGCACCCTATCAGAAGCGCCGCGAGGATAAACGCAAACGCCTGGCTTTTGCCATTGAACGCAGCGATTTGCAACGCAAGGTCCGGGTTAAGAAAGTTGCCAACCTGGTGCTCTTTTTGGTGGATGCATCCTGGTCTATGGCAGTAGCGGAACGAATGAATGCGACGAAAGGCGCGATTCTCTCGCTATTGAATGACGCCTATCAGCGCCGCGACCGCGTAGGCCTGATCGTGTTCCAGAAGGATCGGGCTACCCTTGTTCTGCCACCGACAAACAGCGTTCAACTGGCTCAGAGAGCACTCGTGGATATCCCTGTAGGCGGGAAGACGCCGCTCTCAGCAGGTTTATTGATGGCGCATGATGTACTCACACACGAAAAATACATTCACCCGGATGTCGAACCTTTGCTGATCGTCCTGACCGATGGGGCAGGCAACGTTGCGTTAGGCACACTTCCACCGCAGGAAGAATCCTACAAGTTTGCGGAACTGATTGCAAATGAGGATACCCGTAGCATCGTTATCAATATGGAGCATGCCGCCTTCGACCAGGGCCTGGCTCAGAAACTGGCCGATCACCTGGAAGCGCCGTGCTTCACATTGGGCGAGTTGAAGGCTGAAAACTTATATCACGCCGTCAAGCAAGAAATGAGCGGTACGTAGGGCTCTAGTTGTTCGGTTGAATAATATGTTGAAACTCCCGCGCTTTTGCGGGAGTTTTTACTTTATTTTGTAGAGGTCAGAAATAGTAGTGGGTGTTGAAACAGAGGCAGGCATGAGTGTAGTTGTGAATGTTGAAATTTAGTAGATTTTTGGTTGTTCCATCTTAGCCTGCGATCAACACCAGCAGGCCAAAATACAGACTTTCCAACAGGTTGATGATTAGACCAATAATGTGAATCCATTTCCTGCGTTCCTTTCTGACCAGTCCCACAATTGCAAGAACAAATCCTAAGACAGCCGGCAGAAATAGAGTCAAGATAGCCATAATTCGCTGGATAGTATTCGATAGATTGCTAACGAATGGCTCAAGTATGAAAGAGATCACTACAACGAACAGAATCGGCACGAACATCAAGATGATCGAATAAATTCCAAAGCGGGAAGTGGATAGGGGAGTGTTTCCTTTAGACATGTTCAAATCTCCTTACTTACAAATAAATGACAGAAGCATTATAAAGCAGTGTACGTGCGAATTCGTTCTTGACAAATATAGAATATATGTTCTATAATGTTCGAAAGGTTCCTATTCGACAAGGAGGTCGAGATGTCTACATACCGTCGTAATGCAGGAGATGGCCTAGCCGCGCTCTTCAAAAGCAAGAAAATCAGTCGTGGTGCAGCCTGGGGCATGATGATTATCGGTGCTTTACTCGCTTTTGAGATGTTTAATTTCAGCACCACCGAGTTTGCGCTCAACGATGTGCTTGGCGATCTCAAATTTGCCGGGTTCCGCTGGGCGACTATTCTATCGATTGCTTTCTGTGGCATTGACTTTGCCGGGATCGCCCGCATGTTCACCCCGGAAACTGGCGCCGACGAACCGGCAGAAGTCTGGTATCTGTTCGGCGCCTGGTTGCTGGCGGCTGCCATGAACGCCATGCTCACCTGGTGGGGTGTTTCGGTTGCCATCATCAGTCACAGCAGTATGGGCGCTGGTTCCGTAATCAGCAATGCTACCCTGACCAAGGCCGTTCCGGTCTTTGTGGCGATCATGGTCTGGCTGATCCGTGTGTTGATCATTGGAACATTCTCCCTGGCCGGTGACCGCCTGTTCAGTCAGGATCGCAGTCGTTCTTATAGTGGCACATCTCGCCGGCCACGGTCAACCACTCGGCGGCAGCCTCAGACCAGTCGTACCCCCGCTTCGCTGCGGACCGCTTCCAGCTTACCCCGCCCGGCCAATAATTATTCGCGCCCGGCACCTAAACCACAAAGCAATTACACCCGTCCCGAACCAACGTATCAGAACATGTCCTTCGGCAGCAGTAAAAAGAGTCAAACAGACCGTTATGAGGTTTGATCCGTAACATGGCTTTCAACGAAGCCCTGGCGCAGCGCATTCGGGATGTTCTCTATCCGCTGAAGACAGCCGAGGAAAAGAAGATGTTTGGTGGTCTCGCCTTTATGATTGCCGGGAATATGGCCATTGGAGTAAACCGGGATGACTTGATCGTTCGTGTTGGTCTCGAGAATTATGAAGCTGCCCTGGATGTTGACGGTACTGATCTTTTCCAACCTACCGGCAAACCCATGGCTGGTTGGATCATAGTTGCAACCGACGGCCATCAAACGGATGAAGATTTGAAATACTGGATAGCAATGGCATTGGAGTTCGTCGATACCCTCCCCGCCAAATAGTCCAGCTTACAACTAAATTTATCAATACTTATCCGAGCCGGGTTCCCAAAACCCGAAGAGGAACAAATAGACTATGCCCCGCGCTCGTACCTCCTACACTTCCGATTGGCAGACAGCCGCCTCCACACAGGGAAGCGGCTGTTTGTCTGGTTTTCTCCTCCCGCCAATTGCGGTTTTACTGGTTGGCGTTTTGCTGGTTTTTTTCGTTAAGGGCCTCAGCATTCCTGTGCAGGCTGAAAGCCTGCCTCTTCCAACGCAGGCGAACGGATTGTCTGTGACGACATCTGCTGCCATACCATCAACCTCCACAAGTCTTTCCCCCATCTTTACACCCGAGATCCATTACTGGGCCGATTCCATCACAAAATGGGCAGCCGCTGCGGGGCTGGACCCGAACCTGGCTGCCACCGTGATGCAGATCGAATCCTGTGGAGATCCGCGTGCTACCTCGCGCGCCGGTGCGATGGGTCTGTTCCAGGTCATGCCCTTTCACTTTAATGCGGGTGAAAATCCCTATCAACCAGATACCAATGCCCTGCGTGGACTCGATTACCTGAAACGTTCCCTTGAAAAAGCTGGCGGCAACGCCCGCCTGGCATTGGCCGGCTACAATGGCGGAATTGGTGTCATCAGCCGTGGCGAATGGAGTTGGGCGGCTGAGACCGTCCGCTATGTAAAATATGGGTTTCCAATTTACGAAGATGCACGTAGTGGGGTGACGTCCAGTGCCTCTCTGAATGAATGGTATGGAAGTTATGGGGCTGGTCTGTGCAGGCAGGCTGCACAGCGAATTGGTTTGCCTTAATCTCCTTTAGTGCTGATCGTTGGTGGCTGTTCGTTTAACAATGGTAACCAGATGCAGAATGTTGTCCCCTGGCCATCTTTTGAATCGACCTCGATACGTCCCCCGTGTTTATCGACGATCCAGTGTGCGATAGAAAGTCCCAGCCCGAAACCGGTCGTTTTGCCGCGTGTACGTGATTTTTCGGCACGATAGAAGCGCTCGAAGATGTGCGGAAGGTCTACGGCAGGGATGCCAGGTCCGGTGTCCCGGATGATAAGGCGCGCTTGCGCTGCTATGATACCCAGACTCAGGAATACGTCTCCATCTTGCGGGGTGTATTGAATCGCATTCCCTACTAAGTTCAACAATACTTGTTTCAACCGGTCACGGTCGCCATTGACCTGCACCTGATCGATCTCGGTCAGGTGCAACTTGATTTTTCCGCCTGCCAGCACTTTCATTTCCTGGAAAACTTCCAGAACGAGCGTATCGAGTTCCACCGGTTTCATGTTGAGTGACACACTGCCAGACTCAGCCTGTGCTAATAGCAGCAATCCGCCTACCAGACGAGTGAGCCTGCCGGCTTCCTGATCGATGCTGGTGAGCGACTCTTCGTCCAGGCTCTTCATGCGCCGCATCAAATCGACGTTACCCTTGATCACTGTGAGCGGTGTGCGCAATTCGTGGCTGACATCCGCAAGGAAGCGTTGCTGAGAGGTAAAGAGCGTTTCCAAACGTTCCAGAGTCTGGTTGAAGGCTTCAATTAAGCTGCCAATCTCGTCTTCTCTGGGACCGTCGTAGGGAATGCGCCGGGCCAGATCGTCGGCACGGTTGATTTGTTCGGCTGTTTCAGTAATGGTATCGAGTGGTTGTAAAGCCCTGCCAACCGCCAGCCAGGAACCATAGGCAGCCAGCATCACTGTGATTATCGTCGCGATGCCCATAATGTAAACCAGGACTTCACGGGCAGTGTCTACAACGTCCAGGCTGGTGGCAGCTTGTAATGTGCCAACGGGGCGGCCATCGATAATGAGCGGCACATTGAGCACTCGCAGGTGGAAACCTCGGAAGCTCGTCTCATGATAAATTGGATGATTGATGGTCAGATAATCCGAGTCCAGCGATTCATTCAATTGGGAAATGCTGGGCGAGGCGGTCATCAAACTTCCGTCTCGTCCCCAGATTTGCACGAAGACATTGGCGGTCATGTCGAGCGGCGGAAAACTGATCAGGTTAATGTCCCCAAATGGGCTGACCTTGGTCACCCCAACAATATCTCTAACGGTAGCTTCCAATTGGTTATCGATATGATTGATGAGCAGTACACTGACCAGCAGATAAACGGCCGAGCCAAATATCAGTAAAATCCCCATAACCAATGATGAATACAATAATGTAAGACGTGATCGCAGTGACATAACATCAACAAGACCGGGCTTTTCTGCCCGGTCCTTTGGAAATTACTCTTCCCGCAAAACGTAGCCAACTCCGCGAACCGTATGCAGCAGTCGCGGTTCATCGTCGGCCTCCAGCTTTTGACGCAGGTAGCGAATATACACTTCCAGTACATTGCTCTCGCCGCCAAAATCATAACCCCATACGCGGTCGAAGATGACTTCTCGAGTCATAACCTGTTTGGGGTGGCGCATGAACAATTCGAGCAGCTCATACTCCTTGGCTGTCAACGAGACCACGCGGTTGCCGCGCGAGGCCTGGCGAGAGCCGGTGTCCAACGTCAGGTCGGCGAATTTCAAGACCGGGATGCGCTCCGGCTGGGTGCGGCGTAGCAGCGCACGCACACGGGCCAGCAACTCGTCCAGGTTGAACGGTTTGACCATGTAATCGTCCGCCCCGGCATCCAGTCCTTGCACGCGGTCCTGCACGGTGTCTTTGGCAGTCAGCATCAGGATCGGGATCGAGCCGCCTGTGCGCAATCGGTGGCAGACGTCCAGCCCGTCCATGCCCGGCAGCATCCAGTCCAGGATAACCAGGTCGGGCGTGTGGTCGCGTGCCAGGATCAATCCGGTGCGCCCATCCATGGCCGTATCCACCGTATACCCTTCATAGGCCAGGCCCCGCTGTAATAACTTCAGGATGGCCTGATCGTCCTCGATAATTAATATTCGTTCGTTCATTGTCTCTCCTGTTGCAGAATATACCACAAAGTTTGATAGAATGGCCTCATGCTTTTTCCTCCCGGAATGCCCGCCGGTAAACGCATATTCGATCTGGTTTCAACAATACTGGGACTTATTCTACTATCGCCCTTTATTCTTTTGACGGCGCTATGCGTGGCTATCTTTCTTGGGACTCCGATCCTTTTTCGGCAAAAACGACCTGGATACAAGGGAAAACCCTTCTTCATTTATAAATTCAGAACGATGACAGACGCTACAGACCCAGCCGGAAACCTGCTCCCGGATTCCAAGCGACTGACACGCCTGGGGCGATTTCTGCGCTCCATCAGCCTGGACGAGTTGCCCGAACTCTTCAATATCCTGCGCGGCGAGATGAGCCTGGTGGGGCCGCGTCCGTTATTGATGGAATATCTCGAGCGCTACTCTCCCGAGCAGATGCGCCGGCACGATGTCTATCCCGGCCTGACGGGCTGGGCGCAGGTCAACGGGCGCAACGCCATCACCTGGCAGGACAAGTTCCGTTACGATGTCTGGTATGTGGACAACTGGTCATTCTGGCTGGACATCAGAATCATTTTTATGACGCTGTGGAAAGTGGTCAAACGCGAAGGCGTCAGCCAACCGGGCCAAGCTACTACCGAGTACTTTATGGGAAACCCCGAGGGTGACAATACCGGGTGAGTTAGTGAGGACTCACAAAAACGATGAAAACAAAGGATTTCCTTGGAAACGAGTGGGATTTTGATTGTATGGGTTGCGCCGTCAGCAATCAGTTGATGTCAGTTCCGGGAGGTTTCATCCAAAAGACAGATTATTTTTGCATACATCAAGATCCTCTAATCCCACTCCCGGGCTTCCTGGTGATCGCTTCGCTTAGACACATCCGGTCGATTTCAGAGATGAGCAATGCTGAATACGATGAGCTTGCTATGCTCCTCAGAGCTACTCATCATGCCATCAAAGAAGCCACTAAGATTGAATACCTGACAATCGCGCAAGAAGAAAGCTCAGCTCACTTCCACTTGTGGTTTTTCCCATGGACTCAAGATGTAATTGAACAATATGGGCAACCATCACTGACAAAGATTCGGGAAATTATGGTCGAGTATAAAAAACAGTCAGTTAGTGAAACGAAGTGGGGGGAACTACGAGAATCTATAGAGATGATAAAAACAGGATTACTTTTCCAAGAGAGATAGAGCTTTTACAAGCCATGCCATTCTTTCTTGCATGGCATTTTCATTCAATCCATGACCAGCCTCATACCAGCGTAATTCTTTCGGTTCTTTTGCAGCCGCAAAGAATTCTTCAGCCCGTTCGCGCGGTACGTGTAGATCGTCCGTAGCAAACTGGAACAGGATCGAAGCGGAGGACAGGTTCCCTACGCGGGTAATCGGATCGATTTCAGCCATTTGATGGATGAATGCCTCTCGCGCCTCGCCCTCCAGTTTTGGGGCATACAGGTACCAGTCCGGGAAGCGAGGCGTAGCCGCCATGATGACGTAGTGAGTCGGGTGTTTGTCCAGGCTACCGGCCAGCACGCCATACATCCCACCGAAGTCATGTCCCACATAGGCAAAACGCTCAGGGTCGATGTTTGGCTGCGACCGCAGGAAGTCAACCGCACGTCGGATGTCCACCACCTGCTGGACGGAGTTCTGCGGATCATCTTCCTGGGTGCGTTTCAGGAAGAAATCCAGGTCAGACCACATTGTTTCGATCAGCAGGCAGGCTGCCCCGCGTTTTGCCATCTCGGTGGCTTCTGCCACGAATTGACTCCGGTTTGAGTCCGGCGCTTCAGGTTCGTACCAGTGTACGTAAAGAATGGCTGCTAAAGGAGCTTGGCCCTCTGGTTGGATCAACTCTGCCATGCGTCGGTATCCAAATGGACTTGAAGTAACCAGCAACTGGCTTTCATTGCCATCTTCGATGCGTTTACCGACAAGGCGGAAAACAAAGGGCAGATCTTTATCGTAATTTTGCATTTGGGGCAACATAAGGGCTCCTCCGGCGGGATAATTTGATTATACAAGTTTTGTGTAACTTGGTGTGCACGC
>JASFRG010000171.1:0-10327 GCA_050115035.1 Anaerolineales bacterium | reverse complement strand
GCAATATGGACACATTATGACTTTTTCGAATCACTCGACTCATGTAGTAATCGTATCACGCCGCAAGCGGCGGGGTATTGAACCCGCTAAGGAATAAAATTCTTAACGCCCTTCTCAATAGTCAATTTTTTTTCCTTATTTTTTTCCATGAAAAGTTTTAAAAACTCATCAAATATCTTTTCTCCCAATTTTTCTAATACTTTAGAACCAATCTTACCGGCAACGCTTTCTGTTTGTTTTTTTCGATTTGCGAAAATAATTAATATACGCCAACTAATTGTAGATTGCAATATCTTTTACTTTAACACTCGTGATCTCTATTTTATATTTTCCCATTTTTGCGCAAATGGTGAGCACGCTTATACTACTGATTAGTATTGGTATGGCAATTGTACTTATTCTTCGGAAGCACTGGGGAACTTATCAACAGGCCGAATGCACCCGCGAAAAAATGATACGAAATTTATCTTTTGACATCCTTGGTTTCCTGCTCACAATGGGAACAGCGATGTACGTGGGCAGGTTGGCGGGCGGATATGTCGGTCTCCATAACGGCTTTTGGATTGGGTTGTTGGCCGGGTTCCTGGGCGGGTTCGCGGCAGCCTGGACGGTCAGGGCTGTGTGGGGGCGATTGACCAAGGTGAATGCATAGATTTTCAAAAAATCAGACCTCCGAGTTTTCTAAAACTCGGAGGTTTTTGTATGTTTCGTTCGCTGGCATAAATCACTCCCCGTAGGAAACGGGGAGTGATTGCGTTTAAGGGAAATGAACTGTTTAATGTAGGATGAGAAAACTGTTGAAAATTAATCTAAATATATGCAATAATAACAAGTGTTTGTAACCTTGCACGCCCTTTATTCTGGTAATCTGCGCGGTATTTCCTCATAGGAAACGATCCTGCAAATCGCCTGAATACAAACCGGTAAGGAGCAACCTGATGCAAAAATGGGAAGACGCTCGTGTTTTCGTAGGATTGGCCCTCTCGATCGATCAACACTTTCCCGGTTATGTAGACGCCTACTATGGCCCCGTGGAAATCTCTCAGGAGATCGAGCAAAGAGGCAAAGCACCTTTAGAAGAGCTGGAAAGGGTTGCATCCGATCTCGTCGATTCCATAGGTCAGGATGGTTCTCTGAATGAAGCGTGCAGGGAATTTCTTAAAGGGGAAGTGGAGGCCATGCAAACCACGCTGCGTATCCTGCGGGACGAAGCGCCGGGATTTATCGAAGAAGTCCAGAGCTTGTATGGGTTAACCCCGACCTGGACGGATGAAGGAATCTTCGAAGAGACGCACAGGAAACTGGAAGGACTGCTCCCGGGAAACGGTCCATTGGTCAACAGGTTCCAATCCTTCAAAGAGCAAGTCATGATCTCCACTGAGACTGCAGTTCCGATCATCAATCGCCTGGCCGATGAACTGCGGGCTCGCACGCAACAACGCTTCCCCCTACCTGCAGATGAAAATTGCGATTACGAATTCGTCAACGATAAACCCTGGGGCGCCTATAACTGGTACCTGGGAAATTACAGGTCACGGATTGAAATCAACCTGGATAACCCGATCCGTGTGTATACCCTGCCCCATTTCATTTCCCATGAAGCCTATCCGGGACACCACACCGAACATAGCATCAAGGAACAAAAACATTATCGCGAGCTTGGTTTGCTGGAATACAGCATCTTGCTGAGCAACACACCGGACGCTGTTATCTCTGAAGGCATTGCCGAGTATGCCTTAGAGTTGATGTTCTCTCCCGAGGAACTGGTCGATATCTACCAGCAAATTCTCGAAGAGACAGGTTTGTCAAAGTATGATGGTGAGCTCATTTATGAGTTCGTTCATATTGCCAGTCGTCCACTCAGGAAAGTGGGCGATAATGAACTTCTCCTGCTTCACGACAAAGGCGCTTCTGACGATGAAGTCATTGCGTACGGGATGAGATACGGGTTATCCAGTGAAAAAGAAGAGACAAAGTACCTTCAATTCGCTAAAGATCCCCTGTGGAGGAGTTACGGCTTCAATTACAGTCTGGGATATGAGCTCATTGCGAAATTACTTTCATCCACTGAGAACAAGGATCAAATGTTCACACGTCTCTTGCAAGAATCCCTGACGCCGGCTCAAGTGCAAAGAATGGTATCGCAGTAACCATACTTTTTCCACAAAGAAGGTGCTAACTTCGCCAACCGCAGAAAACTGTGAATCCACAGTATAGAAGAAATAGAAACGATCTTCCTACAGTCACTCCCCGGCTACTTTCGGGGAGTGCTTGCTATTAAGACAAAGATGGTTGATTTTGTAGTGAAAAAATTGTATAGTGTAGATAGGCAACTTGCATTCCTGCCATAATCCACCATAATATCCCCACGAGACTCTTCGAAACGCCCGCCATGCCGGGGCCGCATACGGATTGTAGCCTGTATTTATTCAACCTGAATGGTTCAGTGTGAGCCGCTATTTCAGGTGTGTGTCGAAAACTATTTTCATAAACAGTTTTTTACTGATACTTTGGAGAAAACCATGACTGAGATTGATGAACCAATCAAAAGGTATATTTTACTGGTACTGGCGCTGGCTGAGCACGATGAAGATTATCTGGATACATATTTTGGTCCAGAGTCGATTCGGGAGGAAGCCAAACGCAGTGGCAAAGTCGACCTTGACATCCTGATCAAAGAGACAGAAGAGTTGGTCACCGAGATCGGAGAGAGCGACCGCTTCGAAGCCGGGCGTAAGGAATACCTTCTGGCACAACTGCGCGCATTGCAAACCAGCATGCGTATGCAGTTGGGGGAATCGCTGTCCGTTACAGAGAAGGTTGAAAACATCTATGGGTTCACACCCGAACGTGTGAACGAAAGCCAATTCGAAAAAGCGTATCGCTTACTGGATGCCAGCCTGCCCGGAAAGGGCTCGATCAATGAGAGAACTGAAGCCTATGAAGATATGATGCGCATCCCGGTCGAGAAACTGGAAGCCCTATCCAAATTTGTCTCGCGTGAAGTACGGGAACGCACTCGGGAGCGCTTCGGCCTTCCGGACGGGGAGCAGGTCGATGTGCAGCTTGTCACCAATCGGCCATTTACTGCAGCCCTTTACTTTAAAGGAGCGGGGCGCTCCGTCATGGAGTTGAACAGCGCTGCGCCCTTCTTTTTTCTTCATTTCTTGATAGGATTGATGGCCCATGAACTTTATCCCGGCCATCATACTGAATATTGTTTCAAGGAAGAGCACTTGATCCGGGACCAGGGCTGGCACGAACTTCGGGTGATCCCCACGCTCTCGCCGCAGGTGTTCATGGCTGAGATGATCGCCACCCACGCCCGCGATATGATCATGACAGATGACGAATTCGTAGACTGGCTACATCACGAACTATTGCCCCGATCCGAGCTCAAGGTTTCGGAACTTGGAGAGCCCGTTCAAATGTTGAAGGCCTATCGAATGTTGGCTCCGGTGGGTTTGAATGCCGTTTTCATGTATTGGGATGATAAGGCCGGTGAGGAAGAAATTAAAAACTATTTCATAAAATATGATCATTACACGGAAGAGCAAGCCGACCATGCAGTTCGCTCGACCGTGCATCCGATATTTCACATTAACAGGTTTACTTACAATCCAAGTTATCGATTATTGGAAGGGGTCTTATCCCGGTCCAGTGATCCACAGCAGGTGTTTAAGAGATTGTTGAAGGAAGCCCCTCTTCCTGCAACGGTTCAATCCTGGTAGTTCAGTCTCAATTCAAAAGAGCCATACCGGCTCAGAAAGGAAAGATCACATGTCCACCTATCTCATGTTCGGCAAGTATTCGATGGAGGCCGTCAAGGCCATCAGCGCGGAACGCACCCAAGAGAGTATGGCGCTGATCAAAGAAAACGGCGGAACGTTCAAGGGAGGCTACGCCCTGCTCGGAGATATCGACCTAGTGCTGATCGTCGATATGCCCAACACGGAGCACGCCATGCAGACTTCAGCTGCCTTGAGCAACCTGCTGGGCATCTCCTTCAGCACGGCGCCGGCCGTCAGTGTGGAAGACTTCGATACATTTATGGGGTAGACCGTATCTGTTGCATTGGATGGGGCAATAACTGTCCCATCCAGTGGGAGGTGATCAAAATATGGAAACACTTTCATTCGAACAAAAACTACAACGCTATGCCGACTTGACAGTAAAAGTTGGCCTCAATCTTCAACCTGGGCAGCGGCTTTTCGTGATTGCATATCCTCTGGACGTCGCTCCAATGTTGAGACCAGTGGTAAAAAGCGCTTATCAAAACGGGTGCAGATTGGTCAACGTGGCATGGGTGGATGAACAGGAGGAGAAGTTCAGGTACCAGTATGCGCCGCACGATTCATTTGAAGAGTTCCAATCCTGGATAACGAACGGGGTTGCGCAGGGCATCGAACACGGCGATGCCTACCTGCAAATTTACGGCGCTAATCCCAAGCTATTGGAAGATCAAAACCCTGAACTGATCGCGATCGCCGGACGCACTCAAAGAAGATACTTTAAGCCAATCAATGTTCACCAGGGAAAAAATTCCGTTCAATGGTCTGTTATCTGCCCGTCTACCCCCGGGTGGGCTGCTCAAGTATTCCCGGATAAACCACTCCCGGAGGCTGAGGCTAAACTTTGGGAAGCGATCTTCAAAGCCTGCCGCATAGAGGAACCCGATCCGATTGCTTTTTGGCAACAGCAGGCAATTGGCCTGAGCAAGCGTAAGGACCATCTCACAGCGAAACAATTTACTGCTTTGCATTTTACAGGCCCAGGTACGGATTTACATGTTGGCCTGCCCAAAGGCCATATTTGGTCTGGTGGTGAGAGCCAAACCCCCGGCGGGATTTCATTCATGCCCAACCTGCCAACGGAAGAAGTGTATACCTTGCCTCATAAGGATAAAACGCATGGTACTGTCACAGCCACCAAGCCGCGCAGCTACCTCGGGAACCTGATCGAGAATTTCAGTTTGACTTTTTCCGAGGGCAAGGTCGTGAATTTTTCAGCCCAAAAAGGGGAAGAAACTTTGCGCAATATTTTAGGGACCGATGAAAATGCAAAACGATTGGGAGAAGTTGCTTTAATTCCGCACCAAACACCGATCTCACAATCAAGCCTGATCTTTTTGAATATCCTTTACGATGAAAACGCATCCAACCATCTGGCCTTAGGAAGGGCATATCGATATACGCTAAAAGATGGAGAAGAAATGACCGACGAAGAATTCGCGCAAGCTGGCGGGAATGACAGCCTGATCCACGTTGACTTTATGTTCGGTTCGGGTGAAATGGATGTGGATGGTCTGCTGGCGGATGGAACTTCAGAGGCTGTCATGCGGTCAGGTGAATGGGCGTTTGACATTTAGTCAAAGTTTGAAGCCCCGGCGGGGAGTATTGCTTTCCAAAACAATTCAAAAATCCTGTACTATGGATATGTTGTGCGAATGTCGTGCATACGACAGGGTTTTTGGGTCTAAATTTCTACATTGCCTGTGAGGAACTCTTCCAAAGGCAGATTTTCCTGTATATATGGCAGCATAGAAGCGACGGGAGCATTGCGGCGCAGACCTGAGCCAGGTGCGTCATTTTAAGTCGACAAGCTACGGACGCTTTTTCTTCGGTAGATACCTCACCGTCAATACGGGGCAGCCGATCGTCTCGGCCACATCAGCGGTGACGTTAGGCGCGTACATCTGCCGCAGACCGTGCGCGCTGTGCAGCGACCCCATGCACACCAGGTCGTAATCCCCCTCCCTGAGTTCGGCCAGGATTTCCTCGATCACATTCCCCTGGCGGATCTTCAAATCCGTATCCAGGCCGGCCTTGCGCGCTCTAGACAGTCCCTTCTTCAAGGTGCGGCCCAGCAGCGAGTCCGTATCTTCCAGGTGATCCCAGTTATCACGCACGGTGCGCGACTCCGGGAAGTCCAGCTCAATGGGCGGGACAACGTGCAGCAGCGTGACCGGCGCCTTCACCTCTGCTGCGATCTCCAGTCCGAACTCTTCGGCGGTCGTCCCATAGCCCAGTCCGCCCAGGCACACCAGCACGTGTGTAGGCGGGATGCAGGCCGAGGGCACGTACAGGATCGGCCTTTCGATGTCCGCCATCAACTGCCGGAACGAACGCCGCAGCAACAGACGGCGCAGCGGAGGCCGTCCCAGCGGGGTCAGCACGGTCAGGAAATCCTTCTCTTTGGCCTTCTGCGGAATGACCTCCTCGGCCTGTCCCTCGTGGATTTCCAGGGAATACTTCAACTTGTTTTCCTGAAACAGCCCCACCGCCCGGCTGAAAATATCTTCCAGCGGGTGGATCTCCTCGTCCAGGTTCGGAGCCCCTTTATGCTCGCTGATGCCGATCAGCGTCAGGGGCAGCCCCATGACCTTTCCCAGCCAGGCCGAATACACGATCCCCGGCCAGGTCTGCTCATATCCGTTCGTTGACACCAAAATCTCAGTGTTCATGACCAACTCGCATCCCTGCTCAGCGGAACAAAATCACGCCCAGGACCCCGGCTCCGAGCAGGACCAGCGGGGATGGGATGTTCAACCAGAACGCGACGGCGCTCAGCCCGGCGATAATCAGCGCGCGCGTCTGGATGGTTTTCGTGCTTTCACTGCGGAAGATTTGCCAGGCCACCACCGCGATCAACATGGCGACCGCGGGCGCGAGCCCCTTGATAAAGCCGGTCATCCACGCTTCGCCCTGGACCCTTTGGATGGTGGCCGATACTGCCAGCATGATCACGGTCGGAGGCAGGATCGAGCCAAACAGCGCGATGACAGTTCCGGGAATCCCATCAGCCGCATACCCAACGAACATAGCCAATTTCAGCGCCTCGCTGCCAGGCAGCACATTTGAAAACCCGACTGCCTCGATGAACTCGGATTCGGTCATCAACGGGCCAACCGATTCTTCGTACAGCAGCCCCACCGAGGCCGGGCCCGAAGTGGACAGGATGTTGACCTTGATGAACATCCAGAAAAGACGCGCCCACACACGGAGTTTTGAGCGTTTCATTAGAAGATAAAAATCCCGAGGATTCCGGCCACCAGCAAAACGAGCGGCGCCGGTGCATCCAGAACCAGCGCGACCAGACTGGCTCCGCTGAGCGTGACCATCTGCCAGTTGAACCCCCCATCGCTGCTGCCCGTCAACACCTTCCAGGCCACGAACAGCATCAGGACCGCCACAGCAGGTGTCAGTCCCGATACGAAGCGGCCTACCCAGGCCTCACGCCGCAATCGGTGCAAGATCGAGACCACCCCGAACATGAGCAGCGTAGGCGGCAGCACCGACCCAAACAAAGCCACCAATGCGCCGGGAAATCCATCCGCCGCAAAGCCCACGAACATGGCCAGTTGCAGCGCATCCGAGCCCGGCAGCACGGACGAGAGTCCCACCGCCTGGATGAACTGCGCTTCGGTCATGATCGTGCCGACCGCCTCGGAATGCAGCAATCCCACCGAGGCCGGGCCGGAGGTGCTTAACAGGTTAACTTTAATGAACAACCAGAAGAGTTGTAAGAGCGTTTCCATTGAGTATGCTTAGATGTTCTTGACGAGATACAGTTCCCCGCGTTCAAAACCGCGATCCAGGTAATATTCCCGCGTGCCCACCGCCGAGATGACCGCCAGCTTCGTAAAACCGCCCGCTTTGGCTGCTTTTTCCGCTTCTTCCAGCAGTTGCGTGCCAAGCCCGCTGTGTTGGGCGGCGCCCTCTTTCTCCGCGCCCACCGGCAGTGATTGCCCATACACATGTACTTCGCGGATCAAAGCCGCGCCGCTCAGATCTTCCAGTTCGGTATCAGGCGCTTCTGAAGAGGGCAGCGACAGGCGAATGAAACCGGCCAGCTTGTCATCCGGTGTGTCGTAAGAGATGAAATGCTCTCCGGCCTCTGCCGCAGGATAGACCAGATCGTGCAATTCGACTTTGTCCGTATTGACGCGTTGTTTGCGCACTTCCCGACAGCGCACACACTGACAGCGAGTCCCGCGCTGCTTCAACTCGCGGTGCACATCTTGCCGCAATGACGTACGGCGGTTGCCCTCCACCACGTTCGTGGACGGAATATCTCGGATGATGCGGTTGACCCGGCAATAGCGCGGGATGGATGGTTTGATATCCGCAATCAGGTCAATCAGTTCCTGCGTTGTGTAAGGATGGAACTCCCCGCGCTGCCAGTATTCGTACAACTCAGCGTTTGCCAGCAACTGGTTGGGGTAGATCTTAATCTCGTCCGGACAGAAGCCCGCCCACATGCGGGCGAAGTCAGCACGGTCGGAGTCGGGGGTGGCACCCAGCAGGTTGGGCATCCAGTGCAGCACGATCTTGAACCCAGCCGCTCTGAGCAGAGCCGTGGCGCGGCGCGTGCATTCCACATCATGCCCGCGCTTGTTGATCTCCAGGATATGGTCATCGAAACTCTGCGCGCCCATCTGCACCTTGGTCACACCCAGGTGCCGCAGCCAGCGGATTTCGTCGGGAGTGATCTCATCCGGTCGAGTTTCGATGACCAGACCCACGTTGCGGTGAGATGCGGTTTCGTTGATGGTTTGGGCTGGCAACAATTTCTGGTCCTCGCCCTCGGGAATGTTCTCATTCGTCCCATTCATGGCTTCAAAGCAACGTTTGACAAACCACTCCTGGTAATCACGTCGATAGGATGACCACGTGCCGCCCAGAATCAGTAATTCTATTTTATCTGTCGGATGCCCGACCGCTTCCAACTGCGTCAGGCGTGATTGCACCTGGTCATACGGGTCGAACTTGTGCTCCAAGCCGCGCATCGCGCCTGGCTCGTCTGGCAGGTAGGACTTAGGCATACGCACGTCAGTCGGGCAGAAGATACACTTGCCGGGACAGGGATAGGCTTTGGTCAGCACCGTAACGGTGGTCACGCCAGATAGCGTGCGTACCGGCTTCAAACGGATGCGCTCCAGCAGGCGCACATCCGCGCGCATTTCGCCTTCGTCCACCATCTGGTTATAAGCTGCAACCAGCACATGCTTGCCCAGATAACCGCCGCTGGGGATGGGGTGACTACGTACGCTTTCCATCACCTTACTGCCCTCCAGGATTTCCGCTAATACCTCGCGGGCAATCGCCAGTTTTTCGGGGGTTAGGGCGTGATTCTTCTGCCAGTTCTTTTTCTTCGACACGTCATACCTCATAAGGTTGATGATTATACCCCGCGCTTGGGCATTCTATAACCCGATATAATGGACGCATGCAGTCTTCCATCGCCCGGCGCCTGATCGAGCTCAACCGCAAGTTCTACACGGACTTCGGGGAATCCTTCTCCGCCACGCGCGGACGCATCCAGCCGGGAGTACGGCGGGTGCTTGATTCACTGGATGGGGATGAGACCATTCTCGATCTGGGCTGCGGGAACGGTGAACTGGCGCGGACCCTGGCCCGGGATAGTCACCGCGGTGCGTATCTCGGCCTGGACTTCAGCCTGCCCCTGCTTGCGGATGCTGAGTCGGTACCCGAGAGATTTGCGGCGGAGTTTCGGAAGGTGGATTTGGCCTCCGACTGGAGTGTCATTGCGAGGAGCATAGCGACGAAGCAATCTTCCGTTAATCAGGAGATTGCCACGCTCCCTTTGGTCGTTCACAATGACAAGTTTGATATCGTTTTCTCTTTTGCAACTTTACACCATATCCCCAGCCAAAGCCTGCGACTGAATATCTTGAAGTCAGTTCATCAATTGCTGGTCGAAGACGGTCATTTCATCCACTCGAACTGGCAATTTCTGAATAGTCCGCGACTCAGGCAAAGGGTCCGCGAATGGAGCGAGGCTGGTTTATCGGAAGCGGATGTAGATGAGAACGATTATCTGCTCGATTGGCGATCCGGCGGGACCGGTCTGCGTTACGTGCATCACTTCAGCGAGGATGAACTGGCCGAATTGGCCCAAGCCAGTGGATTCCAAATCGTCGATGCCTTTTATTCGGATGGAAAAGAGGGCAATCTGGCGATCTATCAGACGTGGGAAAAACGCTAAACTTCTTATCTCGCAGTTAGACAAATCAATGATGTCTGATCAATGATCAGGATTGAAAAATAGAACTTTGACAATCGAATAAAAGCGGTTCAAGCAGAAGCAGGTTGTTTTTTGACTACGTTGAAGCGCTGTTTTGGCGTTCTGGATCTGCCCTTCGGCCATCCAGGTGATTTTCCACGCGTTTTCGGCTTTCGAGAGGGTGAGCCAAACTGTGCAAAAATCAACGGCAGGCTCTGTTGCACACGCTGAGGGGTCAACTTATCCTGTGGCTTCTGCCAGGGCAAGGGTTGGTCTTCTACAATGGGTCGCGACAGGTAAA
>JASFRG010000170.1:0-10402 GCA_050115035.1 Anaerolineales bacterium | reverse complement strand
CAGCCGTCCATATATTCACATATTGTCAACTGATGATCTTCTCGACTTCCAAACCAAATCTGGAAAACCAGATATTCAACCTTATCCAATTGATGAAGATCTTGAAAAGCTAAAAACACACTATCAAAACCTAACACAGCCGGTTTTGGATTTCGTCGAAAATTGGCAGGGTTCTCCAATCTCTACTTGCGACAGTGACATCGACAAAGATGGCCAGCTTGAATGTATCCTTGCGGACGAAACCTATCTTGCCATCCTCGATCCGCGGGGCGCGCGCCTGACGTACCTCTTTGCCCGCGAAGGAGAAAGCCTACACCAACTCATCGGCCCCTCCTGGCAGGTGGCGGTGGGACTGAGCAACCCATCCACCTGGGATCATTCCGCAGGCGAAGCTGCCGATCTGGGTGCCTATCCTGGCGCGTTTGCGGATGTGGAAAATCCTTTCAAGCCGTACGATCCCGTCATTGAAGGGAGTACGCTCACGTTTACTTCCCTGGATGGAACACGAACCAAAACTTTCAAGCTAACAGAAACCGGTGTCGAAGTTGAATATCAAACACAAGAACCCGTCACGGCTCAAATCCCACTGCTAGTCGATCCGAATTCGCGCTTTACCCTAGGCTGGGCGGAGAAATACACAAAAAAAAACACCCCCGACGGAGTTGTCTGGGGGCTAGAAGATGAACCAATGGTCAGGATACAATCTGAAGGCCCAATCACGATGCGCGCGTTTAATGAGTCCCTCTCATTGTTAGCGACTCCCGAAGACCCGGATTTCGATTACCCCCCCGGACACTACATCCCTTTCCCGATGGCCATTGCGGAAGTCGAAATGGGGGACGGCTACTTCTTGTGGCTGGAACGCTTGCCGTGACCACCTGATCGCTTCGCGCGGCGGTACGGGGGCATGTCAATCACACACACTTCCGATTTGGATGTATCCAGAATCCGGTTCCACAGGCTGGGATAGCTTTTGGCAAAGCTGTCCGGGTCCATGGTTGATGTGATTACGGTGGGCAAATCATTGTAGTAACGATAGTTCAGAATCTGGTGCAGTTTGTCCTCTGCCCACAAAGAACTGGTTCCACCTTCTTTCAGGTCATCCACGATCAACAAGGGTGTTGTGCGAATTTCATACGAGCGGCGGTCGAAGGATACATCCGAGTTGGGGCTGAAGGTGGCTTTCAGGTAATCCAGCAAACTTGAAATCTGTGTAAGGATCACCTGCCCACCGGACAGCAATCGGTAATTGCCAATCGCCGCCGCCAAATGAGTCTTTCCCGAAAAGGACTGTCCCAGAATGACCAGCCAGCCGTTCGGTTTCTCCGCAAACTGGACAGCCGCGTTCAAAGCGCTGTGCAGACGCTTGACGTGCTCAGTGGTCACTTTCTCGCGGATGATCTCTTTATCTTTGATGCTGCGGCCGTATTTATCCTGCTTCTCCCTAACAACAGTCGTCACGATCTCTTTGCCGACTTCGTCATCACGGGTTTCGAAGTTACCGAAGGTCATGTTCTGGATATCAGGCATGGACAACATCGAGATACCCGGGTTGCTGGTCTCCTTTGGACGGCGATAATCCGGCGCAGAGATGCGGATATGCTGCACGAAATCGGAATCCTGCAATCGGGAGCGAATGCGGCTCTCGATCTCGTCCAGAATTAAGTTGGTGGTGATCACGGTCGGCAATTTATTGATGTAGCGATAATTAATGATCTGGAATAATTTCTCCTGCGCCCAGGCGGTGGCATTCTGCGTGCCGAAGTCGTCCATCACCAACAAGTCCGCACTTCGAATCTCTTCAAAACGCGCTTCAAAGGTCGTTTCCTGACTGCCATAGGCAAAACGTAACGAATCCAACAAATCAGGCACGGTAATGAACAAGGTCGGGATGCCCCGGTGCACAGCATCATTGGCGATAGCCGCCGCCAGATGTGTCTTGCCGCAGCCATAAGCTCCCTCCAACAACAACCAGCCCTGCATCGTTTTGGAAAATTCTTCCGAGGCATCTTTGGCAGCTTGCAGACTGGAAACTTCCTGTGGCGTTACAAATTCAGCTTTTGGATTTCCAGATGTATTGAAGTTTTCAAAAGAAAGGTGACTTAGCTTGTCCAGGTTACTCATTTCGTACAGACGTTCCCGAGCGTTCCGGGCCACTTCCCCGCTTCTGCACACGCAGGTCTCTAAGCGCCCAAAGTCAGGATGACCGACCGGCACATCCGCACGCAAAAAGCCTACCCCACCGCAAATTTCACAATCGGGATCCCCTAGAGTTTCAGGAGCAGGAATATCCTCACTAGAGATATTCTTCGAACTCGCTTTTTGTGTATCTTTCTGAACCTTTGCCAGCTTCTTGTCGATCTCTTCCTTCATATTTACCTTTTTCTCTCCAACGCTTCAAAATCGCTTCCACATACTTCCAGTTGCGTACGTTGTTTTTGAGCGCCACTTCCATGGCCTCCGCGACCCAATCATCCGAATACGTTTCTTCTGCGTCTTTCAGCGCATCCGCGAGCATGGGCGTCAGCGGACCGAAATTTTCTTCGTACAGTTTGAACACGTTCGGACGTTCCACCACCGGTACAGGTGTGCCTACTGATGACTCGTCCAATTCGCCATTTGCAAAAGCTTCGGCAGCAGCGCGTCCGCGCGGGGAGTTCAGGAAGTAGACAACATCCGCATCATTCTCAGCCCGGAGTATGCTCCCGCTCCGGACGGCAGCCCTTAGTCCCGACTCAATTTCATCCGCATCCAACCCGAGAGCATCCTCCGCAAAATCAGCCAGTCGCAATGCCCGAGCGGGACCTTCCATAAGCTGGACGCGCCACAGGAAGAACAGCGTTACTTTCAACTCCGGCGCATCCTCGATTTCAGGAAGTAATTTCTGAAAGAACGCGTCCGGGAATTGGGTGAAGGATTCGGAGTCTGTAAAGCCTTTGAAAGTCATCATATTGGATGTCATTGCAAAGGAGCGCAGCGACTGTGGCAATCTCCTGTTTACAAGTTACTTGAGATTACCACGACGGCTATCGCAGTCTCGCAATGACATAAACAATTATTCGTTAAAACTCACATGCTTTGTAGCCGCGTTCTCGAACTTGGCCAGTGCGCTGCGGAAGATCAACTCGATGCTGCCCACCGGCCCATTACGATGCTTGGCCACGATGATCTCAGCCACATTCTGTTTGACGGTATCTTTCTCGTACTGGTCCGGGCGGTAGATGAACATGACGATATCGGCATCCTGTTCCAGCGAGCCGGACTCGCGTAAGTCGGAAAGCACCGGGCGTTTGTCCGAGCGTTGCTCCACGGCACGCGATAATTGCGCGGCGGCTAACACCGGCACGTTCAGTTCACGCGCCAGCACTTTGAGCGTACGCGAAATGTAAGAGACTTCCTGCACACGGTTGTCGGTGCGCGTGTCGCCACCCATGAGCTGCAAATAATCGATGATGACCAGGTCGAGCCCATATTCCATGTGCAGGCGGCGGCATTTAGTACGCAGTTGCAGCGGTGTGATAGCGGGCGTATCATCCAGGAAGATTTTTGTATCGGAAAAGACTTCGATGGCATGCGTGAACAGCGGCCACTCTTCCTCAGCCAGCTTGCCGGTGCGCAGACGCTGCGAGTCGATGCCCGTCTCTTGCGCCATCAGACGCTGCACCACCT
Source organism: Anaerolineales bacterium (assembly GCA_050115035.1). Taxonomy (GTDB): domain Bacteria; phylum Chloroflexota; class Anaerolineae; order Anaerolineales; family Villigracilaceae; genus JAABUE01. Next base: position 6,733 of record JASFRG010000170.1, on the reverse strand, counting down.
GCTCGTTTGACATTTCCAGCGAGAAAACGGCCACATGTTTTTTATGTGTCAATGCGGCGTTCTTGGCCACTGAGAGCAGGAAACCGGATTTACCCTGACCCGGACGGCCGGCGATGATCAGCAGGTCGGAGGGCTGCAGGCCACTGAGCAATTTATCTAGGTCTATGAAGCCGGTCGGGACACCGAATATCTCATCGTCGCGTTTGGCGAGATCGTCGATGCGGTCGTAGTACTCGCTCAACACAGACGAGATCGGCACCAGATCATGTTTCAATCGCCGCTCGCTGACGTTGAAGACCGCTTTCTCGGCTTCATCCATAACCGTTTCGACCAGCGATTCTTCGTTATAAGCCAGCGAAGCGATCTGGTTGGCCGCATTAATCATCTTACGGCGGATGGAATGCGCCTCTACAATATGGCCGTAGGATTCGGCATTCAGCGAACTGGGCACCTGGTTGATGAGCGCCGTTAAATAAGCAGGGCCACCCAGTTCAGCCAACTGACCGACGCGGTCGAGTTCATCGGACAGGGTCAACATGTCGATGGGGGTGCGCTGCTCGTGCAGGCGCGTAAAAGCCTCCCAGATCCACTGGTGGCGGTGGATGTAGAAATCATCCGCCTGCAGGAATTGGGCTACGTCGTAATAGACTTCGGGGTTAATCAGTACCGCCCCTACGACTGCTTCTTCTGCTTCTCGGCTGTGAGGGATGCTGGGCGTAGCGGGGGCGGTTGATTGCTCGGGGGGTAAGTATTCGGTCATTTAACGGGATCAGGTTTCCTTGTCGTCCGAAGCGTCATCTGGTTTATCGGAATCATCAAGCTTGCCCAGGTCGAGATTATCGATAAAATCTTCAAAAATGGACAGGCGTTCACTGCTGTCATCAGATCCGGTGGCCGGCATGTCAGCATTTTCGCCTTGCATGTCTGTCTCAGGCGTGATCCCAGCCTCGTCTAACACGGTTTGATGAACGTAGATGGGCACATGCGCACGCACTGCCAGCGCGATGGCGTCGGACGGGCGCGAATCGATATTGATCTCCTCGCCGTTAGCCTCCGCGACTATATTGCCGAAGAAAATCTCCTCACGCAACGCGACGATTTCCACGCGCTTGACCTTAGCGTTGAACGTGCCAAACAGGCTTTTGAGCAGGTCATGGGTCAACGGACGGATCATTTCGATCTCCTGCAAGGCAACCGTGATGGCTTCCGCTTCGTAGGGACCGACCCAGATGGGAACAAAACGTTCAGCGTCAGACTGACGCAAGACCACCACACGCTGGGGTGACATCAGGCTGACACGTACGCTATCAATAACAACTTCAATCATATCTGACATAGGGGCTCCAGTAAGTGCTTAATTCTAACACAATCATCAAAATCATCTCCGGCGAATGCGATGATTTTTATGGAATTTACACTTGTGGCTAATTGTACAAACAGGTTTTTTATGGTAGAGTTATATGAAAATTATTCCACTGGTGAGGTCAGGCATGAACGCAAATAAAATTCCCGACATCATTATTGGACGCCTTCCAATTTATTTGCGCGCACTACAGCGCATGGCCGATAAAGGCGTTCAAACAACATCATCGCAGGAACTGGGAGAGCGCGTCGGCATTTCTGCAGCCCAGATTCGCAAGGACATTTCCCAGTTCGGGGAATTCGGCAAACAAGGGACGGGGTATCGCATCTCTTTCCTGATCGACAAGCTGCGCGAAATCATGAAAATCGACCGCATCTGGGATGTAGCCGTCGTCGGGGCCGGTGATATGGGGCACGCGCTGGCACGCTACCCGGGCTTCGTCAACCGTGGTTTTCGCATCGCCATGGTCTTTGATAATGATCAGACCAAAGTAGGTCAGAAAATTGGCGAATTTGTGGTGCAGGATACGAGCGGTATGACCGATGCGATCAAAGAAGCAGGCATTCAGGTTGCCATGCTCACGGTCCCTGCTACTGCTGCACAGGAAGTGACCGATATGCTGCTCAAAGCCGGCGTAAAGGCTATTCTGAATTATGCACCCATCAGCCTGACTGTTCCAGAGAACGTACGCGTACAGCATATCGACCCGGCCACCCACTTGCAGCGCATGACGTATTATTTGTAAAAAGTTCATTTCTGAAATTGAAGCGCCCTGTAATGGGGCGTTTTTGATTCTTGTTTGCTTTAACAAATCTTCACAATTGCTTTACAGAGCGTCCACAATAAATGATTACACTCTGTCAATATTTCATGATGGAGGCCTCTGTGAAACTCTTTGGCAAACGGCTCTTTCGCCCTAGAAGCATCTGGATACGGCGTGTGTTGCAATTATTCTTCTTCGTCTTAATTGCGCTGATCTCGGTCAACCATACACTGGCGGAGTCAGGTGGCGGCATTCCCCTGCTCTCCAGTGCCTCATTACACTCTCTCTGTCCGTTTGGTGGGGTAGTGACCATCTACCAATATGCTACGGTTGGAACCTTTGTGCAGAAGATTCACGAATCGGCTTTCGTGCTGATGGCCATTGGTTTCATATTGGCTATCCTGTTTGGTCCGGTCTTCTGCGGATGGGTCTGCCCGTTGGGAACAGTTCAGGAATGGGTTGCAAAATGGGGCAGGAAACTGTTCAAGCGACGCTACAATCATTTCGTCCCGACGCGTATTGACAAGGTTTTGCGTTATGGGCGCTACCTGGTATTAGCCTGGATAGTTTACATCACAGCTACCAGCGGTACGCTCATCTTCGCTGATTATGACCCTTATTTTGCGCTCTTCAATTTTTGGAGTGGCGAGGTGGCCTGGACAGCATTGGTTATTCTAGGTCTTACACTCGGGCTTTCGTTATTCGTAGAGCGGCCATGGTGTAAATATGCCTGCCCTTACGGCGCTGTACTGGGTATCAGCAACCTGTTCCGCGTTTTCAAAATCAAACGCGTGGAATCAACCTGCAAAGCCGACGGCGCCTGCTCGATCATGTGCCCGATGAACATCCCGGTTGATACAGTTGGGACTGTACGTGACCATCAGTGTATTTCCTGCCTGGAGTGCACGTCTGAAGCAATTTGCCCGGTCGCGCAAACCGTGGTGTTCGCCACAGGTGGTGTCAAATGACGCTTACATCCAAACCGCTGGCTGCCATCGTGCTGTTTATCCTGTTTGGCGGCATCCTGTTTTCTAATGAGATAGGCTGGTGGCAAACCGAGTCCACCAAAGAAGCTGCCGTTTTCACAGAGGGCGATTTCGCTGGCCTGCCCAACCCGGCAGATATCCGCGGTTCGTACACTTTTGGCGACGTCGAGCGTAACTTCGATATCCCCGCTACAACATTGGCGCAGGCTTTCGGCGTTTCATCCGAGAGCGATGTGACTGATTTCCCGGTGAAGGATCTGGAATCCATCTACGCTGACCTGGAATTCGAAATCGGGACAGCTTCTGTGCGGTTATTCGTAGCACTTTATGCAGGGCTGCCCTATGAGATCGCAGACGACCTCTACCTGCCAAAGCGCGCGGTCGAGATGCTGAAATCACATGCAACCCTGACACCCGATCAAATAAATTATCTGGATGCACATGCAGTCACGCTCGCCCCTGTCAACGCGGCTCAGGGCGCATCCCAGCCTGTCTCCGAGGCTCAGCCAGATGGGCACACTGAGACCGAATCCACGGACCGTCTCCTCAAGGGCAAGACCACCTTCCTGGAAGTGCTGGATTGGGGCGTACCACAGGAAACCATCGAAAGCATCCTGGGCGAACCCATGCCCAATCCACTGACAAAAGTAAAAGATTATTGTTTCGAGGTGGGGCTAAGTTTCGAAGAAGTCAAATTCGCCATTCAGGCAGAGATCGACAAAATCGCACCCTAAACAAATGTTTGGAACTAAACTTGCCAGGCTTTCCATCGCGAAGGCCTGGTGTTTTAATTCTCAACCCACAGAATACGTAAAGTAAGTGCATTACAATCGAAAGCAGGTAAGTTCACAGAAGATAAAAAGGAGTGTTGATCCATGACAAAACGCTTTGACAAAGGCAGTGAAATAATCCAGGCTTTATACGGTGATTTCGGCGAGGCTTTCTTCGACGACCTTGAAGATATTGCTCTGGATTTTGGCCGTTTTATCGTTGAGTTTTCATATGGGGATGTCTTTTCTCGCCCCGGCCTTGACATGCGCACCCGCGAGCTGGCGATTATCAGCGCGCTCACAGCGCTCGGAACTGCCGAACGCCAACTCAAAGCGCATATTCTGGGCGCGTTAAAAGCAGGCGCCAGCCGGGAAGAGATTGTTGAGACCATCATGCAGGTAGCTGTTTATGCAGGCTTTCCAGCCGGGTTCAACGCTTTGATGGTCGCTAAAAATACTTTCAAAGAACTCGACCAGGATTCCGACTAATCCGTGCTGGAATCCAAATGTTGAAGTAGGCTTTCCTCGTGAAATACCCGGCATGCTATAATATTTTTATTGATAAATATTCGCAACGGTAAAGGGAAGAAACTAAGAAACCGTTTCAGCCGTCGCCATATGGTTTTGCAGGTTGACATCCAAAGTTGAACAATGTAGTTGTATCTTTCCTGCCGTGATAGCAGAAAAGGAGATTAATCGTATGCGTAAACGTAGATTCCGTGGAATAGGGATTGGAATGGCGGGCAGTGGCGCACTTTTGACTGCGATTTCATTGTTTGTGAAAGAACCCTATTGGTTCCTGGTCACTGGCACCGTCTTCGTAGTGATCGGTATCCTCCTGTTCTTCGTCAGTAGAACCGCATAATAGTGCCAAATGCTATAATATTTTCAGACAGTCGAGCCGTTCTGGAGGTGTCAGATGAGTATCCATATTGGCGCAAAACAGGGAGAAATCGCTCCAACCATTTTACTGCCCGGCGATCCATTGCGGGCAAAGCACTTCGCAGAAACGCTGCTGGAAGATGTGATCTGTTTCAATGAGGTGCGTGGCATGTTGGGTTACACAGGCCGTTACGGGGACAAACGTATCTCGGTCATGGGTTCAGGGATGGGGATGCCTTCGTTAGCCATTTATGTCAACGAATTGTTGGCGGAATACCAGGTCAGGACGTTGATCCGGGTCGGGACCTGCGGCGCCTTTCAGCCTGATCTGAAGATTGGGGACATCGTCCTGGCGATGACCGCCTCCACAGACTCACAGATGAACAAAATCCGATTCAAAGGCCTGGACTACGCCCCGGCGGCCAGCTTCGAGCTATTGTTGAAGGCCTATCAGGTTGCTAAAGAACGCGGTATCGACGTGCGCGTGGGAGGCATGTTGGCAGGTGACAGTTTTTATCAAGATGATCCAGATTGGTGGAAGATCTGGGCCGAGTATGGTGCGCTGGTGGTCGAAATGGAGTCGAATGCCCTTTACACGTTAGCAGCCAAATTCAAGGCCGATGCGCTCTCCATCCTGACCGTCAGCGACAGCCTGGTGACCGGCGAAGAAGCGTCTGCCGAGCAGCGTGAGAAGGGGTTCACACAGATGGCCGAAATCGCGCTAGAGATTGCGCCGTAAAAATTTTGCTCTAGGCGGCCTCCCGCCGCCGGGAACTTTGCCCTGTACATGGATCAGTTCAAGCGTTCAGGTTTTTGCCAGCAGGAATGATCTATTAGGCAACTGTGGTCACTCGCGTAATCATATCAGGGACAATTGTCATTTCCAGTAGGCTTGTGTACGACATATTGTTTGCAGGAATCATCTATCCAGACCCCACCTCCGTTTTACAGGCCAGGTATGATTTTCACGCTCGGATTGCCTCCATCATCCGTTTGAGTGGTTTGGAAATTTTTATAATTGGTGGGGATGGCCGGGATCAATCGAAGGTTGAGAAGAAAAGGTCGAGTTCAGAGAGACTGATAGGCGGCTAACAAAATGGAGGCGTAGATGGGACATACCAACCTAAAAGAGATCATCGAGGCGGCGACCGTAGAAACACGTCGTTTGATCGCCAACCAAAGTCGCAGATCCCAGCCCTTTCGAAATAGGTTTGACCATACCATGCGGGTGCTCAATTGGGCTCGGCGTATTCAAAAAGTTGAAGGCGGCGATCTTGAGATCATTACATTGGCAGTCTTATTTCACGATGCAGGTTGGAGCGATACAATCAATCACGCCCTGGTAGGAGCAGAATTGACTGAGAAATACCTTTTAGAGAAAGGTGTTGATCCTGTACAGGTTGATCGGATTACATCCGCAGTGCGAACGCACAATCTGAGACCAGAACATCCAGAAGACCTTCCTCTTGAAAACTTGATTGTCATGGATGCTGACTTGCTGGATGAAGTGGGAGTCACTACGTTGGTATGGGACGCCATGTCGACAGCGTTGGGAGAAAATCCGAGCTATGTGGGAGCGCTTGAGAGAGATCTGGAATTTTACAAAAGCGCGAAGGAAAAGACGATTTATCTGAAAACGGAAACTGGGATAAAACTCTACAATGAGCGCATTGCAATGTGGGAGAGATGTATTAGCCACCTTCAATACGAGTTAGGTTTTAGCGAAGAGTTCACCTCTTAACACGGCCTTCAGCGCGAAATGGGTTCACACAGAAACCCGAGTGAATATAGTCTGATTACCATAAGAATTCAGGTAGGGGGGAAATAAATATGACTGTCAAACAGCGGTGAAGAAAACCAACTCAGTGAAAAAGGATAAGAAGGGAGAGGCGCGAGACGAGCAAGAACAGGCGTGGATCAAGCTCCCACAAATGGGTGGCGAAGGCCGCATAGGATGTCAACAGAAAAA
>JASFRG010000169.1:0-10669 GCA_050115035.1 Anaerolineales bacterium | reverse complement strand
GTAAAAACGCCTCGCGATGTATCTTCCGCTCCTCCTAAACCGGGTAACACCTGACCTTCCGTCCAAGCAGGCTGTGAACTTCCTGTCAGCTGCGCCAGCGTAGGCAGGATGTCCACATTACTGGTGTTGACATATACATCCTTACGTTCCTGCTGACCGGGACAGGAAATGATCAACGGAACGTGCACAAGTGGGTCGTACATCAGAGGAGTCGAGTGTCCGCGCTCGCCCCGTTCGAACATCTCACCGTGATCTGATGTAATAATAATGTAGCTGTTCTCGCGCAATCCCGAATCATCAAAAAAGTCAAACAAACGGCCCAGTTCAAAGTCCCAACTGGCAATGAACTCATCGTACAAACGACGAGTCTGTATGGCCTTTTCATAATCATCTTTTTCCACAGCCAAAGGATGAATCCCTTTATCCGGCGGTCGCCAATCATCCCGGAACTTACCCCAGAATTTGGTTTTGGGGTGGTACGGTTCATGTGGCGGGAAAAAGTGCATATATCCCAAAAAAGGATTATTCAATGGAATCAGGGTTTCTATTGTTCGCGCAACAACGCTCTCAAGTAAGAATAAGGATTCTATTGCATTGGGTAAGCCCTTGGGATAATCTGGCAGGTATTCATTGTTGATAACCTGCTCATTGTACAGACCCCTGACGCGCAGCATCGGACCGACAAAGATGGAGGCATCGCTTTCAAAAGCGGAAACCATGGACTCTATCACCCTATTCGAAAATACAGGCGAATCGTGCGATAAGCGATTGTAAATATTGTAGGCACCTAAAGGAACACGAACATCGATATTCGTCTCAAATTGTTCCAGTAATCGGTTCGCAAACCTGTTTTGAGAATATCCCAATGTCGTCGAGAAATTGTCCTTGAGCGAAGTAAACATTTGATGCTCGCGATGAATATCTATAACGAGATTTCCCAATTGAAAGGCGCGGTGAGACCAGGGATACAAACCGGTCAGGATAGAGGCTGCGCCCGGTGACGTAAAAGTCCCTGCCGAATAATGATTATGATAGACAATCGCACGTTCGGAAAATTTTTCGAGGTTAGGCATGGTTTCCCGCGGGTGCCCATAAAAGGACACATCCTTGGCGGACCATGCATCAAAGATCAAGATCAGGATATTGAGTGTATTTGATTGCTGCGAGAATTGATCGAGGCCTCTAAATAATGGGGTAGACATCCATGCCGCGGGTGCCAGAGAGGCAAGTTTCAGGAAATCCCTGCGCGAAATACTTTTCTTCATCTTTTTAATCATGCTACGACACTCATTATCAATATCGTCAAGAACCCGATTATGCCCAAAGGCACATACAAATACAGGAATATCTCTATCCGTTCTTCAAGAAAGTATACAAAGCGTTGTAAGGGCTTGCCATAATGAATTGCAAAAAGTAAAGCCACCCACACCAGAAAGAAAATTATCAAACCTGAAGATACAATATCTATGGAGGGGAAGAAATCGTCATTGATAAATACCTTCCGGTACCAAAATATTATCCCTACCATAACGCCCAAAGTCACAAAGCTTTTGTATGGAAATCCTTCTCTAAACCATTTTATGGGCAGCAAGAAACTCAGAACCATTAGGCCGATCCCTGTAAATATACTCTCCAGCAATGCAGTTGCCATCAAGGTCATAAAATTGTAAATAATATCCACCCAGCGGGTATTCAACAACTGCGAAGGGAGTTCATACAAAAAAAACCAGATCGCCCAGCCGAAGACCAGAAACACAATGATCCCAAAAACCAATCGGATTTCAGTTTTGTTTGGAATCCGTTTTTTCATCGTCTCGACAAACGAACTCATAGGGGAATTATTCATAATATCGTTATAATTCAGGTATCTGCAAAAACAAGCCCGAAAGAATGGACGTGCTGTACATCCCCTATTCTTTCGGGCGCCTTCTATTTATTATGGGCAACCGTATAGTTTATAGCAAAAACCATTGGATGTAATAATATCCTATCACTGCTGCCCACAACCAGGCATCCAGACGGTCGAACGCGCCGCCGTGACCGGGGATGAGTGTTCCGGAATCTTTGATACCTGCAGGGCGCTTGAACAGGCTCTCGCCCAAATCCCCCAGCGGGGCGATCACACTCAGGATCAACCCCAAAACCGCCCCCTGCCAGATGGTAATATCTAATGGGCCCCAACCCAAAGGGGAATAAGCAAAAGCGAAGAAACCGCCAAACAGTGTGCCCGTAAAAACACCCGCCCAGTAGCCTTCCCAACTCTTTTTGGGGCTCAAGCGTGGCGCCAGTCTGTGACGTCCGTAAGCCGCGCCGATGCTGTAAGCGCCCGTGTCCGCCATCCAGACCGAAGGCAACACCAGGAACACCCACCAGCCTCCGTTGGGCAAGTTGCGAAGATCGAGTAGATAGGCTCCCACCCAGCCCAAATAGGCCAGTCCGGCGGCTGTAGCCGCAAAATCGAACGCAGCCTTGTCACGTCCGCGCTCGTAGGTAATGGCATGATAGCCGAGGGCAGCCAGCAATAGCACTGAAAACACAACGCTGGCAACCTCAGGAAAAAAATCCCGTGCGAGCAAGATCAAGAAAACGCCTCCAACAGTGATCCATGTTGAAGGCTGTATTTCCATGGCACGAAACAATTGAGTATATTCATACGCCGCCATTACGATGAAAAAGCCTAGGAAAATAAAAAAGAGCACTCCCCCAAAAAGCAAAGCTGGCATACCCACTGCCAGCAAAACCAACGCGGTGATCGTCCGTCTAACCATGTACCTTGCCCACCGCTTCCGTTACCCCTCCATAGCGACGGTCACGCTGAGCAAAGGCTTCCAGAGCGCGATGATACTCCTCTTTGTTAAAGTCCGGCCAGTAGGTTGGTGTGATGTACCATTCCGAATAAGCCGCCTGCCAGATCAAAAAATTGCTGACCCGCAACTCACCGGACGTGCGAATAATCAGGTCAGGGTCGGGGACTCCGGCAGTGTACATATACGTGCTGACCATTTCGTCATTGACCTCGTCCGCTGAGACGCCATCCTCGATCATATGCTGGATGGCGTTGACGATTTCATCCCGTCCCCCATAGTTAAAGGCTACGTTCAATACCAAACGGTCGTTGTCTTTGGTCAACTCGATCGCTTTCAGGACTTTGGCCTGAATCTTGGGATTCAGACGTTCCAGCCGCCCGATATGCCGCAACTGGACCCCCTCCTCGTTCAGTTCTTTCAACTCTTTGTCGATCACATCTTCGAGGATACGCATCAAGCCCTGCACTTCCTCAGGCGGGCGGCCCCAGTTCTCGGTCGAGAAGGCATAAATGGTCAGGAATTTGACCCCAAACTCCACCGAGGCACGGATGATGCGACGCAGGTTTTCGGTCCCGGCGCGATGCCCGGCCAGGCGCGGCAAACCACGCGAGATCGCCCAACGACCGTTGCCATCCATAATAATGGCAACGTGAAGAGGAATCTTATCAGCAGGTAAATTTTTTAAGGAATCGGTCATTCTGGGAAAAATATATAATCAGATGTCAGACTTCCATGATCTCTTTTTCTTTTTCCTGGCCGCGTTTATTGATTTCTTCTACAAAGCGGTCAGTCAGATCTTGCAAATCATCTTCACCACGTTTCAGTTCGTCTTCAGAGATCAACTTATCTTTTTCAAAGTCACGCATGTCGTTCTGGGTATCCCGGCGCACGTTGCGCACGGCCACACGTCCTTCTTCCAGACGGTGGTTGACAACTTTTACCAGTTCACGCCGTCGCTCTTCGTTCAGGGGGGGCAGGTTCAGGTGGATGGACTTGCCGTCGTTATTGGGATTCAGACCCAGGTCCGAGGACAGAATCGCGCGTTCGATGTCTTTCAGCGTAGAGGGATCATAGGGTTTGATCAGGATCGAGCGTGGTTCCGGCACAGCGATCGAGGCCAACTGCATGAGAGGGGTCGGAGTATCGTAATAGATGACAGAGAGATTTTCCACGAGGGCAGGGTTGGCGCGTCCGGTTCGAATGACAGCCAGGTCACTTTCCAGAGATTGGATTGCACCTTTCATACGACCTTCAGCTTCTTTCAGGATGTCTTTTATCACCTCGGCCTCCAGATAGTTTATACGTTTTTTACAAATATAAGGATACCCCAAAATGCGGAAATTTGCTACGGGAATTGTAGATGTGAGAGCATTTTACACCCTTTGATAGACTCTCATATCAAAAAAAGGAGAGGCTGAGCTCTCCTTTTCAGGTAAATTACACGTCCTAGGCAGTGACCAGCGTGCCTGCCTTTTCACCGTGCAGAGCGCTGATAAGCGCCTGCGGATCCCACAAGTTGAGCACGAGAATGGGAAGATTGTTCTCCATACATAATGAAATAGCGGTGCTATCCATCACTTCCAGGCGGCGGTTCAAGACATCAATATAGTTGAGTTGATCGAACTTTTTCGCATCCGGGTTCTTTTTGGGATCAGAGTCATACACACCATCGACTTTGGTGGCTTTGATCAAGACGGTTGCATCGATCTCCATAGCGCGCAAGGCAGCCGCGGTATCCGTAGAGAAATAGGGATTTCCGGTCCCGGCACTGAATATGACCACGCGCCCTTTCTCCAGGTGGCGGATGGCCCGACGACGGATATAGGGTTCGGCGACGGCACGCATCTCTATCGCAGATTGTACGCGCGTATATACCCCGGTACGTTCCAGGGCATCCATCAATGCCATGGCATTCATGACCGTGCCCAGCATGCCCATATAGTCGGCGGTGGCGCGGTCCATACCACGATCCAGTCCCTGCCTGCCGCGCCAGATGTTGCCGGCGCCGATGACAACCGCTACCTCCACACCCATTTCAAATACTTCTTTGATACGGTTGGCAACGGACTCAGCCTCAGATACATCGATGCCAAAGCCGGATGGGCCAGACAGGGCTTCTCCACTGAGCTTAAGTAAGATTCGATTGTATTTTAAATTAGTCATATTTCTCTCCGACCGCAGTCTAACACGAGATAAAGAAAAGGCCAACCTTCGGGTTGGCCTGGCGATTACTCACCAATATTTTCGCCCAACTCCCAACGTTGGAAGCGACTCACGACGATGTTCTCTCCTGTTTTGCCGACAGCCTGCAAGACCAGTTCAGCAATCGTCAGGTCTTCATCACGGATGTAACTCTGGCGCATCAGGACAACTTCATCCTTGAACTTTTCAAGGCGCCCGTTCACGATCTTGTCCATGACAGACTCAGGCTTGCCTTCTTCTTTGGCGCGATTACGGGCAATCTCCGTTTCATGTTCCAGAACATCAGCCGGGATCTCATCATCCTGGAGGTACTGTGGTGATGAAGCAGCGATCTGCAGCGCAATCTCATGTGCCAGCGTGCGAAAGTCTTCCGAACGGGCAACGAAATCTGTCTCACAATTCACTTCGACCATTACACCAACACGGCCTTCGCCATGCGAGTACAATTCGACGACACCTTGAGAAGCAGTACGGCCGGCACGTTTGGCAGCAGTAGCCACGCCTTTTTCACGCAAGAAATCGACCGCTTTATCGAAGTCACCGTCTGCATCGGTAAGAGCCTTTCGGCAATCCAATATGCCTGCGCCGGTTGCGTCACGCAGTTCCTTGATCATTTCAGTTGTGATTTCCATGTCTTTCCTCGATTAATTGGTATTACTCAGTTTTATCTTCTGAGTCCTTTGACTCTTCTTCAGTTTCTTCTTCTGATGCATCTTCTTCTGCGGGGGCATCCTCAGCTTCAGGTTCAGCTTCCTCTGTAATTTCTTCTTCTTCAGATTCGGCTTCTTCTGTGACGTCTTCTTCTTCAGCTTCCGCTTCATCTTCCTCTTCCACAGATTCTTCCTCAGCAGTTTCCGCTTCAACTTCTTCTACAGCGGGGGCATCAGCAAGTTCTTCTTTCGCTTTGCGTCCGCGGCTCTTGGCCTTTTCTTCTTCTTTTTCCCTTACTTTCTCTTCCGCCTCTTCATCCTCTTCGTCTTCTTCAGCAGGTTTGCGGCTGACGTTCAACTTTGCAAGCGTAGCTTCACCCAGGAGGTCCTCTTCTTCGATATCCTGATCATCTTCTTCCACGATACGAGCCCCTTTGGCGGGAACAGCTTCCTCGGTCACAGGTTGAACGGCCTCTTCTTCGGCCATTTCCTCATCCTTGCGCATGGCCTTACCTTCCAGAACTGCGTCCGCAACTTTTCCGACCAGCAGTTTGATGGCACGGATGGCATCGTCGTTCGAGGGGATAATGTAGTCAATGTCGAGCGGATTGCAATTAGTGTCGACCATCGCAATGATGGGAATGTTGAGCAGATTCGCCTCGTGAACAGCCGAATCTTCCCGGCATACGTCCACGATGAAGAGCATATCCGGCAGGCGCTTCATATCCCGGACGCCAGAAAGCCGTCGCTCCAAACGCGCGATATCACGCTCGATGAGCAGACCTTCCTTCTTGGTAAGACGGTTGATCTCACCGCTGTCACGCATTTTTTCCAGGCGTTCGAGTTCCTGAACGCGCTGGTAGATCGTGGACCAGTTGGTCAGCGTGCCGCCCAGCCAGCGCTCGGTGACATATGGCATGCCGCAACGGGTGGCCTCGTCCAAAATGGTCTCTTGCGCCTGGCGCTTGGTGCCAACGAAGAGAATCGTGCCGCCCTCCGCAACTGTGTTGCTGATGAGCGTGTATGCCTGGTTGAGCAGCTTGACAGTTTGCTGCAGGTCAATAATATGAATACCGTTACGTTCCGTAAAGATGTACGGTTTCATGCGTGGGTCCCACTTGTTGGTGCGATGTCCGAAGTGGACGCCGCTTTCAAGCAGGGCTTTCATAGATACAATGGCCATAGGGAAACCTCCTTCGCGTTTGGCCTCCGCTCCGTTCAACCCGACCGGCAACCACGTCTTCAAGTCCGTGGCACGCACCGGTCAGTCCGGGAACGTGTGAGATTGGGGCATATCTTGCCTGCCCCGGGCAGAATATGTCCCGTCCATTGAGGACGGGAGCGGCGCGATTATACCATAGATTGCCAGAGTCACAATTAGAACATATGTTATACTCGCTCATCTTTATGGATTTGGAGAACGTATGGCAATTAAGCGCCTCAAAGCCCTGACCGCAGGCCTGCCACCCACGTATTGGTTGATCTGGATCGGGACGCTGATCAACCGTCTGGGTGGGTTCGTGATCCCCTTCCTGACCCTCTACCTGACCACACAACGCGAGATTCCCGTCAGCCAGGCCGCATTGATGGTCTCGCTGTTTGGCGCGGGTTCCTTCATTGCGCAACTGACCGGCGGCGAACTGACCGATCGCCTCGGACGCCGCCCGGTTATGCTGACCAGTTTCCTGGTCACGCCCGCAGCGATGATCGTCCTCGGCCTGTCACAGGCCATCCCGTTGATCGCGGTCTCGACCTTTGCGGTGGGCTTCTTTACGGACCTGTACCGTCCGGCGGTTGGCGCTGCGATTGCGGACCTGGTACCGCCCGAATCGCGCACGCGCGCTTATGGCTACAATTATTGGGCTATCAACCTGGGCGCAGCCATCGCCCCAGTCATCGCCGGGCTGTTGGCGAGTTATACCTACCTGGCTCTGTTCATCGGCGATGCGCTGACCACCTTTGCCTTTGGCCTGATCGTCTACTTTGGCATCCGCGAAACCCGCCCGACGGAAGCGGAAGGCGCTCAAAGCGCCACTCCACGCGAACGATTGGCGCAACTGAAAAGTGAACCAATCCTGCTGCTGTTCTCGCTCCTGGCATTGTTCTTCGGGATCGTCTACATGCAAGGCTTCGTCACCCTGCCCGTTGACATGGGTTCACACGGCCTCGGGCCGGAGCAATACGGATTGACGATCGCTGTGAACGGCTTTTTGATCGTGTTGATCAGTATTCCTATCAGCAACATGGCCGGGCACTGGCCGCGCTTCGAAGCGATGGCGGCTTCGGCTGTCTTTTTGGGACTCGGCTTTGGCTTTACTGCCCTGGCAAAGTCTTACCCGCTCTTTGCGATCAGTGTCGGCATCTGGACGTTAGGAGAGATCGCGGCTTCAGCAGTTGCGCCAGCCATCATCGCCGACCTGGCGCCTGTGAAATTGCGCGGGCTGTACCAGGGCATCTTTGGCTCAGCCTGGGGCCTGGCTTTCTTTATCGGACCACTGCTGGGAGGCTGGGTTTATGAGCATCTGGGCGCGAACACTCTCTGGGGAGGCTGCCTGACATTGGGCTTATTGCTCGCGCTGGGTTTCCTGGCGATGCGCGCCCCGGCCAACCGCCGCATGGAAAAGAGCACAAGCATATAACTAACAAAGACCTCCTTTGTGGATGTCTTTTCAGCTATAATTTTCGATATTATTTTGATCTAGTACCCGGACAACATATTTATGATGGGTAAAGTTACCGTAGGAAAAGGATTGCTTCACCCACCAAAATCATTTTGGACGGGCACTAGAAACTTTACAGGTGATTTACTAAGATCAGGAAGGAGCGCGAAGATGGAAAAACTATCTCTCTGGATCCGTATCCCTGTTACGGCGATTATCGTATCACTGCTGACCGCTTTAGTGGTCTCTCTCTACGGGTGGATCAGAAACTGGAGCACCACCCAATTCAGCAACGGGATGTTTTATGCCGGCATGCTTGCCATTTTGATCGCGATCATATTTTCATTCAACAGAAAAAGTATGCTGCCCGATTACTACAAACCGCCAGGCAAGTCTGAGAAGGGCGAATCCCAGATGGAGAGTATCGGGCGTTGGGTGCACGACATGAACCGCGGGTATAACGCTTTTTTATTGATGACCCTGGTCGGGGTGCTGCTGATCGGTATCTCGATCTGGATCGCATCCTTCGTCATATAACTCATGGCTCGTGATTACAGCACCTCCCCCACTGACCACCAACGCCGGCCCGAACACAAACGTGACGATGGCTGGATACGCACTTACTTGCACGAAGCCAAAGTCGGACACATCGCTTCGACCTCGGACGACCAGCCGTTCCTGAACCCCAGCACTTTCTGGTACGACGAGGCCAATCAGCGTATCATCTTCCATTCGAATATCGCCGGACGCGTGCGCGCGAATATCGAACGCAACCCGAAGGTCTGCCTGGAAGCCAGTGAAATGGGGAAATTACTGCCTTCCAATGTGGCGCTGGAATTTTCACTGCAGTACCGCAGCGTGATAATCTTCGGCACGGCGCGCATCCTGGAGGACCCGGATGAACAACGGGCAGCGCTCACCGGCCTGATCAAGAAATACTTCCCGGAGATGGAAGCAGGGAGAGAATACCGTCCCATCACAGATAAGGAACTCAAGCGCACGAGTGTATATACGATCGAGATCGAATCCTGGAGCGGAAAGGAGAATTGGGAAGAACGCGCTGATCAGAGCGATGAGTGGCTCGCTCTGGGGAAAGAATGGTTTGAGTAAACAACGATAATCTCACCACTGAGCCCCCCGGCCCGACCGGTAGCACCGGGGCGGGCAAAAATCACAAAGCCTATCGCCGGAGGATAAATCCCCCGGCTAATTTTAGGAAACCTGCTTTGCAGGCTAGGTCCCTGTTAAGGGGTAAGCTACCAGGTGCGGCTTCGTATGATAGCCCAGATGTTGACGTCCGGGCGACTGGAATTTATAGACACCTGCAATTCCCTCTTGACAAAACCTGTATTTCTTCTATAATTTAGAAAATATTAGGAGCAGCCTATGGAATTCCTGACCCGCATGGAAGAAATCCTCTTACTGACCGTCCACCGTCTTGATCCCGAAGCCTACGGTGTGACCATCCGTTCGGCCGTAGGAGAACTACTTGGTAAATCAGTTTCGGTCGGCGCGGTGTATGTCCCGCTGGACCGGCTGGCTGAACGCGGCTACCTCGAGACCAGCTACAGCGACCCCACCCCGGAGCGCGGCGGACGGCGCAAGAAGTACTTCAAACTCACGCAAAAAGGAGTCAACATTTTGCAAGAGACCAAATCCCTGAATGACACACTCTGGGAAAACATCCCAAGCCTGGGGGCAGCCTGATGACCGATAACGCACCCCCACAAAAGGATTTCTTCGGACCGCCAAAGCTGGCCGAGCGCATCCTGTCCCTGCTGTTGACCCCGGAAGATGCGGAAACCGTTCTGGGAGATTTCGCGGAGATCTGCAGCCAACAGACCAGCCAGCAAAAGGCGCATAGCTGGTACTGGGGTGAGACCTTCAAATCTGCTCCGGCGCTATTGCAACTCAAACTATCCCGCCAATTCGAAAGGAGTTTTACCGTTATGAACAAGAATATGGAACTTCACAACAAAAATTTCCTGTGGATCAGCCTGGTGACCTTGATCCCCGCCCTGATGCTGATCATCCCAGGGCTCTCGCAAAGCCTGGGCTATATGGCACCCAACAACGCCATGGACAATCTCTACGCAAACGCGCCCTATCTTGAGATTCTGCGCAGTCCGGTTTTACTTTTGGGTGGCCTGCTGCTGGCGTTCGTATTGAACCTGCTCCCGGCGCTGACCATGCGCTTCGAGCAGGGAACCGAGGGCCTGACCGGTGTAATCACTTTTAAACCCGCTATCATCCATTGGGCGTTCATCGGGATGAGCCTGCTGATGGTTGGAATCATTACGATCTACGTTTTCCTGGAGAATTTTGGACCGCTTTAAGAAATCGCAACAAT
>JASFRG010000168.1:0-10712 GCA_050115035.1 Anaerolineales bacterium | reverse complement strand
CTTACCTTCTCTCGCGAGTACAATCCAATGGGCGCAAAAACCGAGCGACTCATTGGCATCTTAAAGCAGGTAAATGCAACAACTTATCTCTCGGGCCCCACTGCGAAAGCATATCTTGATCCCAAAATGTTCGAGCAGGCCGGTATTAAATTGGAATATAAAGTTTATGATTACCCGGAATACGAACAACTATATCCGCCCTTTGAGCCAGCAGTCAGTGTGATCGATTTATTGTTTATGGTTGGGAAAGATGCAAAATCATATCTTGAAAAGAAATAAGGTGCATTTCATCCGTGGGGACAGTGATGGCGTGACACATTTATCCTATGAATTGAGGAGTCATTTTTCATGAGTGTTGAGGATACCCAGAAAAAACTGGAAGATTTTTTCATTGAGAGACTGGAAACTTATGGCGCAACCGCCAAAGGTGTGGATTGCAGTGGGGAACAGGCACAGTCGCTCCGTTTTGGTGAACTGGTCCGTGTAATCGATCCATCTAAACTTTTCTCAGTTACGGATTATGGCTGCGGTTATGGGGGCATGTTCGACTTTTTACATGCAAAAGGTTGGCAATTCGAGTATTATGGCGTGGACCTGATCGAGAAGATGGTTGTCGCCGGGCGTGAGTCCCATAAGGATTATCCCAACGCACACTTTACCTCCAATGAAAAGGAACTTCCTGTGACGGATTATCTGGTGGCGCAGGGGATTTTCAACATGAAAATGGACTGTCCATATGATGAGTGGCAGGAAATGGTGACCCAAACCCTCCCGCGTATGAATGCCCTCTGCTCAAAAGGATTTTCATTTAATATGTTGACAAGATACTCAGATGAGGATCGCATGGACGAACGCCCTGATCTTTTCTTTGGCGACCCCTTGTTCTTTTTTGACTTTTGCAAACGCAACTTTTCTCGCAATGTGGCCCTGTTACATGACTATGGGGTCTACGATTTCACTATCATCGTCCGCAAGGATATTTAGCAATACTTCCGCTCAAGGCAACTTCTCGTCACCATCTTAGAGCATCTTTCATATAGAGTCTTTATGAAAATTGTCCAGGCACCGCGTGCTTCTGCGATTCTTTACAATTTATTGAAAAGCCAGGATAACTCGAGGCCCTGGCTGCTCCCGGCGAATATTTGTCCGATTGTTCCGATGACGTTTTTCAAGGCGGGAGTCCCAATTGAGTTTGTGGATATTTCAGCCGAGACACTGCATATGGACCTGGAGCAGACCGAAGGGCGTTTGAGGCGGGGCAAGTATGGGGGAGTCCTGTATGCGCATACCTATGGCGAGCCGTCTACGCCGGTGGAGTTCTTCCACTCTGTCAAATCCGAATACCCCAATCTCTTGTTGGTCGATGACCGCTGTCTATGCATCCCCGATTTAGAACCGGCGCAAAACACATCTGCGGATCTGGTGTTGTACAGTACCGGTTATGCCAAAGTAGTGGAGCTTAATTTTGGTGGCTATGCTTTCTTAAGAGATGACACACCGTATCAGCCGCAACATTTGTCGTTCAATTCGAAGGCTTACGAGCAAATCGAGAGTAAGTACAAACAGGCAATACAAAATCGCAGCCGTTTTGTTTATACTGATAGCGATTGGTTACAGACCGACGCTGACCTGCCTGCGTGGTATGATTATCGCCAGCAAATTGAAGATGGACTGAAGGCTTCTCTGCGGCATAGCGCTGCCATCAATAAAATCTATACAGACAATTTGCCTGGGAAGTGTCAACTGCCGCCGAACTATCAAACCTGGCGATTCAATATTCGCCTGCAAAATAAGGATCAGGTTATCAAATCTATTTTTGCATCCAGTTCTTTTGCCAGTTCGCATTATGCCTCACTGGCGGGCGTTATGGCTGCGGGTCAGTGTCCCCAGGCTGAAAAATTAGAGGCAGAAATAATCAATTTGTTCAACGACCGTTACTTCGATGTGCACAAAGCCGAACAGATTACCGCAGTGATATTGGAGGAAATACCTTGAACGATTATCCTGTTAATTTCAATCGTCCTGTGACCGTTGGGCGCGAAATGGAATATATGGCTGAAGCGATGGCCAATGGTCACATCTCTGGTGATGGGTCGTTCACGAAAAAGTGTCACACACTGTTCCAGGAAGAGCTTGGTGTTCCCAAAGCATTACTGACCACTTCGTGCACACACGCGCTGGAGATGGCTGCTATTCTTTTAGACATCCGGGAAAGAGATGAGGTCATTTGCCCGGATTTCACCTTTGTCTCAACTATTAACGCTTTCGTTTTACGTGGTGCCCGTCCGGTCTTTCTGGACATCCGGCCTGATACCCTTAATTTGGACGAATCCAAACTGGAAGCCGCCATTACGCCCCATACGAAGGCGATTATCCCCGTGCATTACGCAGGTGTCGGTTGTGAAATGGATGCGATCATGGAGATCGCCAAACAGCATGATGTGGCCGTGGTCGAAGACAATGCGCATGGGTTGTTTGGTAAGTACCAGGATAAATATCTGGGCACTTTTGGCGCGATGGCTACCCAGTCCTTCCACGAAACAAAGAATTTCTCCTGTGGTGAGGGCGGTGCACTGCTTATCAACGATCAAAAGTATGTAGAACGTGCTGAGATTATCCGCGAAAAAGGCACCAACCGTTCGCGCTTCTTTCGTGGTCAGGTGGACAAATATACCTGGGTGGATATCGGTTCCTCTTACTTACCTTCCGATCTTCTGGCAGCTTTCCTGTATGGACAGTTGGAGCAGCGTGACCGCATCCAATCTCACCGCAAAGGACTGTGGGAGACTTATAACCTGGCATTGGGTGACTGGGCAAAGGAAAACGATGTGCTACTGCCCACAATCCCGTTGCATACCGAGCAGACCTATCATATGTTCTATCTCCTGCTGCCTACTCTGGACCTTCGCCAGAAATTCATCCAGTATTTACGCGAACTTGGTATCCAAAGCGTCTTTCACTATCTTCCCCTCCACCTCTCAGATATGGGAAAGCAATTTGGCGGGAAACCCGGAGATTGCCCTGTCACTGAGGATATCAGCGATCGTCTTGTGCGTCTTCCGTTTCACAATGGATTGAGCAATTCCGATCAGGAACGGGTTATAGAAGCTATCTTTGATTTTGAGTTCTAAGTTCTGTGGGGGGATGTAAATGATAAAACGGTTTTCCAAATGGGGAATACTACTTGCGCTATTGTTGATTGCCTTCTTCTCCTATGGAATTTTTATCTTCCAACAAGGGTTTCATTGGGATGATTGGGGCTTTGCCTGGTTGATCCGCACGCTGGGCAAGCCTGGCTTGTTTGATTACTTTGCGACCAACCGCCCCTTTCTGGCTTATGTCTACTCGGTAACGACCTCCCTGTTTGGGGCCAACCCACTTCCCTGGCATTTGTTTTCCTTGCTCATGCGCTGGCTGACGGCTGTGTCGCTACTTTGGGTTTTGCGGTTGATCTGGCCAGAACGCCCACGGGAAACCTTTCTTGCGACGGTGTTCTTCCTGGTCTATCCCGGATTCAACCAACAGGCCATTGCGATTACCTATAGTCACTTTTTCCTGGCGCAAACGCTGTTGTTTGTCTCTATCGGTTTGATGATTCTGTTTGCAAGGCAACCACGTCGCCTTTGGTGGGCCGGTGTGCTGGGATTAATATGTGCAGCCTACAATCTGTTTTCAACTGAATATTTCTTTGGGTTGGAATTACTGCGTCCATTCCTGCTCTGGCTGGGATTGCGCCAGGGATGGCCTGAATGGAAACCGCGTCTGAAGCGCACTGCCCTGTCTTATCTGCCCTTCTTCCTGACCTTGCTTGGATACTTGTATTGGCGATACTTTGTTTTAGGATTCTACTTGTATCAGCCTGCACTGGTCTCTGAATTGGGGGAATCACCAGTTTCCAGATTTGTTCATCTGCCACGATCCATCTGGGAGCAATGGCAAGTTGCTTCCTGGGAAGCCTGGGAACAGGTGTTTCAGGTGCCAGATTTCTCAGCATACGGTCCGCGCCTGACTCTGATTTATCTTGTTGTTTTGCTGCTGACGGGGATCGGTCTGTACGGATTGGTGAAACTTGCCCGAGAGGATGTTCGGGCTGGCTGGCGTTTCGTATTTCAATGGGCAGGCCTGGGGTTGGTCGCGATGCTGCTGGCTGGGATTCCCTTCCTGGTCACAGATTTGCCTCTGAAATTAACATTCCCCAACAGTCGCTTCACGCTTCCCTTTGCGCTGGGAGTCTCATTCTTGCTGGTTGCGTTGCTGACATTGATTCCAGATTGGAATAAGAAGCTTTTGTTGGCGAGTGCCCTGGTTGCACTGGCAGTTGGCTTGCAGTTCAACAATGGCTATCTCTGGCGAGAGGATTGGAAACTACAGAAGTCGTTTTTTTGGCAGATGGCGTGGCGTATTCCCGATCTGGAACAAGGCAGTATCCTGCTTTCCAGTGATACACCCTTTGACTATTCCAGCGACAATTCGCTGACTTTCCCTTTGAATTTGATCTACGCACCTGAAAACCACTCAACGAAGATCGATTATGCTTACTTTTTTGTTTCGGTGCGTCTGGGCAATGAGTTGGAAGCGTTGAAGCCCGGCTTGCCTATCCATCAGGATTACCTGGCAGCCACCTTCGACAGTTCCAGCGACCAGATCGTTGCGGTTCATTATTCACCCCCGGGCTGCTTCCGCGTGTTACACCCCCTCTATGACCAGGACCTTCCCCTAGCTCCTTCCATCGGTGATATCGCCGATCGCTGGTTGGAGGCAGGCGTTCCGGTGCTTCCACGAACCGCTGCAGATGCGTTGGTTCTGTCAAATCCCGAGCAGATAATTTCTAAGCGCACAGGAACTCTTGAATTACCTGCGATGCTGGGGCCCGAGCCGGAACATCAATGGTGTTATTACTTCGAAAAAGCAGATCTGGCCAGACAGGCAGGCGATTGGGCTCAGGTAGCCGAAATTGGAGACCAGGTTTTCTCGATCCCTTACTACCCCGATGATTTTTCCGAATACCTTTCTTTTATTGAAGCCTACGCACGGATTGGGCGCTGGGAGGATGCCCGTGAACTCACTCGCAGAACTGCCAATTTCATGCCCATTCTGCGGCCTGCGTTATGTGCGATCTGGCAGCGCGTTGAACATGATCCTGAATCATCGATAGGGCCAGCGCAAATCGAGAAGATGAAAGAAGAAATCGGAGTTTGTCCGCTTCCATGAATTTAATTGACGAGGGGGATACGCTATGATACAATCACGCCCGCTCGATATGTGCGGCTTCTCGCCGCCGTATATCGCATCACTGACTCATGTCAGTGATGTCCAAAAAAGATGCCCCCATCGTCTAGCGGCCCAGGACGTGGCCCTCTCAAGGCCAAAACCGGGGTTCGAGTCCCCGTGGGGGCACCTTTTTGTTCGGTAGTAAGGTGATAGAAGTAGAGTGGGGATAAATTTATAGATTACTCACCAAAGAGAAAGCGCCCAACAAAGGGTGTTTTTGTAATTTCATTTATCTGATTGGGACTGAGCCCATAATCAAGCGAATGGAGGTTCAATTCCAGTTCGGCTACATTTCTTAATTAGGCTTCTTGCATAAATCAATCACTAAACTTTACGTCTAAGCGACGTCTCGCCACTGCTCCCGACAACAGGAGCACTTATGCTAGTCGTCTTATATTTTTCCATAAAGAATCTCGCTAAATTGCATCTTGACAGGGGATGGAATCTATGTATAATATATTCAAATAACTTTGAAAAACAAAGTGCTTTGAAATCAAAGAAAGAGAAGTAACATGTCTCAACTATTCACACCCAAAAACGCTGAACGAAATATCTTCCGCCTTGCCATCTTCCAGGATGGCATCTGGGATATGCAGATCGGGGGCACAATCATGCTTTTTAGCTTCTACCCTGTCACTCGCAGGCTGCTCGGGCTGGGCTGGAACTTAATCTTGCTCTTTGGTTTGCTGGCCATCTTGCTGTTTATCGGCGCTGCCCTTAAACGCAACGTTTCCAACCCTCGCATGGGACTGGTCAAGTACGGAAAAAGCCAGAAATCCAAGCTGCTGACGATGCGTCTGATCATCTTTGGCATTTTCCT
Source organism: Anaerolineales bacterium (assembly GCA_050115035.1). GTDB lineage: Bacteria > Chloroflexota > Anaerolineae > Anaerolineales > Villigracilaceae > JAABUE01. The sequence continues at coordinate 4,621 of JASFRG010000168.1, read as the reverse complement.
GGTCACCAGTACCCTGGCAATTACGCTTATGTTGCAGGTCTTCCGAGGGCCAAGCTGGGGAGCAGAAACTCCCGAATGGCTCCAGTTGCTTGATATGGACATCGTGTTCGGCCTCTTCGTGGTTGCCATCTTCAGCCTGGTTGCAGGAATATTCCAAATGTGGCGCCCATTCTTTTATGGATTGCTTCTTGGAGGTGGCCTGGTCGCTTCAGGGGCACAGACGGTCTATAGTGGTCCTGAGTTCCATTATCCTTTCGCTATTGCTGGAGGTATCATATTTGTGATCGGACTGGGCTTGCTGCTGCGCTTCGTGCACACCTATCAAATCCCTGCAGAAGGGGCATAACGTGGTCGACATCGAAGCACAAGACATCGAACTTCACCCCCTCGCAGACCTGGACCGCGTCATTCACTCACCGGCCCGCTTGATGATGATGACCTACCTGTACGTGGTCGAATCCGTGGATTTCATCTTCCTGATGCGCTTGACTGGCCTGACCTGGGGCAATCTATCCTCCCACCTCAGCAAATTGGAAGAAAATGAATACGTGGACATCGAGAAAAAGTTCATTCAGAAGAAGTCTCATACCATGGTCAATCTGACCGAAAAGGGACGTCAGGCCTTCAGAGAGTATAAGCAGCTCCTGTTGCAAGTGTTGACTGACCTGCCTGATTAAAACTTCTTGCCTCTACTCAGAGATTGCACCTAAATTGCGCGAGATCGAGTTCAACAGCAATCGCGTAAAGGTTGATGTGATCGGCCAGTCAGCCGGTGGGCGTAACTTGTTCTTGGTCACCTTGTCTGCGCCAGAAGCGATGGGCAGGTAGGACAATATTAAGCGATCCGTGCTATATCGCAAGGAACATGAGCCCAAAGCCGATTGCTGCAACTAAGCCATGTAGAGTAACCCAGAGCCAACGCTCATGGAGAGTTTTGGCGAAAAATGTTTTATACTCATCCACAGCAGCATTCTCTGCAACTCCGTAATAATCCCTTCCTGTTTTTAGATTAGGTACAATCTTTGTCAACTCTTTCTGGTATTCATATGCAATGTGCTGCCAGAAATAGTATCGTTCGTGTTGTTTCCAAGTCCACGCTGCGCCAAACAGACCGATGATAAACACTGCCAACCCACCAACTACGTCTACCGTACCACCAATACCAGTATCCAAGTTCATAAAACTGATGATCGCCCCCACGATGATGAGCAGAAAGTTGGAGGTCGTAGCAGCCTTAGAGTGATGGTCCATTGCCATCTCAAAGTAGTGCTTGAATGTCATCTGGAGTATGTTCGCCCTTGTATCCTTATCAACCTGTTCTTGGTTTTCACTACCTTGCATCTTCACATTCTCGGACATGAATACCTCCTATTAAGGTTTTTTGACATCTACATCATATAACAAATGTCTGCCAAATTCATGAAGAATGAAACTTCCGAAATAATTAATTATCCGTATACTAACCAAGGTAGTAAAAGTGAGCTGAAACGATTTAGTTCATTGCAGCTTGTCACAACATCGCTCCCCCATTGCTTTCAACAAAGTCCAAAATACCTCAATACACTGACTTGCTTTTACTCAGATCATGACAACCCAATAATTTCAACGAAGCACGTCATGTTCTAAGCCGCTCTTATATGGGCGGCTTTTTTGTAGTTTAGATTGTGATCTAAACGATTAGCCATTATTTTCTTTAGGCTCGACCATAAACTTGACGGCTGTTCTGATGTTGCCTTCAATGGTAACTTCCACAAATTCGGGTACAAAGGCCACATAAATGCCATCATTCTCGAGATATCCAGTTGCCAGTACCATGGCCTTCACAGCTTGATTTACCGCACTGGCACCAATTGCTTGTACTTCTGCTCGGTGATGTTCACGGACGATACCGGCAATTGCACCTGCCACAGCAGATGTACGTGATGTTGCAGCAACCCTAATCAAATCCATGGTGAGCCTCCTGGCAGTGAGCAATGTTTTGGCCTTTGCGAATTCGGTGTCACATAAAGTAATTATTTTCGTCGCATTTCATAAAGAAAATTAACGCTTGTCTAGATTGTATACGAAGTTTGCCTATTCTCAAAATATTATGCATATTGAACTTGTCGATGTCCCCCCTTCGTACAATTGTCGCTTTACTTTTCCAAGAATTTTGGATCCAAAGCCTTGATGCAAACAGATTACATATTGACCTGCCCCCGAAATCCAGTCAAAAACCGATGTTATTGAGGTTCATAAAAATATATTAAGACATGTCACTCTCCCGAAGGACACCGGGACGGTGTGAGGGAGCGATCTTTGCGACCGAAGAGTCTCGCTCGATTCGAATGAGATGCTTCGCTTCGCTCAGCATGACATAAGAAGAGTAAATTAGAAACTTAACCGACTTTCATGAATGTCAATAGTATTAGGCCTATGGCAAATTACTATGCTTGGATCGATACGTATATTATTGACAATATTGTCGAGGCCTATAAAAAAGAATTTCACCGATACCCTGATATGATATTTTTGTGATGATAATATAGCTTAGCAAAACCCCTCCCAACCAATTTTCTTTCAACTAAGTAATCCTGTTGTTCTGTTCATTGGCAAACAGCTCGTTCGTCTTCGAACTCCGGAGGATATTGGGAACAGGTTTGCCGGTAACATTCATCAGGAAAATATGCATTCCATTCACTTTCTGTCAAATTTCTTGATACACGACCGCATGCAGCCGCGATCCAGGATTCAATACCCATATTCCACAAGCGGATAGTCTTATCCCTACTTCCACTAGCCAGGGTCTTCCCATCCGGACTGAACGCTACGCTTAGGACAGCATCAGAATGCCCTGTCAGTGCTTCCCCTATCTGTTGTCCACCCTCCACATTCCACAAGCGGATGGTTCTATCCTCACTCCCACTAGCCAGGGTCTTTCCATCAGGACTGAACGCCACGCTGAGGACCCATTTTGTATGTCCCATAAGGGGATCTCCGATCTGCTGTCCACTCTCGACATCCCACAGACGGATGGTATGATCCAAACTTCCACTGGCCAGGATCTTCCCATCCGGACTGAACGCCAAGCTTACGACACGCACCATACTTCCTGAATGACCCATTAGCGTTTCCCCAATCTGTTGCTCACTCTCGACATCCCACAAGCGGATGGATCCATCCAAATTCCCACTTGCCAGCTTCTCCCAATCCGGACTAAAAGTTACGCTATAGACGCCAGTGGAATTCAACGACACCTCCCTAATCAGTTGCTCACTCTCTACATCCCAAAAGCGAATAGTATTATCCTCACTACCAGCTAAGGTCTTCCCATCTGGACTAAATACAACACTCCAGACACCCCATTTATGCCCGGTCAGCGCACCCCCGATTTGCTGCCCACTCTCGACATTCCACAAGCGGATGGTTCGATCAGGGTTCTCACTTCCACTTGCTAGGGTCTTCCCATCTGGGCTGATGGCTACACTATTGACATTACTGGTGTGCCCTGTCAGGGCTTTTCCAATTTGCCCTCCACTCTCCACATCCCACAAGCGGATAGTATTATCATCACTTCCACTGGCTAGGGTTTTCCCATCCGGACTGAACGCCACACTCTCGACACCGCCTTCATGACCGCTCAGCGATTCCCAAATTTGCTGCTTACTTTGTACATTCCACAAACGGATTTCTCGGTAACCCCCACTGGCCAGAGTCTTCCCATCTGGACTGAACGCCACACTCGAGACCGGACCTCTATGTCCTATTAGTGTTTCCCCGACCTTTTGCCCACTTTTCACATCCCACAAGCGGATAGTAGTATCTTCGCTTCCACTGGCCAAAATCTTCCCATCAGGACTAAACGCCACACTCTCGATACCACGTGTATGTCCTCTCAAGACCTCCCCGATCTGCTGCCTATTCTCCACGTTCCATAGTCGAATGCCATCAAAACTCCCACTGGCCAGCGTTTCCCCATCCGGACTGAAGGTCAAGCAAAAGACACCAGATGCATGCCCAGTCTGTATTTCCCAGATCGGTTTCTCACTTTCCTCACTTGTGTTGAGTACCGTTAAGATATCCCACAGGCGGATTTCACCTGGTTCACAAGAAAGTCCACTCATAATGCCACAACCACCGCTGGCCAGTGTTCTCCCATCCGGACTGAAGTCCATGCTCAAGACTCCACCAGGTTGGTTCAGGAGGGGACTTCCGACCTGTTGCCTCGTCTCCATGTCCCATAAGCGAATGATTCCATCATCTACACTCCCACTGGCCAGGATCTTCCCATCTGGACTGATTGCAACGCTCCAGACAGGAGTTTCATGCCTAAGCGCCTCCCCGATCTGTTGTCCCGTTTCCACATTCCACAAGCGGATGGTTCCATCTCCACTCCCACTGGCCAGGGTCTTCTCATCTGGACTGAAAGCAACGCTCAAAACACGATCTGTATGCCCCGTTAGCGTTTCCCCAATTTGTTGCCCCGTTTCCATATTCCACAAGCGGATAGTAGAATCCTCACTCCCACCGGCCAGGATCTTCCCATCCGGACTGAACGCCACACTCCTAACAGTATCTGTATCTTTTTGAAGTACACGTAACAATTTTGGATTGTATTGAACAATCGTCATCAAGCTATCGC
>JASFRG010000167.1:0-10742 GCA_050115035.1 Anaerolineales bacterium | reverse complement strand
AGACACCGGCACACCCATCTTCTACGTGCATTACCCGGAAGGTTGGTCCACGAGAAAGCTCAAAGCACAGATCCGGGATGCAATGGCGGAAGCCACCAAACGGGCATACATGCGACCGAATGCGGTGAATGCGGTCTACGATAAGAATTCGGGAAACAACCTGGGCGGCGACGAATTTCCCTCCATCCATTTCGAAGAAGTGGACGCCGACCAACCGCTGGTCATCGAGCTGATGCTCAAAGGCGGCGGCTGCGAGAACGTCGGCGCGCAGTACTCGCTACCCAACGCTCAATTGGGCGCAGGCCGCGACCTGAAAGGTGTGCGCAAGGTGGTGCTGGATGCGGTCTACAAGGCGCAAGGCAAAGGCTGCGCGCCGGGTATTCTGGGCGTTTCAATAGGCGGTGACCGGGGCACCTCGTATGTCAAGTCGAAGGAAGTGCTGTACGATAAAATCGGCACCCGCAACCCCGACGAGAAACTGGCCGCCCTCGAAGAGCAATTGACCGACGAGGCCAACCAGATGGGCATCGGCCCGATGGGATTCGGCGGCCAGGCGACCGTGATCGACACCAAGATCACAGGGTTGCATCGATTGCCTGCCAGTTATTACGTTTCGGTCTCGTACATGTGCTGGGCCTACCGCCGCCGCAAAATGACGGTGGATGGCGATGAGGTGACATACGAATAGATGATGTCATTGCGAGAAGCCGCCGGTCGAGTATGCCGAGTGAAACGAGGCATGTATCGAGACCAAGGCGACGAAGTAATCTCAGGTAACCTGTAAACATAAGATTGCCACGCCCCGATGGTTTCGATACCCCGCTTCGCGGTACTCAACCAACGAGGCTCGCAATGACACATGGAACAAGAGGTAATTATGCGCGAAATAAACATTCCCATCAGCGATGAAACCGTCCGCGAGCTGAAGGTCGGCGAACCGGCAAGTCTCTCCGGCGTGATGATGACCGGGCGTGACGCCGTCCACAAGTGGATGATCGAAACTTTTGTCAAGAAAACCCGTGAACCGCAGGGCGATGACCTGGAAGTCTACGAGGCTATCAAGCCGCTGTTGGACGGCGGGATCATCTATCACTGCGGTCCGGTTGTCTCCGGGCTGGATACCAAAGACTACATGTTCGTGGCTGCCGGGCCAACCACATCCGCCCGTGAAGAACCCTATCAGGCGGATGTAATGAAACACTTCAACGCCAAGGGTGTGATCGGCAAGGGCGGCATGGGGCCCAAAACGCTGGCTGGATGCCAGAGTGTCCCGTTCGTGTACTTGCACGCCATCGGCGGCGCGGCTTCCTACATCGCCCAATCGGTGCAGAAGGTGCTGGGTGTTTACAAGCTGGATTTCGGCGTGCCTGAAGCCATGTGGGTCATCGAAGTCAAGGAATTCCCCGTCGTGGTGACGATGGACAGCCACGGCGGCAGCCAGCATGCGGTGGTCGACGAAAAGTCGAAGAAAGTCCTTGACGAGTTGTTGACAAAAGCCTGAAAAAAATGTGAAGTAAAGACTCCTTCGGAAAAATCCGAAGGAGTCTTTTTTATAATCCATGTTCAAGGAAGCCTGAATCTGGTATCTTTGTCCCTGTACGTTTCGATACTATGACTCCTAAACTGATCCTCCGGAACTTCATTTACCAGACCGAAAAATTTATCCAGGGCGTCCGTTTTGCATCCCTGCCCAGGCCACAGGCTGGCTGGCCGGTCCTGCTCGGAATTTCCTTTCCCAAAAGCGGCACGCACCTGCTCGACCAAATCCTGCTCGGTTTCAACCATGTAGCACCCTATTCCCGCCGCCTGCATTCCTTTTATGCCGAATACGAGGGCGAGAGTGGACGAAAACGTTCCCCTGAACAGGCGCTTCATTGGCTGGACTCCCTGCAAGCGGGTGACATCGCCTCCGCGCATCTGTTTGCCCAGCCTGAAGCTATTGCGCGTGTGACAACGCCAGCCTTCGTGCCTTACTTCATCTTCCGTGACCCACGTGATGTGGTCGTCTCGCACGTTTTCTATGTGACCGAGATGGAGCCGAACCACGTTCACCACGACTATTACCAGTCCCTGCCTGATTTTGATGCGCGGCTCAAGGTCAGCATTCTGGGACGGGCTGATGTCGATATTGAATTTCCCAACATTGCCGAACGTTTTGCTCCTTATCTGGGCTGGCTGAATCAAGCCTCTGTGATGAAGATTCATTTCGAGGATCTGATTCACAACCGGACCGAGACCCTCAACCGTATCATCGACCACTTCCTGGCGCGCGTCCCGCTTCAGGCGTCCCGGGAGCTGCTGCTCGAATCCCTGGAAAGTTCCATCAACCCGGGCAAATCCCCCACCTTCCGCTCGGGGAAAACAGGCGAATGGGAAAAACATTTTACGCAGGAACATAAAAAAATCTTCAAGGGTGTAGGGGGGGACTTATTGATAAGATTAGGATATGAAGTTGACAATAGTTGGTAGGTCCCATGAATAAGTCCAAATCAGCTTCGTTCTTCACCGACACGAATTTTTTGCTGTTGTTGGGTCTGGCTTTATTCCTGCTGCACATGTTTACCAATCATCAATATGGCTTTCATCAGGATGAAATGGTCGTTTTGGATAACGCCAATAATCTGGCCTGGGGATTTGTTGAATACCCCCCACTGACGCCATTCCTCGCACACATTGAATTGACCCTTTTTGGTCTTTCGCTGGTCAGTGCGCGCACGTTCGCGGCTTTGACGCATGGGCTAATTTTCGTTTTGACTGGCTTAATGGCACGCGAACTTGGAGCGAACAGGCGGGCACAGATCGTGGCGGCGGTTGCTGCTTCTATTGCGCCATTTGCTATCTTGCTGGGGTCATTGATACAGTATGTCACGTTCGATTTTCTATGGAGTGTCTTGATTGCTTACCTGACAATCCGCCTGTTGAAAACTGAAGACCCGCGCTGGTGGCTGGCAATTGGAGCGGTCATTGGTCTGGGAATGATGACCAAGTACACGATGGCATTCTTCGTTGCGGGTCTGGTTGGAGGCGTGTTGTTGACCAACGCGCGCCGATATTTGAAGAGTCCCTGGCTATGGGCTGGTGTCGCGCTGTCTGTATTGATATTTTTACCTAATTTGATCTGGCAAATTCAACACGATTTCATTTCACTGGAATTCCTATCGAGTATTCACGCCCGTGACGTGGAGATCGGCCGCACAGAGGGATACCTGCTGGAGCAATTCCTTTTATCTTCAAATCCCTTTGTCGTCCCGCTCTGGGTGGCAGGGTTGATCTATTATTTTAGAAATCAAGATGGCAAACGCTATCGTATGATCGGCTGGATGTACATCATTCCGTTTTTGATCTATCTGTTCACGCAAGGACGTTCCTATTACCAAGCCTCGGCGTATCCCATGTTGTTCGCTGCGGGGGCGGTTGCCTGGCAGGGCTGGTTGGAAAAGTTAACAGCGCAAAGGGCTCGGATTGTTTTTGCGGCTACCTGGACATTGATCTTGATTGGTGCTGTGGTGGGCGGAGCACTGTCCTTGCCGATTGCGCCGATCAATTCCCCGCTTTGGGATGTCACCAGCGAAGTGCATGATATTTTCACCGAACAGATTGGCTGGCATGGGATGGTCCAGACTGTTGCGGGAATTTATGCGGACTTGCCCGAGGAGGATAAACCAGACGCAGGGATTCTCACTGGCGAAAATGACGAGGCCGCAGCCCTGAACTTATACGGCGGTGAATATGGGTTGCCAAAAGCCATCAGCGGATCGGACACCTTCTGGTTGCGCGGGTATGGCAATCCACCGCCCGAGACTTTGATTGTCGTTGGACTGACCCACGAGCATGTTGGGTCATTGTTCGAGCACTGTACCGTGGCAGGCACGATCACGAATGAGTATGGAGTCGAAAACGATTTACGCAACCCACCGAATATTTTCGTGTGTCAAAATCCGCGCCTTCCGTGGAATGAGTTGTGGGATCAGTTGAAACGCTATTCATGAGTTGCTCCATTGTCATCCGCGCTTATAACGAAGCACAACACCTGCCACGCCTGTTGGATGGAATTCAACAGCAAACCATCAGGGATGTGGAAATCATCCTGGTCGATTCCGGCTCTACCGACGAGACTGTCTTCATTGCCGAATCCTATGGTGCGCGGGTGGTGAGAATCCCGTCAGCCGAGTTTACGTTTGGGCGCTCTCTCAATTTTGGGGTCCGGGCGGCGACGCGCGAGTTGGTAGTCATCGCCAGTGCGCATGTTTATCCCGTCTATCCCGATTGGCTGGAATGTCTCTTGCGTCCATTCGAAAATGAAAAGGTGGCGCTGGTCCACGGTAAACAGCGCGGGATGCAAACCTCGAAATTCTCTGAACATCAGATCTTTCGCCAATGGTTCCCCGATGTGGACGTGGCCAGGCAAGAGAGTCCCTTTTGCAACAACGCCAATACCGCCATCCGGCGCTCGCTGTGGGAGGCGCATCCCTACGATGAAACACTGACAGGCCTGGAAGACCTGGCCTGGGCAAAGTGGGCCCAGGGAGCGGGCTATGCGATTTCGTACGCCGCGCACGCCGAGATTGTCCACATCCACAACGAGACGCCGCGCGGCATCTACAACCGCTACCGCCGCGAAGCGATGGCTTTCAAACGCATTTTCTCTGAGTCGCATTTCAACGTTTACGACTTCGTGCGCCTGACTCTCACAAACATCCTGAGCGACCTGTCACACGCGGCGCGGCAGCGTTTGTTTTGGAAGAGTTTTTCATCAATTATCTGGTTCCGGTTCAACCAGTTCTGGGGTACCTACCAGGGTTACCGTCAGTCGGGGCCGGTCACACAGCAATTGCGGCAAACCTTCTACTATCCTCACTGGAGTGCGGGGAAATCCGACGAGCGTGACGTGGAGCCAATTCGGTATAATCGCTGAGCATTTTTTGACAGTGAGGTAAATTACGCTATGAAAGCAATGCTGGATGTCAGGAGAATTAATGCAGGTGCGATTGGGACCTGGCTGATCCCGCTTGTTTCTTTCTGGCTGGTGCTGGCGTTTGAGATTCCCTATTCTTTCACGCAGTATTTCCATCGCTATGAGTTGATCGTTTTTCTGGCTGTACTGTGCCTGTATTATCTTTCTTTTCGATTGAGCGGGAACAAAGGTGTTCTAGCTGCATTCGGCCTGACCATGCTCTTATGCGCGCTGACGCTCTCATACCTGTGGACTTCGGGATTTTCAGATAATTTCGTCATCAGTGGGTTGCTGCCTTATAAAGATGCCAAGAACTATTACCTGGGGGCGAATCTGCTCATGAATGGCTTCCCGATCAGGGTTGCAGGTCAGGCCATGGGCAGGCCATTGTTTCCCGGATTTCTGTCATCCCTGCTGTTACTGACAGGACAAAACTTAAAGGTTGCACTGGCGATATTGACCCAGTTAGGCGGCATTGGGATTTATCTAACCGCGCGTCAGGTCCGCCAGGGGATGGGTGCTCTGGCCGGGACACTATACATCACCTTCATGTACTTCTATTTCCAAATCGTCGCCGGGTACACGATGAGCGAATCGCTGGGCTTCATCGGCGGGTGTTTTGGATTCGCGCTCATCTGGTATGCTGTCCGTCGTCGCAAGTGGTTCGACTTTTTGCTGGGGGTTGGCCTCCTGCTGATGGGGGTCAGCGCCCGCGCCGGGGCCTTTCTGATTTTCCCCATGCTTGCGCTCTGGGCGGGCTGGATGTATCGCGAATCAAGAAAAAAATCCCTGTTGGTTTTCATCCTTGTCCTGGCCATTCTTGCAACCGGTTTCTTTATTATCAATTCGGTTTATCCGCAGCTATTGGGTGTTCCGGAAGATTCGTCCTTCGGCAACTTTGCCTACACCATCTATGGACAGGTGCGCGGCGGACTTGGCTGGCACAGCGCTATCGATGAACTTGGCACCCGCAACCCGTCCAGAGTGTATCAGGCCGCCTGGGATGTTTTCCTGACAAATCCCTCTAGCTTTTTTGTGGGGATTGGAAAAGCGTACAGGGACTTCTTCATGCCCGGTAGTTGGGGCATCTTTGTGTTTGGAGCGAAAGAGCAGTTTTACGCGCTGGACCTGGTGCTCTGGGGTCTTACCATGCTCATCCTGTTGCGGGGTCTGTATGCGCTGATTTTCAAACGCCGCTCAGACATCTCGACTTTACTCCTGGCCGGTTTCCTCGGGGTGTTTTTCTCTATTCCATTTCTGCCTCCCATCGACGGCGGGATGCGTTTCTACGCAAGCACGATGCCTTTCTTTTACGTGCTGTTGGGGGTTGGCGTCAGCCGCTTCGCTGACCACGACGAGAAGCCTGATCCCGCTAAAAATGAATTCTTCTTCCTGCGTTTTGTTTCCGTTTCCCTGCTCGCGCTGACGGTTCTCCTGCCCCCCGTAACCCTGCGCGCTACATTAGGGGGAACCGAACTGGATACCCCGCTTTGCACCTCTGAGCAGCGGCCATTTGCCATCCAGATCAATCCGGGTTCCTACATCGATCTCGTACAGAGCGATAACGCCTCCTGCGGCCTGGCGCCAAATATCTGCTATGATGATTTTCTGGCACACAACTCCCAAATGCACATCGACGATTTCTACCAGCAATTGAACGCAATAGCCTCAACCTCCCAGACTGATATGCGCATCATCCCGACCATCAACCTGCTGGACGGCTATTTCCAATACTTTGTCACCACTGATAGCCAGGTGCTGGCTGGCACATCACAGGAATTCCTGTCAGGCTGCGCGGCACGCATCCAAACAGAGAATCAGCGCATTTTTTGGATTGAATCGATTTCTACTTTAAATGAATAAAACCAATTCAGTATAATCAGAATTCAATGTCATCTAATTGGAAGAAATTTGCACTGATCGCTGGACTTGTCATTGCCCTGGCGGGCGTTGGCCTGTTCGCCTACCTGGGCTACTTCAACCGTGATTGGGCAGATGACTGGTGCTACAACGCCGACTTCAAGAATCTGGGCTTCCTTGAAACAGTGGCTGGCTACGCCTACAACGTGACCTACACCCCCAGCCGCTATTCGGTCACCATTTTCGCAGGCCTGATCTATGCCTTTGGAACCCTGGGCTTACAGTTGATGACCCCCCTGACGGTCATCTTCTGGGTGGCCGGGCTGGCATATCTTTTTTACAATTTTGCTTCCATGGCCGGATACAAGCTTTCAAAATGGCTGGCGCTTTTGGCTGCCTCGGTCATTGTCTATTTTTCGATTTATCTCTCCCCACACATTTACCAATCTCTGTACTGGCGCACCGGCATGTTGACCTACACCACACCGCTGGTATTCCTGCCCTGGATATTCGTGTTTACCACTGAACAGAGCAAACGCGAGAGTTTCTCTCCACTGCTGACCGGGTTCATCTTCGTCCTGGCGCTGTTGGGCGGTGGGTTTTCCGAAGCCAGTTGTACGGTGCTGGTCTCTACGCTGGGACTGTATGCGCTCATCGCCGGGATCGGCTATCGCCAGAAAAAAGCCTGGGCTCTGAGAACCTTCGTCCCGGCGTTGGTGGCGCTGCTCGGTGCGGTGCTGGCGATGGCCATGTTGGTGTTCGCGCCAACCACACAAATCCGCAGCGAACGCTACGGCGAACCTGCCGGGTTGGTCGAATTGGCAGTACTTCTGTATCAGTTCACCTATGCCTTCTTCGTTCTGTCGATCAAGGACTATCAGAACGTCGTCATCATCATGATGTCGATCTTTTCCGGGTTCCTGTTCTTCCCGACTATAAAATCAGACGAGCCCTTGAGAATTCTTTTGCTGGCCGCGCTGGTAGGCATTTTGTCAGTCTTTTTGGTAGCAGCCTCGCTGGCTCCCAGCGCCTACGTGGAAAAGGGCCTGCCAGCCGACAGAACGATCATCATCCCACGCTTCATTGCCGTGTTCGGTTTCGTCGTGGCGGGCTGGCTGACCGGATTGGCCTTACGCGAGTTGTATACTGCCAGATGGTTGGAAACGCTTGCGCTTGTGTTGCTGTTAGCTTCCTTACCCTTTCCACTATACTCTCTTACAATGACCGCTGAGAAGATTCCAGTGTACGCTCAGCGGACCCGCGAATGGGATACCCGCCAAGAGACCATTCAGGCGGCAATAGCCAACGGAGAAGAACGCGCGGATGTGTATGCCATCGACGGGTTGCCCGTCGGCGGCATCCGCGATTTTGATCCGCAGGGTAAGGGCGGGTTCTGGATCACCAAATGCGCTCAGGATTATTATGGCCTCAATTTGCGCGTTCATTTCCCTTGAGATATAGGAATTCTTATGCCATCAATTGTTGCCCTCGTTCCCATGCGTCACCACAGCCAGCGCGTGCCCGGCAAGAACTACCGGCCGCTGGCCGGAAAGCCACTCTTTTATCACATCCTCGAAACCCTGTTGGCTGTTCCCAAAATCGATCAGGTGGTTGTGGACACTGACTCAGAACCGGTTATGGACGGATTGCGCGAGCACTTCCCGCAGGTGGTCATTATCGACCGTCCCGATGGCTTACGCGCCGATGACGTTCCCATGAACGACATCCTGCTGCACGACACCACCCAAGTTGAGGCGGATTTCTATTTGCAGACACACAGTACCAATCCATTGCTGCGCTCTGAAACAATTTCACGCGCGATATCGACATTTTTAGATGCCTATCCCGAAAAGGATTCGCTTTTCTCCGTAACGCGCTGGCAGACACGACTGTATGACCAGCACAGCAAAGCCATCAACCATAACCCCTCGGTTCTCATTCAAACCCAGGACCTGCCACCGGTCTATGAAGATAATTCATGTCTGTATCTGTTTACTCGTCAAAACTTGCTCGAACGGCACCATCGCATCGGCGCGAATCCCATCCTGTTCGAAATCGACCCCGCCGAAGCCTGGGATATCGACGAAGAACTCGATTTCGAAATCACTGATTTCCTGATGCGACGCAATATATAATGACAAACTCAACGGTCCGGCAAACAGTTGAGCATAGGAATCGAAGCATAGCAACCGGATTGGTTGCTCTCGCTATGTTGCTATCGTTTGCTTTCTACGCCAATTTACGCTGGGCAAACGAGTCCCCGGCCTTTGAGAAGGCCAAAGAGACCGCCGACACGCCTGCTTATATGCGTGTTTCCAATGAGGCCTTCCTTTCAAAAGAATTTTGGGCCAATTCACGCCCACCCATGTTTCCGCTGCTCTTGAAGATCAACGCTGGGAACAAGGCGAAAGTCGCAGCTTTCCAGACGGCTTTTTCCATTTTTGCCTGGGGGATGCTGGCGTTGTCGCTCTCTTATTCGCTGAGACCCATTCTGCGACCTTTCGCTTTCATCCTGATTCTGGCCCTCAGCCTCGAACGGCACGTCGCCGGTTGGGATGTGGTCATGCTGACAGAGTCGCTGTCCGTTTCTCTGATGTTCCTCTTCCTGGCTGCCTGGCTCTGGCTGCTGAGGGGCTGGTCTTGGGGAAAGATCGTCACCCTGAGTTTGGTTGCTTTCCTGTGGGCTTTTACCCGCGATACGAATGGATGGATTCTGTTGATGATTGCTGGCCTGATTCTTTTGGGTGTGCTCTTTTTCGAGACAAGGAAACGCTATTTAGCTATCGCGCTAATATTTACAGCAATCTTTGTGCTCAACAACCTCAGCGCAGAGGTAGGCAAACGCTGGGTCTTCCCATTCCAGAACGTGCTGGCACAGCGCATCCTGCCTGATGAAGGGTCGGTAGAATTCTTTGCCGATTGTGGTATGCCGGTCACGCCCGAGTTGATGGATCTGGCGGGCGGTTTTGCCAATAGCAACGAGCGTGCCTTCTACACTTCTCCGGCCTTGGAACCGTATCGCAATTGGATGACTGAGCATGGTAAATCTTGTTACATGCGCTGGTTGGTTTCCCGGCCATTGGTAAGCCTGAGCGAACCCTGGATGGATTTGGCCTGGCTGCTGGCTTTCGAAGATGTTGACTTCTTTTATCCGCAACGCTATGAACCCGTATTGCCCTGGTACGCGGAGCGCATTTTATATCCACAGGATGCGCTCCTGTGGTTGTGGGCAGGCATGACCCTGGCAGCGTTGATCGCCATTTGGAAAAAAACATGGAGGGTGAACAAAGCCTGGCTCATTTTCATCGGCTTATGCCTGTTGATTTATCCACATCTATTCATCGTCTGGCATGGAGACGTGCCCGGCACGCACCGCCACGCGCTGACGATCAGTCTGCAATTCGTATTTGGATTCTGGCTGTTATTGTTCCTGGCCGCAGAAGCGATTTTTAAGCGCTTTCGGGTTCCATATTTTGTATAATTGGTCTGTTCGAAAAAAACAAATTGTGAGTGACTGTGAAAACCATTCTCTTTACCGCCCCCTACATGATTCCCTTTGTCGACCGCTTCCGACCGGTCTTTGATCGCCATGGTCTTGAACTGATTGTGCCGGATGTCCGTGAACGGATGGATGAAGACGATTTGTTGAAATATGCCGGTCAATTTGATGGCGCCATTTGCGGAGATGACCGCTATACGCTACGCGTGATCGAAGCTTGTATTCCGCGCCTTAAAGTCATTTCCAAGTGGGGGACGGGCATCGATTCGATCGACTCCGAGGCCTGCTCACGTTATGGGATAAAAATCGGCCGCACCCTGAATGCCTTCACCACCCCCGTCGCCGACACGGTGTTGGGCTACCTGCTGGCCTTCTCCCGCCGCCAACCCTGGATGGACAAAGCCATGAAGTCCGGGAAATGGGAGAAGA
>JASFRG010000166.1:0-10781 GCA_050115035.1 Anaerolineales bacterium | reverse complement strand
GTCAGGCGCAATTCGTCGTCATCCCAAGTGGCAATCACATCGTTGACGTTGGCGTTGCGCCCGCGTTCGAGCGTCTCGGCCATGCGCAAAATCGCGGACAGCTGTGTGAGCAGCGTCAGATCGTCCTTGTCCAATAGCATCTCATAATCATCAATGGATGGATTTCCTTTACGATGATAACGGGTCAGCAAACCGATCAGCGCCAGTTCGCGCGGACTGTATCCGGGCAGGCCGTTGTTCTCGACCAGAGTCTGCGAATGTTTGTGATGCCCGCGATAATCGATGATGCGGCCGATGTCATGCAGCAAGGCAGCCGCATCCAGGAGATCGAATACCTTCGAGCCATACCCATGCAGATGAGTAAGCTGCCAGAACATGCGCTCCGCCAAAAAACGGACGTGATTGGAATGTTCTTTTTCGTAATTGTAAAAGCGAGCCAAGTTTAGCACACTGAAGCGGCGCACATCCGGCAGGATAGGCGGATCGAGATGTTCCCAGAAATATTCCAGGAAAACGCCTTCCCGGACGCCATTCTGTGAGATGGCAATCTCCTCCACATCCATTCTCTTCATTACTTCGAGCAGGGTCATCGCGCCGGGCAGGATGATGTCGGCGCGATCGGGGGTCAGTCCGGGGATGTTCTTGCGCTCATCGACAGGCAGCTTTCGGAAAAGCCGGACGCTTTCCTCGACCGACTTGCGCTTTAGCACATAACCATGCAAAGTGAAAAGGGGATAGTCATCATCTTCAGCCTGAATTTGTGCCAGGTTGCGGATGGTACCACCCAGCCCGACCAGTGGTTCTCCATCTTGTTTCTTCAGCCATTTGACCGTGTTGAGTTGGCGTTCGATCTCCGCCTGTATGGCGGTATATTCATCCTTCGTGACTGGATCGTGACTGACAAATCGTTCAGTCAGCGCCAAGGCGCCCAATGTGAGAGAAACGCCCTGTTGAAAACGACGTTTGTGCACCTCGCTCAATTGGATGCTGCCACCGCCAATATCCAGCACCACTCCCTTTTGGATGGAAACTTCGTTCAAAGCCCCCAGCGTATCGTAATAGGCCTCCCGCTCGCCCGTCAGCACCTGTAACTCCAAGCCGATCTCATCGCGTACCTGCTGCACAAACAGCGGACCGTTGGCCGCTTCACGCACGGCGCTGGTGGCCACCGCAATGATCTTACTGACTTTGGTGCTGTCACAGAAATTCTTGAACAGCCGCATTGTAGAGAAACCGCGCTCGAAGGCTTCCGCGCTCAGACCCTGTTCCGTCATGCCGTGGCGCAGACGCACTACTTCACGCACCTGGTCTTCAAGGCGATAAGAGTAGCCCACCTGGGTATTTAACACCACCAGGCGGTTGGTATTCGATCCGAGATCGATGATTGCAACCCGCTGCGCACGTTGATTGGGCATATTCCCATCCTTTTCTTGGGGACAGGAAAGATTATAACAGCGGGAATGCTCCTTCGCTTTTTATACGGGAACGAGAATTAGGAGATAAATTCGATGCTACCAGTGAGTTATGTACCATGTGAGAAATATCAGCAGCAATCAATTAGATCGCTGCAAACGTTCCGTAATACCTTCGACAAAGTGCCCGATATAGCCTAATAACTTCACGACAACAGGCAGCAGCAGGAATAGGGTAGCAATGAACGCGTTCCCCATGGCTTTTGCCAGGATGCTCCCATAAGGGATCGGCCCCTCCAACAGGCGGCGTTCACCGGTCGTGAAGTTGACAGAGTATGTATTCCAGTAGAAGTTGCTGGTGGCCATGATCACCAGGATTCCAAAGTAGGCAAACAAGAACAGGCTAAAGGTGCACCAGAACCGGGATTTAAGACGCAGATAAAGAATCGCACCAGCCAGGATAAAGACCACACCCCCAACAGCCGCAGGGAAGCTGTAGGTGTTCTCCATTTCGTCCAGACCGATAAAGATAAACAATGGCAGCAATCCGTACAAGCCAAAGGTCAGATGTGACCAGTTTTTTGCAACACCATTCCACAGACTCTTCAGGAGTCCCCACGGATGGCGGTTGACGAGAAGCACCAGAACGATCACGATACCCAGCGGCACCCAGGCTCGCCACCCCCACAGCTCCCCTCCCCACAGCTCGATATTGAAGACAACTAATCCGGGTGTGGCGGCATGACTGACGTATAGCGCAAATACAATGCCGTAAATCAAATAGGGGAACGACCAGCGCGGGAATCCTGCCAGAGCACCAAACAACAAACCAATCAGGATTACCAGATAGCCCCCGAACATCAGCACCCCACCGAGGGTCCGGAAGAGCTCTCCATTTCCCCACTCGCGCGGAAACTCAAAAGCCACTGCCATGATACTCAACAGCACAAATGGAAAGATTCCCACCCAGAGCGTATATCCCGGCTCTCGGATATTTTGCAGATCAGTGTCATTCGATTCCATTCGTCGCCTCCATTCCCGGATGTGCTCTCGGATGAGCGACAGGGGTAGGTCACGCAATTCACGGCCACAGAATCGCAATAGCGGTAACTGACCATCTATGGCTGCCTCTTCCAAGGCCAGTTGTAGAACACGGTAGCGTTCCTCTCCATACTTGCGGTGATAGCGTGCCGGGTACAGGGCCAGCAAAGTTCGCAACAATGTAGACATGGTCCGCACCAAGAAAGTCATGCCTGCTGTTCCTGACCCAAGTGCCGACCACCTGCCTGCAACATGCGATGTAGACGGGACATCTCTGCTTCCAGCATGCTGCGGCCCAACTCGGTCAATTGATAGGCTTTTCGCGGCAGCCCTGGACCCGTAGCTGTTCCCGGTTCGTTTTCAACCCGCTCGATCAGATCCTGCTCCTGCATGCGACCCAGAGCCCCGTACAGGGTGCTGGTGCTGAGTTCCAGAGTTGCGTCGCTCAGCGTGGACACATCTTTAAGAATAGCGTAGCCGTGCTTACGACCAGTGCTCAGGCTGAGCAGGATGTAAAAAGTCGCTTCGGTGAGGGGCAGCAGATTTTGTTCCAAGAGAAAGCTCCTACAATCTATATTCCTGTTAACGATATATCGCTTAATGACATATTAGCAAGTTTTAGGAGGGTTGTCAAGCACAACATATAGGTAACTGTCAACTGTGAGTTGACAGTTACCTATATGCCAGCACAATTTCACGCGCAAGGACAAGGGTTCAAATAGAGTTTTGCAATTCATCATAAGACAGTAGCAACTCACGGATCGTTTCTGCCAAGTGTCCACAAATCAGTGTGGACTTTTCTTCTGATTTCCTGATTGACCACGGCAGCTCAATGTGGAAGGGAACCCAGACATCCATTGTAATCGTATAGGATTTTTTCGCCTTGAAGTAAATTTGATCGATATCTCCCGACAAAGTGTAGCCTTGAAATTGCGATTGGGTAAAAAGCTTTGCCCGCAATCTCTCTGCCATTTCTTTCGACCAAAAATTTCTAGTTTTGCTTCCAGAAGATATTTCTATATCAAATTTTGCCGATTTTCCTCCATGTCCATGAATCTCAATCAAAAATTTTGGTTTCCAGTCTAGAATCGTTTTGCAATAATCACTATCTTCGTGCTTATTCGGATCGATGGGAGAATTACAGGCAATAATGCTTCTGCATTTCAACAAGCGGGCAACCTCATATCCTATGACTCCAGCATTTTCGTCAGAATAAGGGTGCTCTTTGCTAGGCAAAGTAGGAACACCTAAAGGTGCATGATGGGGAACGCCAATCACGACTTCTTTTACCTCTCCCTGGGTGGTCAGGAGAGCGTAGTTTTCAGGGTCATTTAGAATCTTTTCTACTTGCTGCATCATTAATCTCTTAATCCTCCCTAGGAACATATTCACGTTCGAGATGCTGACGGATATCCGTCTCATCGAACCAGACCGGTTTAAGTTGGCGATTCGCCATCAGGGGAGCCTGGTCGGCGTAATGCGGGGAGTCTTCGCGCAGGGTGGCGGCGCCGAATTGATGCACGCTCATGGAGTTGACGTTTCCATCTTTATCCCAGATCGCCAGCAGCACATACGAATCGCCGTCAGTGATCTTCAAGCGTCCATCTTCTTGCAGCGCGCCGTAGGTGGCATGCAGGATGTCAGGCCCGCCGCCGATGGGGAGATCAACGTCGCCGCGCATTAGCCGGTTGACCTCGCCCCAGGGCATGTCCACGCGACCGAGATGAGTCATGAGCGTATCCACCGCCTGGGTGAAGGCATCCATCAGCATATCTTCGCTGACGTTGGCCTGCCCCAGCCGGTCGAGGAGAATCGAGTCAGGATATTTGTCATCGAGCGCGTTGAGCGTATAGACCATGACCGCCGCGCCAACGTTATCGGGGTCGGTGGATAAATCCCAGTTGCGGATGATCTCCTGTGCGCGAGCGGTATCGGGCGTGGGCATTTGCATATCCCCAAGCATGTCCACGAACTGCGGGACGATGGAATCCGCTGAGTATTGCATATCGAACTTGTATTGGACAAACTCTTCGGGCGTGATAGAGTCGTCCGAGCCGAAGAGTTCGAGCATGCGCAGGGAACGGCTGGAGATGTCGGTGTCGATGCCCAGTGTCGGGGAGTAGTTGGCCGGGTCGGGGTTGCCAGCTCCGAGCGTGGTGCGATACGGAGTCCCGTTGGCGTTTTGCACAAAGCCCGAGGACGGATTCAGCACTTGGGGCAGGTCGTCAAAGGGCAGATATTCCGTCCACAAAGTTTCGGAGGTGTCGCCGGGCAGATAGCCGGTCCAATCGTAATTCGGGTCGCGGATGGGAATCGTGCCGTTGTACAGATAATAGATGTTGCCTTCCCTGTCGGCGTAGACCACGTTGAAGACGGGGATCTGACCCATGCGCATGGCGTCCTGCCACTCCTCGAAGTCCGTGGCTTTGTTCATGCGGTAGAACTGTTCCATGATGCCCACTTCGCCGATGCCGCCAAAGCGCAGGGCGTAGGTTTGATCCTGAGTACGAACCGCGGGACCGTAAACCGACCACAACGCTTCACGCTTGACCGTGATCCTGAGATTGCCAATCAGCTTGATCTGCAGTTTGGCCTGGCGCACGTCGAGGTCGCGCCATTCGCCGTCGAACAGGTACTGGTCAGGGTTCTCGGGATTGAGGGTGAGACGATACACGTCCGTGACATCGGGATGATTGACCGTCATTGCCCAGCCCAGATCGCGGTTATGCCCGTGCAGGACAAAGGGCGAGGCGGGAAACGTGCCTCCGACCATGTCCCAGCCTTCGTCGCTGTGGATGTGCGCTTCGTACCACGCCACGGGACCGGTGTACGGTTGGTGCGAGTTGACGTCCAGATAGGTGCCCCCGTCAGATGTGCGCCCCGGACCGATGGCGAAGCCGCTCGAGTTGTAATTGATGTGATTGGCTGGCTGAGGAATGCTCACCACGGAATCCACCCCGGCCCGACCGGTAGCACCGGGGCGGGCTGAGAACACAGAGAATTTAAAAAGGTTTTTCTCTGTGTACTTTGTGGTCTCTGTGGTGAAGGGACTCAAACTAAACAACCTGTTATATGAGACCTGCGTGGGCGTGGGAACGGGTTCGGGGTTATCACTGAAAAGGTGACCGATGGTGTCATCCAGCCCGTAGAACAAGGGGACTTTTTCCACGGAGGCGGCGATGATGTCCTTGCCATGCACCGGGAACAGGCCCGGCAGGGCTTCATCAGGATGATAGGCGGCATAGACGTTGAGTCCATCCGCATAAGCTTCGACCGCTGCGCGTGTATCCGGGCTAAGGCTCTCATATTTCGCATCCACCAGATCCCAAATTCTCAAGAACGCAACCAGATAATCGGCAGGCGCCGAGTCGGGACCGTAGACCGTGGCCAGGTCGCCGCGCGCCGCCAGCAAGACTTGTTGAATGGTCAGAAAATCATCTTCGCTGTGGGCATAGGCCATGCCGTAGGCCGCATCCGCATCCGTGTGACCGAAGATGTGCGGTACGCCGTAGGTGTCGCGCAGGATTTTGACATCGTAGTTCGCGGCACGGTCTTTGAGGTAGGCCAGTTCTTCGTGAACAGGATAGAAAATGTAGGCAGCGGCAAGCACCAGGATGATAACGAACCCTGTAAGTATCTTTTTCCAATTTTGTTTGAGCCGATTCATGAGGAATGACCTCCGTAGTGAGGGATGTGGAGGTGATTGTACATTGGAGAGGATGGATGAGCAAATTTTTGTTGTATTTTGGTAAGGGTGGTTCTATAATTTGGGAAAGGCAGCCCAATGTTACCCACTGAACCCGAAGGCTATATCTCTATAGTTGCATCCAACTTTGTATTTCCCATAGTGAGTCTTATTGAGTCTTTGGATGGCGTTGGAAAACACGCACCTAACGAAGTGCAAGCTTCTCCGTTGGAGAATGGATACTCTTTAGCAATTACAACTCTTACAGTCTTGATGGTCGAATCTGCCATAAGCAGAACTCAATACAGGATGAAAATTACCCCTCCCCAAAAAGCACTTGAATTTATCAAAAAGGAATTTTCAAATAATTTATTCCAAAAGATTGAAGAACTTTTTGTTATACGTGACACAATAGCACATAATCATGTTTGGGAGGCAAATGTTTATTGGGACGAGATGGGAAAGTTAAAATTAGTAGACGCGCAACTTGTAAAAGGTTATGGTGACAAAAAGTTTGGAAAAGTAGTCGATAAAAATACTCGTAAAACCAAATTACTTGGTCTAAATGTGTTTCCCAATAGAATATGTCGTTCTGATGCAATAACGATATTAAAAACCGCTGTTGAATTCCTCGCGGCAATAGAAAGAAAAGATCGTAATTATTTCAGTGTATCTGCGTTAATCGTCAAGTATAAAGGAAGTGTAATTCCTTTCGAGAAATTCTCTACCGTACAAATACAGTTCAAAATCAGGTGCAAATTATAGGCTAGATGTACAGTAGAGAATCGAGAAATTCATGTCTAATTTGGACACATGACTCCCTAAAACACGGAAAATATTTTAACTCCGCGCCTCGCGGAGGACAGTCCGCGGGTGGCGGAATGTTTTTTTGAGGGGATGAGATTCTATCGGTGGATGGATTTTAAGGAGAAGGAAATGGATAAGGTTGAAGAACTATATGCACGCTGCGAAAATGTGCTTCCCGGTCACGGACCCAACCGGAGGATGAAAGCTGTTTTTCAGGAGATGGCAGACGGGTTGGAGGGCAGCGAAGCGCTGGACAGATATGGCTCGGGGGATTACCTGTCCGCGTTTGAGAGCGAGGTGGCGGAGACCTTCGGCAAGCCTGCGGCGGTGTTCCTGCCCAGCGGCACGATGGCGCAACAGATTGCGCTGCGCATCTGGTGTGAGCGCTCCAATAATTTCACGCTTGCCATGCATCCTAGCGCGCATCCAGAATTCGCCGAGCAATTCAGCTATCAATTCCTGCATGGTCTGCATCGCCTACAGTTCGGCGCGCCGGAGCGTCTCGGACATCGAATGCTAACCCTGGAGGATTTCCAAAGCCTGGGAAAAAAGCCGGGTGCAATTTTGCTGGAATTGCCTTATCGTCCGCTGGGCGGTCAACTCCCTGAATGGGATGAGTTGGTAGCAATCCATGATTGGGCAGGGGAAAACAAAATCCCGTTTCATTTGGATGGTGCCCGCATCTGGCAATGTAAGCCTTTTTACGGCAAAGACTACCGCCAAATCGCTGATTTGTTCGATAGTGTGTATATCTCGTTTTACAAGGATTTGGGCGGGCTGTGCGGCGCAATGCTGCTTGGCTCGCAAGATTTTATCCAGGAGGCGAAGCTGTGGCAGGTCCGTTACGGCGGTCGCTTATTTACTCAGGGGCCTTTCGTCGTCTCGGACCGTCTGGCAATGCAGCGCGTCCTGTCGCAAATCGATAGTTGGGTCGAGCGTGCACAGCAGGTGGCTGCCATTCTTTCGGAATTCGATCAACTGACGGTCAATCCCAATCCACCGCACGTCAATTTCTTTCAACTGTACGTGAAAGGCGACCCGGAAGAAATGACCCAGCGGCATATGGACCTTGCTGAGGAAACCGGTACATTCCTTTTTTACAAATTGAATCCGTCCCCCGTGCCTGGCCTGGGGATGACCGAGATGCATTGCTGGGAAAATGCCCTGGACTTCGATTTAGAATCCCTGCGTTCTTTTCTCAAAAAGTGGCTGGCATAACCATCAAATATTCCAAACGGTTTCCAGTTATCATGTAGTCGGATCGCTATTGTCGATACAGGAGAAAACATGAACTTCATGCGGCTTCATTGGTTTGACCTAGGTTTTGTCTTTGCACTCATTACAGGTGCGTTTGTGCTTCTGACCAAATTAAATCCCCTTTCGTTGTTACTCTGGTTGAGTCTGATCTCACTGTTCCTGCATCAATTCGAGGAGTATCGATATCCCGGTTATTTCCCGGGCATGATGAATACAGTCATGTTTTCGAGCAAACAACCTGACAGATATCCACTCAACACCAACACAGCTTTTATCATCAATGTAACTGTCGGCTGGCTCTCTTATTTGCTGGCCGCCCTTTTGAGCGAACGGGCTCTTTGGCTGGGAATAGCCACGATCCTGGTTTCTGTAGGCAACTTTATCGCCCACACCTTCCTGTTCAACATCAAGGGAAAAACTTTTTATAACCCGGGCATGTTCACTGCCACCCTTTTCTTCGCCCCCATTGCAGGATATTTTGGGTATCTGTTGATTCAAGGCAACCTGGCTACGCCTGCTGATTGGATTGCAGGTATCATTCTTGGAATTGCCTTCAATGTCCTTGGTATCCTGAAACTCATCGATTGGTTAAAGGATGAAAACACCGAATACATCTTTCCAAAGAGGTTCTTGCTGCCAACCAGGTGAGGTGCAAAGCGACAAGGACATACTCGTTTAGAGTCCTTTAGTCGTCCAACCCATAACCATTCTCAACCAGTTTCTTCAATCGCTGGATAAAGCGCGCTGCCGGGGCGCCGTCGATGACATCATGATCAAAACTGACGGTCACGCTCATATATTTGCGCACTTCTACGCGATGATCGACCACACCCGGTTTTTCGCCAATCCCGCCCAGGGTCAGTTGGAGCGAATGGTTGGGCACCGGAAGCCCCCAGCCGCCCCCTGACCCAAACATCCCAAGTGAAGACACGAGCACAGTGCCGTAATATTCCTTGATCCATTGGGGGTTTTTGAAAAGAGCCCACAGGAACAGCCGCCTGACGAACCCGGGCAACAACACAAACCGGTCGATGAACGTCGATTCCCGGCTGCTTTGATGTTGATTCTGGAACCCCCGGATTTCCTCATGAAGTTCACGAACACTTTTCTTATTTACGCCCCTGATGATATGCGGCCGGATGGTCTTCTTACCGTCTACTTCGACCTCGAACAACATATTCACATCCACCTCGTCAAAGATGATCAACTGGTTGCGCCAATCTCGATAAGCATGCATTTGCCTGTCCTGGTCGATTGCCTTTCCCAGACAAGCCAGGAAGAAAGCGGAGAAGGACAGAGCTTCTCCTGTCTGGGCTTTGTGTTGACGAATGCTTTCACGAGCCCGGGTGATATCGAATTCTACGAGTCCATGTACCGTATGTTTTGCAAGCCCCAACCGTCCACCATCGGCCATGAGAAGTCTGATTCTGGGGTAAGGTTTGGCAGTGTAATTACGCTGTGTTGAGTTCATGGATTTTCCTTTCCGTTATTAATCCTAGGTTTACCAAGATACTGTTCGATAATTTCAACGGCATTGCCTATTCCATCCTCTGTGCGAATGGCCTCACCGCATGATATGGCGCGTTGTCGTATGCCGGGATCTGTAACAGCCATTTCGATTGCATTGGCCAACCGGTCAGCGGTCATTTTTTTCAGCGGAATTGGATCCGGCCCCAACCCTAAAGCCTTGATCCGCGCACCCCAAAAACTTTGATCAAATACAAATGGAACGACCACTGTCGGAACACCGGCGCGCAACCCTTCGGCGGTTGTGCCTGCTCCGCCATGATGTACGACCGCGGCCATGCGTGGGAACAACCAGCTATGGGGGGCAGAATCCACCATAAACACATTGTCTGGCATTAACTCGGCGCGTAAACCGCCCCAACCGGTCAACAACAGTCCCCGTTGACCGCTCCTGGCAAGCGCCTCCGAGATGATGTTGGCAAGCTGTTCAGGGTTGCGCCCTGCCATGCTACCAAACCCGATGTAGACTGGTGGATCGCCTGCCTCCAGGAACGCTTTCAGTTCCGGCGATGGCTGCCAGTTGGTCCGGGTATCAAGAAAGAAATAACCAGTGATGTGAACATTGTCCGGCCAATCTGCCGGGTCAGGGATGATGTGCGGGCTGTATGCGCTCAACATGGGAATTGATCGGAATATGCGGTAGAAACGAGCGGCAGTATACGTTGACAATCCCAAGCTTTGTCTGAAAGCGTTCACGAAGGGACGGTACCAGAGCCAGAAAACCTGGAGCATAGCGATGCCAGACAAGTGGTTGTGCAATCCGCCCAAATTCTTCTGGATAGGCCAGGAGGGTGCTGCAAATGTTTTCGTTGGAAGAAGTGGGGTTGGCTCAATATTGATAATCGGGATCCGCAAGTTTTCTGAGATGGCTCGCCCGAAGGGGCTAAAAACACCCAGGCAAATGATTGCGTCCGCCTCACGGCAGGCAGCGTATGCATCTTCTGCCATTGTCATCACAACCGGCGCAATCAGTTCCCGGATAGCACGAATCGATTTCATCGGATTGCCACCGCCCGTCTCCATGAAATTTTGCCCAGTATCACTAGTACATC
>JASFRG010000165.1:0-10808 GCA_050115035.1 Anaerolineales bacterium | reverse complement strand
CGAGATTCTCCCTTCAAAATCCCCATTTCATAGAGAGAAATACCACAATTTTATTGGCGCCCCCGGTGCGACTCGAACGCACAACCACCGGATTCGAAGTCCGTTACTCTGTCCATTGAGCTACGGGGGCACGGGTGCGATTATACTCGAAAAAAATTTGACCTTCTGTAAAATTTTGGCGGGGACTCTAATTGCAGATCAATGTGATATTTTTTAGATTAATACTACAGTGTCTTGCCCTCCCTGCGGATTGCCCTTACAATCAGGACGAATCTTATCTGGAAAGGAATTAAGGATGGTAGATATCAAAACGTTTAGTGAGCAAGTGATAGACAATCTGGAAAAGGTTGTAGTAGGGAAACGTGAATCGCTTGAACTGATCGTTATTGGCCTGTTATGTCAGGGGCATGTTTTGATTGAGGATGTACCCGGTGTGGGCAAAACCATGATGGCGCGCAGCCTTGCGCGTTCGCTTGATTGTTCATTCAATCGCATTCAATTTACGCCGGATATGCTTCCCAGTGATGTAACCGGCGTATCTATTTTTAACCAGCAGAAACGTGAATTCGAATTTCGAGCCGGACCGGTTATCGGGCAGATCATTCTGGCTGATGAGATCAACCGTGCTACCCCAAAGACCCAGGCTGCATTGTTGGAAGCTATGGAAGAGCGTACAGTAACCGTAGACGGCGTGACACACGAGCTACCTAAACCTTTTATGGTGTTAGCGACGCAAAATCCAATCGAGTACGAAGGGACATTTCCACTGCCCGAAGCGCAACTGGACCGGTTCTTGCTTCGGGTGCGAATTGGATATCCCACCCTCCCGACCGAGATCCGTATCCTTGAGGAGCAGCAGCTTCGACATCCGATTGAGTCGCTTGAGTCAGTTGTTAAGTCAGCGGATATTTTGGATGCCATCGACGAAATCAAAAAAGTGTACGTATCTCATGCGATCAAACGTTACATCGTAGAGTTGACTGGACGCACGCGCCAAAGCGACGATGTGTACCTGGGCTCCAGCCCACGAGGCAGCCTGGCGCTCTTTCGGACCGGGCAGGCAAGGGCAGCCATGCTGGGACGCGATCACGTACTTCCGGACGATATTCAAGAGATGGCCGTGCCGGTGTTGGGACATCGCATCCTCGTGGGGCCAGCCGCCCGTCTGCGCGAGGTGAGCGCTGACCGTATCGTACGCGAAATTGTGGAAAATCTGCCGGTTCCAGGCGGAGATTATCGCTCGAAAGATATGAAGGTCAAGGAAGAATAATGCGTGCTGGACGTGTTCTGGCCGCTATTTTATTGTTAGGCGGTTTATTTGGCGTGCTGGTTGAGGCGGGGGTAATCTATACCCGATTCCTTTACCTCGGTGTTTTGATTATTGTTGTATCCTGGATCTGGACGCAGTTTTCCCTGCGCGGGCTTAGTGTCCGGCGGCGTGCCCGTTCGTTGCGTGCCAGCGTTGGCGATATTTTCGAAGAATATTTTGAACTGTCAAATGAAAGCCGTATGGGGAAATTGTGGGTTGAGCTTTCCAATGACTCCAACATGCCGAACGCTCATGGCTCTCGCTTGCTGACGATGGTGAGTGCCAAACAGAAACGTACGCATATTGCTCGCACCTGGCTGATTCGCAGGGGCGGTTTCAAGCTTGGCCCCACCCGACTTGTTTCAGGCGATCCGTTTGGCCTGTTTCGAACAGAGCGAGTTTTTCCGGCAGAACATTCGCTGGTCGTGCTACCCATGATCTATGAGATCAGTTCGTTCCTTTCGCCCCCTGGCTTGCTTCCGGGTGGGCAGGTGATTCGTCGCAAGGCTTTGGACGTAACTCCTCACGCTTCAGGCGTGCGTGAGTATGTCCCTGGCGATCCCATGAAACGCATCCACTGGCCGACGACCGCCCGTCGTGGTCAACTGATCGTTAAAGAGTTTGAACAAGACCCTCAGGCTGAAGTGTGGTTTTTCCTGGATGCGCAAAAGAATATCCATGCGGAAAAGGAATATGAATACCCGGAAATGTACAGTGATGGCTGGGTGCTTGACCGCCGCCCGGAATATGAGTTGCCGCCTTCTACGCTGGAGTACGCCATCAGCGCAACCGCTTCTTTGGCTCATTAT
The DNA here is from genome assembly GCA_050115035.1 of Anaerolineales bacterium. Lineage (GTDB taxonomy): Bacteria > Chloroflexota > Anaerolineae > Anaerolineales > Villigracilaceae > JAABUE01. The sequence continues at coordinate 8,690 of JASFRG010000165.1, read as the reverse complement.
TATTTAAATCAGCGTCGAGCGGTTGGTTTGGTGACAACAGCCAGTCATCAGTATAGAGTAATTCCAGCAGAGCGCAGTGAACGGCAGGAAGGGAAAATGTTAGAGACCCTGGCATTCATTGAAGCCGAAAGCGATTTATCGATTGCGGGTTTGGTTGCCGCGCAGGCTGGCCAGCTTCCACAGGGCAGTAGTGCGATCCTTGTCACGCCTACTGTTTATCCGGAACTGCTGGTTGCAGTGGATGATCTCCAGAGACGAAATTTGCGACCAGTAGTTGTGTTGCTCATCGCTGATTCTTTCAACGGCGAAATAGGCGGCGAAAAGCTTTACAGGTTACTTTTAGAGCGTAATGTGCCCGTTTGTCGCATATATTGTGACGCTGATCTTTCGCTGGAACTTTCCGGTTTTTCGGCCAATATGACCACACAGGACTCCTCATGGCAAAGACCCCCATTATCACACTTGACTTAAATTTTCAGGGACGCGAGCAGGCGATTGCCTCCTATCTGATCCCTCATTCTGAGGGGGTTGTGCTTGTCGAATGCGGACCCGGCTCGACTCTCCCCGCGCTTCAAGCTGCTCTCGCTGAATTGGACTACTCTCCTCGCGATGTAACCCATCTCCTGTTGACACACATTCACCTAGATCATGCCGGTGCGGCCGGCTGGCTGGCGCGTCAGGGAACAGAGGTCTACGTTCACCCCGTGGGCGCGCCGCATATGCTGAACCCGGAGAAATTACTAGCCAGCGCCACGCGCATATATGGTGATCGTATGGACGAATTGTGGGGAGAATTCCTGTCGGTTCCGGAAGACAGGCTCAATGTCGCGGAAGATGCGCAGGAGATCCTCATCGGGAATCTGCGTTTTGTCCCGATCGACACACCCGGTCATGCTTACCATCATCATGTGTATCTGTTCGAAGACATTTGCTTCAGTGGGGATGTTGGCGGTGTGCGCATCCCCGGATTCCCGTATATGCGCGTTCCCATGCCGCCGCCTGAACTGCATCTAGAAAAATGGCGAGAAAGCATCCAGCGCTTACGGAGTGAAAAGTTCGACCGCATTGCTCCCACGCACTTTGGAATCTTCGATGATCCTGAGTGGCAGCTTGACGAACTGGAAAAAGATCTGGATGCCGTTTCACGCTGGTTAGAAGAAGTCATGCCTGACGATCCGCCCATTGAAGATTTGCGCCAGATGTTCTCGGATTGGATGGATAAACAGGCGCGCGAATCCGGTTTGAGCGAGAAGGTTACAAAAGCTTACGAAGTAGCCAACCCGGTTGGCATGTCCGCGGATGGACTGCAGCGATATTGGAGGAAATATCGTCAGGAAAACTGAATGAATTGCCTGTGATAAAATCTGCTTGGACAACGAAATAACCTCTACATTGTGTGGCTAATTAATCCCTCTCCAAGGAGATTTGAAAAAATGAAACACTTCCTCGATGTGGCTGATTATTCCCCCGCTGAAATTCAGGACATACTGGACCTTGCCATACGGCTTAAGAAAGAATATTTTGACGGTGGTAACCCGCCACTTTTTAAGGGCAAAGTGCTGGGTATGATCTTTCAGAAGCCCAGCCTGCGGACGCGCGTTTCATTCGATATGGCCATGCGCCATATGGGTGGAGATGCGCTTTATCTTTCCCCCAACGAAATCGGATTGGGGAAGCGCGAATCGATTGCAGATGTTTCGCGTGTCATGTCGGGTTATGTACAGATCGTCATGGCGCGCGTTTTCGATCACGCGCATGTGGTGGAGCTGGCAAAATGGTCGTCAGTACCGGTCATCAACGGTCTGAGTGATTTCAGCCATCCCTGCCAGGCTACGGCTGACGCGCAAACCATCATTGAGAAGTTCGGAACGATGAAGGGGACCAACGTAACTTATGTTGGCGATGGTAACAATGTGGCTGTTTCTCTCATGCACATTGTGGTCATGCTTGGGGGTAACTTCACGATTGCCAACCCCGAAGGCTACGATATGCCTGAGATTGCCAAAGAGACCGGCGCAAAGCTGGCAGCCAAATCGGGCGCGAAGATCACCTACCTGACGGACCCGCACGAAGCAGTAAAAGATGCACAGGTCATTTACACAGATACCTGGACCAGCATGGGCCAGGAAGAGGAAGCTGCCAAACGAGAGAAAGTCTTCCCACCATACCAGGTCAATGCCCAGTTGGTGAGCGAAGCAGATAAGGATGTGATCGTTATGCATTGTCTGCCAGCCCATCGCAACCATGAGTTGACCGATGAGGTGGCGGATGGTCCACACTCCGTTATCTTCCCGCAGGCGCATAATCGCTTGCATGCCCAGAAAGCTATTCTGGCAAGATTGTTGGAAGTCGCTTAGACCCCACCCTGCCTCTCGACTGCGTAGCGCTCGAGGCACAAAGTTAGAAGAGGTAAAAAATGAAAACACAGGAATATATTCATCTTGAGGATCAATACGGTGCGCATAATTACCACCCTCTTGATGTTGTAATCGATAAAGCTGAGGGGGTTTGGGTATATGATGTGGATGGTAAGAGATATCTCGATTGCTTGAGCGCCTATTCCGCGCTCAATCAGGGGCACGTCCACCCGAAAATTCTTGAAGCATTGTTAGAACAATCGAATAAGGTCACTCTTACTTCGCGCGCCTTTCGTAATGACCAGTTGCCGCTTTTGTATAAAGAACTGTCTGAGATGACCGGCTACGAGATGTCTTTGCCGATGAACTCTGGCACGGAAGCTGTTGAAACAGCCATAAAACTGGCGCGCAAATGGGCTTATCGCATCAAAGGTGTGCCGCGCCACGAAGCCGAGATTATTGTATGCAAGGGGAATTTTCACGGCCGCACAACGACAGTTATCTCGTTCTCAACTGAGCCGTTATATAAAGATGACTTCGGTCCCTTTACGCCCGGATTTGTTACCGTTCCTTACGGTGACGCAGCAGCGATAGAAAATGCTATCTCAGCCAACACCGCCGCTGTCATGTTAGAACCAATCCAGGGCGAAGGAGGCGTACGTATACCTCCTGAAGGATATCTGAAACAGGTAGCGGAAATATGTAAGAAATCAAACGTGCTCTTCATTGCAGATGAAATCCAGACTGGCCTGGGGCGCACAGGCAAGTTGTTTGCCTGTCACCATGAAGGTGTCCGCCCGGATGTTACGATCATAGGCAAGGCGCTTTCAGGCGGCTTCTATCCCGTTTCTGCGGTGTTGGCGGACGAACCCATTCTTGGCTTGTTTACGCCAGGGGAACATGGATCCACATTCGGTGGAAATCCGCTGGGGGCAGCGGTAGCACGCGCCTCGTTGAGAGTGATCCGCGAAGAGAAATTGGCAGAGCGGGCGGAAGAGCTGGGTACATATTTCATAGAACAGTTAGCAGAAATACCCAGTCCGCACGTTAAAGAGGTACGTGGTAGGGGGTTGTTGATCGGTGTAGAACTCAAACCGGAAGCACAGGGCGCGCGGCGTTTCTGTGAGGTTTTAATGGACCGTGGTATCCTGGCAAAAGAGACGCATGAGCATGTTATCCGCTTTGCACCGCCGTTGGTGATCGATAAAGAAACCATAGATTGGGCGCTGCCCCACATCCGTGAAGTGTTGAATATGCCGTAATAGTATCCATCCGAAAGTCGAAGACTCGGAATTTAATGAGGAGATTGAGTATGAATATAGGAATTCCTGTGGAGCGACGACCTTTTGAATTTCGAGTGGGTCTTCCTCCTGCCGGGGTAGAAATTTTGAAGCAACGCGGACATCAAATATATGTGGAGCATGATGCCGGTGTCGGGGCGGGTTTTTCAGATGAGGAGTTTGAACGCGCTGGGGCGAGAATCGTCTATTCTCCTGAAGAGGTTTTTGGACGTGCAGATCTTTTGTTAAAGATTGCACGTCCAATCAAAGAAGAGATCGAATGGCTACGCCCTGGATCGATGATCGCAGGACTGTTACATCTGGCTTCAGCCCGACAGGACAAAATTGACTTGATGCTCAAGAATAAGATCACGTCGATTGCTTACGAACAAATCGAAGAAGCCGACGGCACTACCCCGGTCAAAAAACCGTTGGCTGAAATTGGCGGACGCATGACTGCCCATATTGCGGCGCACTACATGCAGAATTATAAGGGCGGTAAAGGGATTTTGCTTAGTGGCGTGCCTGGTGTACCACCAGCAGAAGTAGTAATAATTGGCGGAGGTGTGGCTGGCACCGCCGCTGCTCGCTCGTTTCTTGGTTTGGGGGCGCATGTATCTGTCTTGGATATGGATTTGCGCGCTTTGCAGCGTATCGGCGACCGTTTCCCTGAAGTAGTTACAATGATCGCAACTCCCAATAATATCGCTCGCACATGCGCCTTTGCAGATGTGGTTGTGGGGGCGGTGTTGGTACCTGGTGAACGCGCACCTATTGTTGTTACTCGTGAGATGGTCCAGAGCATGAAACCGCGCTCCTTGATTATCGACATGAGCATTGACCTTGGCGGCTGCGTTGAGACTTCCCGCCCGACAACACACGAGCACTGCACATATATCGAGGAAAATATCATTCACTACTGTGTGCCGAATATTCCGGCGGCGGTTGCTCGCACCGCCACTCATGCGTTTGTCAATGCGGCCATGCTTTACATTCTTGATCTGGCTGACAAGGATTTCGAGACGGCTATTCGTGAGAACCCTGCGCTTGAAAGGGCGATCAGCACGCATGATGGGGAGATGCTGCATATGCATCGTCTGAATGGGTCGGAAGGAATAGACGATGGACTGGACTAGCACCTACAAATCTCGTGTGGTTACTCCGCAGGAAGCTGTCCAGGCGATCAAATCGAGGGACCGCATCTTCCTGACCGGGAACGTGTCCGTTCCGCAAAAGACATTATCCGCCCTGGTGGATTATGCCCCGCAACTCGAAAACGTAGAAATCTGCCAAGCATTGACGGTAGGTTCCGCCGACTACGTCAGCCCAGAAATGGAGGGACATCTACGTGTAAATTCTATTTTCATCAGTGCTAACATACGCAAGGCGGTGCACGAGGGGCGCGCAGACTTTACCCCGGTCTTGCTTTCAGAGTTTCCTTTGCTGTTCAAACGCGGATTGTTGCCTCTTGATGTCGCAATGATCCATGTTTCTCCACCGGACGAACATGGATTTTGCAGCCTGGGTGTAGAAGTAGGCTTAACCAAGACACCAGCAGAGTCGGCCAAGATCATTATCGCCGAAGTCAACGAGCAGATGCCGCGAACCCTGGGAGATTCCTTCCTTCATGTCAGCCGTTTGAACTATATTGTTCCGGTTGATTATCCCATCCCTGAACTTCCGATGGGAGATGGGGAATCGTCTGAAGTTGTCGAAAAGATCGCCGGATACATTGCCGATTTGATTCCCGATGGTGCGACGATGCAATTGGGCATTGGAGCCATTCCGGATGCTGTGCTCAAATTTCTCTTCGATAAGAAAGACCTTGGCATTCATACCGAATTATTCTCGGACGGCGTGATCGAGTTGGTTAATGCCGGTGTGTTGACCAACGCGCAAAAAACATTGCATCCCGGAAAAATTGTGGCTGGCTTTATGTTAGGAACCAAGCAGTTATACGATTGGGCAGACGATAATCCCCTTATCGAGCTGCACCGCACAGAGTATGTCAACGATCCCTTTGTAATTGCGCAGAACGAACGTATGGTTGCTATTAACTCAGCAATTGAGGTTGATCTGACGGGGCAGGTTTGTGCAGACAGCATTGGCCCTAAACTCTATTCTGGGGTTGGAGGTCAATTGGACTTTGTCTATGGCGCCTCACGCTCTAAAGGCGGTGTTCCCATTATTGCCTTGCCAAGCACGAATGTTATGCGCGATGGAACTGTCATAAGTAAGATTACCCCCCTGCTCAAATATGGGGCTGGAGTTGTCACAACTCGCAACCATGTACGTTTCATAGTGACTGAATATGGTGTTGCTGATTTGTATGGCAAAACGATTCGCGAACGTGCAATGCAGCTCATCGGTATTGCCCATCCCGATTTCAGAGATGATTTGAAGAAACAGGCACGAGAGTTACACTATGTTTAGTGTGCTTTCACTCTGTAATTGATGTAAGACGCTTACAAAGCACGTCTCGCTGCCAAGTACGGCGGCGAGACGCCGTCTGGATAAATGCTGCATGTTGTTGAGGGGCTGGCAGTTTTGTAAATCTTCACTGGTTGAATAAAAGTGTTATGGACAAAGAAAAGATGAAGAAAGCCCTGCTGTATAGTTCGTTGTTGGTGCTATTTGCTCTTTATATTTGGCTGCGCGTAGAAAACAGCCGGTTTATTCGGGAACCTCGCACTGGTTTTGGGGATACAAACGACTACTTCAAAATTGCATCCTTATCGATCTTTTCTTCTTCCTTTTGGCTGTCTGTCAAACCCCCGGTATTTCCTTTGTTCCTCAAGTTTTTGGGAGATAACGCAAACACAATTTCGACATTTCAATTATGGTTTTCGATATTCTCTTGGGGACTTTTGGCATATGTGGTTGCCTCGTCACTTAAAATGGATATTCTAAAACCGTTTGCTTTTGCATTCCTATTGGCGTTCAGCATGAGTGAAGAAATTATCATGTGGGACTATTTAATTCTGAGTGACTCAATAGCATTGTCCATTTTGGCATTATTTTGTGCCGTATGTCTATGGGCGCTTTCAAAGTGGAACGTTGCAAGTGCCTCTCTTTTGATATTTCTTGCCATTCTGTTGGCTTTTGTAAGAGATACCTATGCGTATGTGCTTTTGATGATCGCAGGAGTGCTCTTCATTGTATTCTTTTTCTCAAATTTCAGAAAGCAGTTCCTTTATGTGGGGATTGCATTCTCCTTGATTTTTCTTACCAGCAGCACATTGGCTTCTGCGGGTTTTCATTGGTACACACCACTCTTAAACACAATTGGAATGCGCGTATTGCCGAATTCTGAATATCTGGCGTATTTTGAATCCAGAGGCATGCCTGTTAGTAACCTGCTGATGGAAAGAAGTGGAAAACCTCATCATGCTGACGACGCGGCAATAGCTGTTGATGAGCGCCTTGAGGATTTTCGCGATTGGGTCCGCGAAAATGGAGAACGAGAATATAAAAGATTTCTCTGGTTTTATAAAGCGGATACACTACAGAATGTGTTTAATGACCGAGAAGAAATTTTCAGCCCTGATCTATATTATTACAATGCTTCTAGGTTCAGGCCGATACTTCAAAATTCTCGTCTGGATGAATTGTTGTATCCGAACCGTTTTGGTTTCTTCCTGTTTATCGTTGCAAATTTGAGCGCTGCATTGTTTTCAGTAGTTGCATATTATGAAAAAAAAGTAATCTGGATTCTGCCGCTCACGCTTATCCTTCTTTCATACCCTCAAGCTGTTCTCATTTGGAATGCAGACCCTTCGGATATGGCACGGCATGCTTTGTACCACAATGTCATGATGCGTTTGGGTGTATGGATATTAGCCTTATATGTTCTTGATTTTGTTGTAGGAAAAGCCGGCCAAAAAATTCCGTTAACTTTAGTTTCCGCTAAAAGTGGAAGACGAAACAACCGGAACAATGTTCCGGGCAAGTTGAACCTTACCAATTGAGCCCATTTATCGCTTCAGCAGGCGGTCAATTGCGTTGAAGCGGTTGTTTTTTGCCTGCGTGCCAGAATTCCTTTGGGCAAATGACTTGTTACCGAAGCCTTTTTTCGAATTTGCGCGGGTCTTGGGTAAGTTCGCGGAAATGGCTTGCCCATCAGCATCCTGCGGAAGCGTCCAGGGGTACGTTTCGGCTGGCGATCCCAAAAACCGGTGGGCGACAGCGGTGCAGTTGCTGCCAGGTAACTCAAGATCGAACCGGCCAGCAGAGCCAGTTCGGGCAGGCGCTGGATGCTTTCATCCGCATGGACAAACTGGCGGTGAGCACCCACCATCTGTTTGGCAGCCAAGGGGATCTGCTCGACAGGCCAGCGATCCTGATACATCGCTTTCACGGTAGCGGCTTTCAGGTCAAGAGCAGTTGCCAGCAGCCAGGGCGTAGCATAAGCCGGATCATAGATGGCATACACTCGGAAGGTCTTGGCATCTTTGCCCGGGATCACTCCTGGCAAGATCGCCTCTTCCCAGATCTCAGCCCGCATGGTGAGACCATTTTCTGTCCAAGTCGTGATCTGGTCTGGAACGCTGGCAGTAATGGTTTTGCCTTTGAATGTACGCGCCAGCGGGCGAATCTTCTCACCATAGATCGGGATGCGGCCCTTGCCGCGGTAGGGTGCTGGATAATTGCGCCGTGCGGTGAAGTTGGTTGCCAGGCGCAGCACATAGCGCTCGACACCAGCAGCCTGTACATCGGACAGCTTGACTCCTGCGTCCATGACAGCTACATCATCTGTCGCCAAATGTCGCTTGATCCAGCGCAACAAGTCCTGCCACAGACGACTTTCCCGCGTGTCTTTGGGATGAACGCGCTCAAAGGCCAGTGGACATGCCAGGCGTTGATCGCCGACCTGACCTACAACCCCGACCACACCAAAGATCACGGCTGGAAGTGCTCGATTGGCTGCCGGGTGATAGTGTTTGCTCGGACAGTTTCGCAACGCCGGTCGCCAGAAGGCAGTCACATCCACGGCCACAGCCCGATAGCCTTCATGACGATGCACCTGCCAGCCAGGTAAACCTTCAATTTGTGC
>JASFRG010000164.1:0-10983 GCA_050115035.1 Anaerolineales bacterium | reverse complement strand
CTCACAGATGACAATTGGAAGGCAGTCAATAGCCTTCCGGCTTTGCCATTCCTGGACAGCGAATATCTGCCGTTTTTTTGTGGTTGTTTTTTAGGTTCAATCGCCATTTTTGGCGAAACTAAAGTTAAATATATAGTTTCTCCGGGTCGATCTCTTCACGCAATAAAAGCAGCTCTTCAGCACTGGGCGGTATTGTGACTTCTACTTTATCAGGAAGTACCAGTTCGAAGCCGGTTGCCGCGATCACATCATCTATGCTTACGCCAGGATGGGTAGCCTTGAGGCGCATGCGTTTGCTGTCGGGGTCGAAATCCATCAAGGCCAGGGTTGTGACCACATATGCTGGGCCAGTACCACTGGGCAAGCCGGCCTCTTCACGTGCGCCGGGACCAGTCAGATATCCGGGCGTGGTGACAAAATCGGTGTTGGGGACGAAGCGGCGCGTATCATGCTGCATAATGGCAACTGTCTGCCAACAGAGACTCCCCACATCATTGCCACCGCCTGAGCCTGGCAGGCGCGCTTTAGGATGATCGTGTTCGCCGATAATGATCGAGTTCAGGTTTCCGTGGGGATCGATCTGGGCACCCCCCAGGAAGCCATAATCAATGAAGCCTCGCTGGGCGGTTTCCATGGTATCACAGATGCCCAGAGCCGAGATACCCTTGTGCCAGGTGCGCGCTTCGCCCACCGCGCGGGGCAGTTCTTCCAGGATCGCGCCGGTCCCACCAAATTCGAAAACCGGCACGATATTTGGGGCTGTGGTTTTAGCAGCCAGCATGGCAGCCAGCATAGGGATACCTGTGCCGATGAAGCAGGTCGAACTATCTTCGAACAGCCGCGCTGACACGCAAATCAACAACTCGTTTTTTGAATAAGTCTGGTCAGTCATCAGATTTCTCCTGGACGCTGATTAACGCAGATAGACGCAGAAAAGATCAACGGAATCTGCGTTCATCTTCGTCTTATTCCCGTTTTTCTCTCAGATCGGCACATTCTTCTAACTTTTCTTTCCCGATCAACTTCAGGTAATCATCATGATTCTTTGGGCCATAGACATATTTGTCGAGATATTCCTCGGCGCCCTTGGCAGTTTTGCTCATCTTCACCCACTCTTTGATTCCGGGTTCGTCGCGGCCATACAGATAGGCCATCTCGCCAGGATGTGAGCCATGGGGTGCGCGCACGACCGCATCCACCAGATAGTAAGGGATGACGGTTCGGTCTGGATTCTTGCGAATCTCTTCGGTGGATACGATCTCTTCGGCGCTGACGATGAGTCTCTTACAGGCGCGCGCCATTTCCACTGCGAAGCCGCTGATGCCCTCGATCTGACAGTTACCATATTTGTCCGCGCGGTGAACGTGGATCAATGCTACATCCAGAACCAGCGCAGGTAACAAAGCAACCTTGACCCCAGTGAACGGGTCTTCGACTACTTTAGCAGCGCTGTAAGCCAGCGTATCGGTCCCGAGCATGGAACGTGTTGGTAAGAACGGCACGCCCATGGCAGTCGCCTTCATACGCCAGGTTATAGCTCCGTTCGACCACTCGACACACTTCTCGACCTGCCCCGATTCGACTGCCCTCCGCAGAGCCGAAGATGTTCCATAGACCTCGAGACCGATGTATGTGATGTCGAGTTTCTTCACCATACCGGCAGCCAGCCATAGGTCCAGTTCGAGTACGCCCTGTCCACAGACGCGTAAGTTCCTGATTCCCTGGCGGACAACCTCGCGTGCCAGCGACATTGGAGCGCGTACCGTTCCATAGAGTTCGGTGCCGATGTAACAGCCATCGGAGACAAACTTCCTGACAGCCTCCTGCTCGCTCATGCGTTTGTCGATCAGCTTGCGGGATTTCTGGGTGCGGTTCCAATCACGGAACTCATCCAGGTCAAAAGGTTGGATCAACTCCCCCGTACCCGATTGCAAAATGTCCATTGTTCCTCCTCATTTATTAGTTCACCATGGATACACTGACGGGTATACGTGAACAAGGATAAACATTGATTTCAGATGAGCAGAGTTTGATGGTTTATCAAATAAAATTCATCTGTGGTTAAAAAAGATTATGCCAAAAACAACAAAGCCACGCCTCCAATCGCGACGAACGTCCCAAACACAGCCCCCCAGTCAAACTCTTCTTTGAAAACAATCCAACTGACGGGTAGAAGGAAGACCGGCGGTAAAGCAATTAAAGTACTGGCAACACCAACTTGCGTATGCTGCAAGGCGAACAGCGACAGTGTTGCGCCCAGGACTGGGCCTGTGAAAGCCGCCAACGTTAATAAACCGAGCACCTTTGGCTTTTCACGCATGCTGTTGATCGTTTCCCTGGTTTTGCCTTGGACGCCTGCCAGTGCCCAAAGCACGAAAACTGCCGCCAACATGCGAATAGAATTCCCTGCAATCGGCGAAAAGTTATCCGTCAGGCCTTGCTTGGAGAGGACAAAACCAACCGCTTGTCCCACTGCTGCACCCAGCCCAAATAATGTGCCCTGAATTGGGTTAGAAAATTGGGTTGGTGCATTGCTTCTGCGGCGGACGATCACCCAAGCAATGCCTGCCAGTGTAACGATCACCCCCAGCATTTGCATGCCGGTCAGGATTTCGCCAAAGAAGACCCAGGCCAAACCGGCGCTCATCAGCGGAGCTAAGCTCATCATCAACATACCGCGCTGTGGACCTATGAATAGAAAACTCTGGAACAGGAGGACATCCCCCAGAGCGTAACCAAACGCGCCAGAGAGTGCGAACCAAATCCAGCGATCCACTCCGGCATCGAAAGGTAACAGATAACCACTAAATATCAAATTCAACAGCATCAGACAGATCAAGCCCAGGACTGATCGAATACGGTTGACGATGAGCGAGCCAACCTGTTGAGTGGCTTTGGTGAAAAGGACCGAGGTCCCAGCCCAAATAACGGATGTAAGCAAAGCGGTCAGCTCACCGATGTAGTTCAATGTCGCTCCTATGATTTTTGTCTTGTCCACGCAGAAGCATTCTTCTGCAGTTGAGACACTTTACTCACCGACTAAACGTACCCATCAATTCAGCTTCAGCCAGGATGTGCCCTTCCAGGGCTGATAACACCTGCTCTTTGTTAGCATTCTCGTCCAGGCTCAGGGGAATATCCAACGCATACAACTTAAAGAAGTAACGGTGTGTGCCACCAGGCGGACAAGGTCCGCCGTAACTGTTACGTCCCCAAGAATTTTTTCCCAAGGTAGCGGATACATTTCCAGATGATACAGCTTCTGGAAATTCACGCACATCTGCAGGGATGTTGAACACGATCCAATGATCCCAGGTACCGACGGGCGCATCCGGGTCATCCATGATGAGCGCAAACGACTGTGTGCCTGTGGGAGGGTCTCCCCATGTTAACGGGGGAGAAATGTCTTCACCGTCACAAGAGTATCTCAACGGGATTGGCTCTCCATCCGTAAAGGCTGTACTACTCAATTCTAAAGGCAGGAACGATTCCATGGCCTCAGAAGAGTTCTCAGTTGGAGCTGTAGTTTGCTCAGATGTTTCAGTTACCTCCTCTGGTGCTTCTGTTGTTTCTGCCGCAAGTGTAGCGCAAGCTCCCAGGAGTAGAATGCCCAGGCTGATCATCACCATTACACGTTTTCTCATGTTGTTCTCCATAGTCTACTTTGCGGTTGTAGGTATAACTGTAAGGCCAATAAGGGGAAAAGTATTCACAAAATCATTATACAAAACTAATGAAGTTTCTTTGCAAAATGAACCAATCGCTCGATCTCTTCATAACCCAACTTCAAATGCGCCTGGATGCTAACTTCATTATCCAGCCAGGTGTCAGAAGCTATTTCGGTCAGGCCTTGTGAGCGAGCCCAATCTTCGGCAGCCCTCACCAACGCTTTGCCGATTCCTCTTCCGTGCAGGTCTCCATCCACGTACCAACCCTCGATATAGGCGACCGGGCTGGTCCCGCAGCCCTCAGCATACTTGCGCGTGCCTGCCTCGAGAAAGCCACCTGCCAAACCATTGGAACGAACTGCTACGAAAACAGGTGCAAGCGGGTCAGCTAGCAAATCGTCCATTTCCCTGAAAAAACTTTCCACCGTACCATCAGGCCAGAGCAATAGCCTCATACGCAGCCATTCAGGCTTATCCGCGGATGTGGCACGGCGGGTGGTGATATCACTCATTTGACAAACTCCCAAGAAGTGGAGGTGTTATCTTCAGCAATTAGATGCGCCCCCAAATTTTCCAGAAGCCGACGCGAGGCGGGATTTTCTACGGTAGTGGCTGTAACTGCAATACAAAACGGATGCTGGAAGGCCCAATCGACCAACGCTCGTACAGCTTCGCTCGTATAGCCCCTGTTTTGATAGGCTGGGTCGATGCCATAGCCGATCTCCGTGGACCCATTCTCGCTCGGTACTCCTTTGAAGCCTGCCAGCCCGGCCCCGAATTTATCCTCGCTGATAACGACCAGCCAATAGGTTTGCCAGGGATGTTGAGATACGTCTGAGCCCCTCATTCTCTTGCGCTTCATTCGGATGGCGCGTTGGACACGTTTTGTGAATACATCACGAGAAATGGACAGGCCCAGTTCCATTTCCAACGCGGGTAGATCAGTGAGACAAAGCTGGAGTTGCGGTAATGTCAGGGGAACGATCAGCAGGCGTGAAGTCCAGAGAGATGCGATCATTTTGTAATGAGAATAAAATACACCCCGAAGAAAATGATTCCCGGGGCATGTAAAAGTATGTCAAATATGCCGGCTTACTTCTTTTCGTCCGGGTTTGCACCCGAACCGCGGATGTTGACCACTTTCTTGAGGATGTCAAACCAGAAAGGCGCGCCCTGGGCCGCAGCCGCAGCGCTGAAGATGATGCCAAGTATTTTTACAGACCATCCGGCGGAGTCGGTAGGAGCGTTGCTGATTTTCTGGCAATCGTTTGCAGGTAAATTGCCTTTGAATCCCCAGACAGCGTTCCGGCCCACAGGGATGATCTGACAGGTCTGGTTGGGTTCCAGTGTGACAACATCCGATTCCCACCCGAGGGGAATATTCAAGTCCTGGAACTGCGCGTTGAAATAATCCACCGCGCTGGAGATACCGTCACCCTCAACTGGGACGGTTGGGATTTCCGAATTTTCATTAGCAAATTCGGTGGCGTTGGCAACCAATGCGTCGCGGACAGCCGGTTCCTTCCAAAGATGGTCGATCAGTGCGATGGAATCCACGTTCAGTGCTACGGCGAAAGCGAGACCAATTAAAAAGGCAAGAACTTGCGATTTGCGTTTATACCAGCCGCCTAACCTGTCCATCGATTCGTTGAACCATGTTTCCGAGTTGAGACGCATGGTAGCGATTTTTAATTCCGCCTGCTCCAAAGTCGCGGCTGCCTCTGCAAAGCGTTCTCGGACAGCCTGTACAACCTGCGGTGAATTGGCAATACCAATCACATCATTACTTAGTTGCGACAGAGATTTGAACAATGGAGGGTTAAGCTCTTGTAAAGCGTCCATCCCTTGCTTCTCGCCAATCAAATCCTGGATGAAGTCCACTACAGGGAGGAAGTTGATCTCATCCAGCGTTTGGCGGATGCTGGTGAGTACGAGTTCGATATCCTCATTCCTTAGATCTAAATGTTCAGCCTTTTCATGGACAAGTTCGCGAAGTTTTTCGCGCAGGGTTTGGCCCTCTTCCAATTCCTTCTTCGCCTGCGCGATTACTTTTTGGTCATTGTTAACGATAATTTCTGCCCAACGCAATTTTAAGGTTGGCTGGTGCTCTAACGCAATATTCAGCAAGCCAAAAATTGAATTCTGGAAATATGGATAGGTCTTTAGAAAGTCCTTGCTGGAAATGGTAACTTCTTTTCCATTGCTTAATTTTGTTGTATCATTGATGACTTCCAGGAAGAATCGTTTCAGCTTTTCATGCAATTCTCCCAGCGCAGCGGAATGACTTTCGTGGAATAGATTTTGTGTAAGTTTTAGTAGCCCCTCAAATTTTTGCTCGGGCAGTCCACGGTTTGATCCAAACAAATAGGTAATCTTGTAGCTCAGGCCTTCAAAATATTTTCTGAAACGCTTGAACATGTACCCCAGAAATGGCAGTAATTGGTCAGGTGCTCTGTCTATATCTCTTCTGGCGGCCAGTAATTGTTGTTGAATAAAGGATTGCTCGGTTCCAGCCGTAGAAACGACATCGATCAGAGCCAGGGCAAATTTATTAGCCGGCATATAAGAAGGCTTGGACCCCAGCTTTTTAGATAGGCCCTGAATCAAGGGATGTGCATATAATTGTTCAGCCCATAGCTGGTTATTCCCCAACAAACGTCGGACTGCGGTTTCCAGGTCTTTGGCGCGCCATTTCAGATAGCTGGCGATCCATTCCTGTATGGACATGGTTGCCACGCTGAGAATCAACCACATAAAGATCATGCCAATGGCAACGTCGAGAATGGCTTCCAAAGCTGAACTGTTCATATTTCCATCCTTTGTTGATTTCTCGTCTAATGGGACAGTTCCAGTATAAATACTTTTGATAAGAAACTCAACAGCAATTATAGGGTATTTTTAGATGAATGTTCACAGTTAAAAGAAAAACGGGACAGGGTATTGCCTGTCCCGTTCAATATTTCTATGGATTTTCTAAACTAGATGAACTACTCTTTCCACTGGGAAACTCAAACTCGAATGGTTCAGCAACAGTTCAATGGTTCTCTCTGCAATAGCCAACGAGAGTCGGATGGGATACTTTTTAACCGCCTCTTTGATAACTTCAGGGATTTCTTTCTCATGATAGTTAATCAAACCCAGCGATTCTTGCTTAATCCGTCCTTCCATCTCGAAGAGTTCTAGAACATCTTTCCAAATACCCGTTTCAAAGCTAACTGTTTTTTCTAACGCATTGAAAATGTATTCAACACGATCGCGCACGGATTCGGTTTCATGGTTGAACTCTTTCCAATTGGAGTCGATCCTGAAACCGGCTACATTGAGATATTCTTCGATCGCAAGGCAAGCCACCGAAAGAACCTTTATTGGCATGATAAAGGGAGTGATACCTCGAGATGATAGTTGATCGTGTTCTTCTTTCATTCGGTAGATCGAACTCAGGTATTCGTAGCCCTGGTTCTGAAAACGTCCGAGATGAGGAGATGAAGTGATGTTTTGTTCCATAAGTTTGACCTGATAAGTTACCTGATATAGAAAGAAAAGCTGTATTTCTAAAACATTTCAACCCCATGACGCAAAAGTACTAGTTTGGTTACGCATTTTTTCTGACAATTTTGCAAAGATTAAGACAGTGGTAACATCTACTTGATGGAACATCAAGACCATGTAAGCTTGCTTCGCCCCGCGGATTTGACTGCCGGCGCTTCATGGGCGGACCTCGGAGCTGGTTCCGGCGCGTTTACATTAGCCCTGCGAGAACTACTCGGCACCAGCGCGGAGATTTATGCAGTTGACCGAAATCGAGGTCGTCTCCGCGAATTAGAACGCGCTTACAATTCCCGTTTTGGCGCTTCTGACCATCTTCATCTCATCTCTGCTGACTTTTCAAAATCCCTGGATCTACCCGCGCTCGATGGCATCCTGATGGCCAATTCATTCCATTTTTTCCGAAACAAAGAAAATTTGCTGCATCACGTCAGCACTTACTTAAAACCTGGTGGTAAGTTGATATTGGTCGAATACAACGTGGATCGAGGCAATCCATGGGTACCACACCCGCTCTCGTTTGAAACCTTCTGCGATCTGGCTCCGCGCGCAGGGTTTAGTGAGCCGCGCCTGCTGGCAAAACAGCCGTCCAGTTTCCTGCGTGAGTTCTATTCGGCGTTGACCTATAAACCGGCTAAATAAACACAAAGGAAATGTTTACAATTGCATATACTGCAAGAGCTATATTTGCGGAATTTGAAAAGATGTCACGTAAAGAGAAAAGCCAATTTGGCGGGCAACACTTACAAGGTTAGGATAAGTTTATTCTATTTGAAAACCGTTTCCCACTTTTGCGGTTCTTCTAATTTCACCGGCTTAGCATCGTCTTCTTCATCCCAATACCGGCGGTTCCAAATCTTATCACCGCCAACTTCACATTCTGCATAAACGAAAACTTTAGGAGTCGTGTCAGGCAAGAGGCAGACCGATGGAAGGTAGCCGGTTGGGCCTTCGGGAGGAAGCGGAAAGTTTCCTGTTAGTGCGTTGGGATTGCCAGGGGTGGGGAAACAAGGATCATTCCAGTATCCCAACCTGTCCGGAATCCTGCACCAGGATTGGTCCGGGTAACGAACAACGCCGTAGGTATAGGCATCCACAACAGTACTGCCCCTGAGCAGTCGTACAGTATCGCCGGCGTCGCTAAGAAGAATGCCGGTTTCCGCCGCATAAAACACAGCCCGCTCCCCAGGCTTGAGGGTAATGGACGGCAGGGTATACGGAACAGACCCCAGGTTCTCCTCATCGTCCAGGCGATAGGAGCTTAAATTGACATCGATCTGGCCCGCATTGATGATCTCAATGAACTCGTCAAAGACATCCACTATTCCATCGTTGTTCCAATCGTAGCCGGGGCGAGGCAGGAATTCGCTGATCCCCAGGATGGGTGGGAGCGTAACTGTACCAGTTGAACCTGAAGAAGAACCACCTGTTGAAGAAAAAGAGACCACATGAGACTCAGTATCACTACTCGGGCCATAAAGGTCATCACCAATATAAGAAGCCCTTAGTGTCTTCGTTCCTGAGGTAGAGAAACTTACATTACAACTTCCAGAGCCATCAGTAAGAGTAATAGTACAATTTGTAGTTGCCCCTGTGATCTCGACATTTCCAGTAGGAATTTCATCATCTCCTGTAACTGTAACATCAACAGATACAGCCTGATTTCTATTTGATGGATCAGGATCGTCACTTGTGATAGTTACTTCGCTTGCCAAGAATACATCAACTGTTGCAGTGTCATTACTAGAAATGAAAACGCCTCCTCCCTGATAAGTAGCGGTTAGTGTTTTTACCCCAATTGAATTAAATCTAACGTTACAACTGCCAACACCATTTGTAAGAGTAAGTTGGCAATCTGAATTTGCTCCAGTAATACTCACTGACCCAGTGGGATAAGAAGAACCAGTTGATGGTTCGACCTCTACTGTAACTTCAATATCCTCACCCACAAGCCCTGGTTCTGGGTCAAAATCTGTAATTGTAGTTGTAGTATTTATTCCCGTTATGACTTCATGTGATTCAGTATCAGTTTCGGAATCATGACCAGAAGTAGAACTGTATTCGGCAATTATTGTTTTTGGTCCAGTACTTGAAAACCTTACATTACAACTACCTAGACCATTAGAATTCGAACTAAGGGAAATTGTGCAACCAGTTCCCCCAGTAATTTTTACAGTTCCTGTAGGTATGGTTGTTCCCCCTTTAACCGAGACAGTTACTTTAACTGGTGAATCGGGTATAGAAGGGTCGGGGGTATCAGAAATTATATTAACAAATGTATTATCAAACGCTCGATTCCTACTCCTTGGTGTTCCGAAAATTGGAGTTCCCCTAAAATCCACGGCTATTGGATCTTCATTATCGTTTGTTACCCACATATTATCGTTGGATTGATAATTCATACTATAAAAGCGCTCCATGCTTCCATAGCCTGCTGGAAGCCCTGCTGGCCATTGTCCCCCATTGTCATTTACAGTATCAATTAAATCATAGCCGGTTGATGAACTTGGATTTGGCGCATATAGGTACAATTTTTGTCCATCATCATCTAGCAAATTTCCGGGGCCAAAATATATTTGATCAGCCACTATATTATTTACAACAGTATTAAATTCGCGCTCCAGCAAATAATATTCACCTGATGCAAAAGGATTCCCATCTGAAATGACGATATAGATATTTGGATTAGCTTGATCAATAGGTGCAGAAGTTATCACCCAATTATCTAAACTCGTTTCTGGTCCGTAGTTATAGAGTTCAATCCACTCATCTTCATCAGAAGCCAGAGTTCCTCCCCAGGCGACTTCGTTTATTACCACATCTCCCGTTTGAGCCTGCTGCCTCGGCGCCGCGCGGACAGACAGTCTCGCCCCTCCCAGAATCCCCACTCCCAGCACGGAAAGCAACAACCACGTGGTCAGCCAGCCAAAGAAAGCCTTACTGCGTCGCATACCTGCATTGTATCTTAAAAAGAACCATTGAGCCTGAGCACAATAAACCTGAAAGGAATCAAAAACCTGAATCCGGAAGACTCCGGATTTCAGGAACAAACTGTGTGATGGTTATAAATACCTTTAGCGCGGTTCAACCACTAGCTTGATGGCTGTGCGCACCTTGTCGTCGATTTCCACATCCACAAATTCGGGTATGCAACAAACCTCGATGCCATCATTACGCAGGTACCCGGTTGCCAATACCAGCGCTTTAACAGCCTGGTTGACGGCTCCGGCGCCGATCGCCTGTACGTCTGCCCGGTTGTGCTCGCGGATCACCCCCGCAATTGCCCCGGCAACTGCCGATGTACGGGAGTTTGCAGAAACCTTGATCATCTCCATGGTGGTAGCCTCCCAGCTAGTTTCAAAGAAGGGGCACAATGTCCTCATAAAAATTGTACAAGATTTGGGGAATAGATTCAAGCATATCTTTTATAAGGGGTGCATCTTAAACTGGGGGCGAGTTGTAAGCTGAATGCCAGATCTGATTGAAACGGTTGCTCAACACAGCACTCCGAATTGAGAGTAATCTCTCAGCACCTGCTCTACTCCAGCGCATCCCTGCTCCAGCTAGACGTGCTTTGAATTGCTTAGCACCACTTTCGACCATACCACTCCCTATCACCAAACCCTGAATACGCATCTCCAGGTCATCCATACGATGTTGATTTCGCTCAAAATATCCTGCTTCCTGCAACAACGCTTCTCTACAAGCCTTACCTTGAGATCGCTGGCGCAGACGGTGAGCGATTGCGTTTGCATGTCCTTGGAACAAG
>JASFRG010000163.1:0-11000 GCA_050115035.1 Anaerolineales bacterium | reverse complement strand
TTGACGACTTGAAACGCAAGGTCTTGGCTTTCATCGAATATTACAACCGTACTATGGCCAAGCCTTTCAAATGGACCTATCAGGGCAGAGCGCTTTCTGCATAGTTATTTATGCCCAGGTGTACTAGGGATTCACTTTTTATCCCGGTTTCTTCCCATAACTCCCGCAGGGCTGCTTGTTCGTAACTTTCGTTTTCCTCCACACCGCCGCCCGGTGTATTCCAGTAAACGATCATATCCGGAAAGGCTTCATGGAGCGGTCGGTGATCGTGGATATGAAATAAAAGAATTCGCTTTTGGTCATCAAACACGAGCAGCCGAACGGTTGGGCGAATCCGTATTTTACTCTCGATACTCATTTTCCGAGGAACCTTCTATCAACACATGCTTGAAAACCGGGGGGCTCTCATCATAATATTGAATGTAATTTTCCCAATCCTGGAGTTTGGCTAAATCACGCGGGTTTCCGCGTTCAACCAGACGACTCTTGCGTACTTCCGGCGGGCAGTGGACGTAGTGCACTTGCACCGGTCCGCCCAGGGATTGGGCCAGCTTTGCGGGCCAGTCTGGATCTCGCAATTCCTTCGTAAAGGGACCGACAATGACCACCTCCCAAAAAGGGTTGTTTTCACGGGCGATGTCAAAGACCGCTTCATAGACTGGCTCGCGGAAGGTCTCTTTGAAATAGTCCGAATCACGGTCGTCCGGGTCATGTCCGGCTTCGCGCAGCGCCAGGCGTACGAGCCGCTCGGTGACGGTGTCGATATCCAGTAAGGTCGCGCCGCGTGCGGAGGCAATTCTCTTCGCGTAGGTTGATTTGCCCGCGCCCGGACTCCCACAAACGATGAAGGTGGTGTACATGGAACCAATTCTAACCGATGATAGTAAAGTTACTGGCAACATAAACGGGCCCAGGTTTATGTTAACCCTGAGCCCGTTTCTAATCTCTTGAATATAGTGGCGTTGCTAGGAGCCCCTATCGATTGGATAGGCAACCTTACCAGAGCTTAGCAGGTTCCGGGCGTCTTTCACGATCTCGATCACGCTGGCTACGATCACGATGAGCAGGATAACCGGAACCAGCCTTTCGAAAGTACCTGTGAGTAAGGTTCTAAGCTCGGCAGCATTTGTGCCCGAATAAAGAACTAGCAGGGACGGCCCACGCAACATAGCGGCGGCGATGGCGATACCAACCACCTGCAAGCCGATGTGCAGCCAGCGGGTGAGGGTATTCCAGATGCCCTTTTGCAGTAACCAGATGTCCAGTGCGATGGTCAACGCTGCGCTCAGGTTGATCCAGGGCAGGTAGCGGAAGAAGGCTTCAGATAAGCCTGCGATCTGGACCCACTCTTCGTTCTCAAAATTCCAGATGCCGACAATCTGCGGATAGAGGTTGAAGATTATCAATGCAGCAACGGTGAAGACAATGCTGGCGATCATATCGCCGGTCTTGACCTGGGCCGGGTCTGGCTCTTTGGTCAGTTCAGCGGTAGTCCATTTCTCTTTTTCTTCGAACTCGGCAACCGGGACGAAACGTTCCAGGATCGCGAAAACCAGCGTCACATTGCCGAATGCGGCCATCAGCGCGCTGACCAGTCTGGCGGTGAAATCGACCAGGGATTGCAGCATTTCAGGTCCGGCCATATTCGCGCCGATCAATGAGACGATGGTGGCAATGGACAGACTCAGGGTCACGGCAAAGAGCACGATTTTCAACACGAATGTGTAGAAAGGGAACATACGCGGGCCGATCAGGTATGGATGGGTCTGGTATGTGGCGGCGACCTTCTTGGGCGAGCCGTACTCTTCCAGTAATTCGGCTGCCAACGCTTCATCCGCCGGACGGCCGGTCTGCTGCCCCCGATCCTCGAGCATGTCCTCCAGCGTGGAGCGTAGTTCAGCCTCGATGTCGAGGCGGTTCTTGCGCGGCAAATGCTTGCCGACTTCAGTTACGTAGCGGTCTATAAGATCCATTTTTTATTTCTCCTTAGTGCGTATGTCACTGCGAGACCGTTCGCCCCGTGAGGGTGTCGGCCAAAGACGGGGAGGGTGTAGCCCGACGTGGCAGTCTCATGTAAGAAGGAGATTGCCACGCCCTTACAGGGCTCGCAATGACATAATTAATTCAACATCCTCTCCATCATGGAAACGATATTATTCCATTCTTCTTTTAGCCTGGGCAGGACTCCCTGCCCTGCGGAACTGATGACATAGTAGCGGCGCGGGCGCGAGCCCTCGGTGTTCCAGTCAGAACTCAGTAGCCCCTGTGACTCTAAACGGCGCAGCAGGGGATAGAGCGTGCCCTGGTCCACTTCCAGGCCTTGTTTGGAAAGCAGCTTCATCAGGGAATATCCATACTGCTCTTCCTTCAGTTGGCTGAGCACGGCCAGCACGATCACGCCGCGTCGCAGTTCATTGACTGTGTTTTCATACATATCATTGGTTGACATCTTTTATCCTTTGTTGCATTATACTGTATGTAACATAGTATGTCAAGGGTAATTCGATCTGGAGTCCAATGTCTCCCCGCATTGGCATGTTAGTGATACCCAAAATCAGGAGAATTTGGATTCCGATAAATTATCAGTACTTTGGTACCTGCTAGTTGCCAGTAACTTTATAGAAGGGTGGACGACTGCTAGGGAAAGGCTGCAAAACGAGCCGGTCGAAACTTATTGTTTTAAGGAGAAACTCTTATGACCCACGTAATTACCAGTCTATGTTTGCGCGATAACGGCTGTATCGACGTCTGCCCGGTAGAATTCATCAATGCCGGTGAGCCTGCCGAGCTGTGGCCAACCTTTTATGTTGACCCTCAAACTTGCATCGACTGCGGTGCCTGAATGTCCGTATGCTGCTATTTTTCCCGCTGATGAGGTTCCTGCTGCATTCCAGGCATTGGGCGGTGAAGTGATCAACCGTTCGGGACTGACCGGTTACTACGAAGGCTCCAACCACTACGGCGAACCGATCCTCTTAGAGACGACCAAAGTCCTTGCGGTAGGTGAACTGGTCGATTTAACTCCCGGCATTGTGGATAATGAGAACTATTACAAATAGGAGGTAATCCCCCGCAAAGGACTGTCAGAGTGTTTGAAACGCCCGTACCACAGCGCAGCCAGGTACAGGATAGCCAGTCCGGCCAGCCAGTAAAGGTACATGACCGGGAGACTCGATCCATGCGGAGCGAAGGACCTTCCCATCAGCATGTACAGATAGAGGTGTAGAATATACACGAACAGGGGCGCGCGTCCGAACGCGACGATCGGCCTGCTTGCCATTTGGAAGCGTTCTCCTGCCTTCAAGAATCCCCACAGCACGATCAGATTGACGCCCATCGTCAGGAAGGTGAATGTCAGGCTGGGAGGGTACTTGACCACGTTCAAGAAATCGATCCAGGTGCCGCCTGTGCGTGGACGGATGTTCCCGAAACCGTCCGCAGAGCGCAGGATGACGAATAAAACCAAAAGGGCAACCCCAATCCACAGTCCCTTCTGGTAGGCCTTCTTTTCATCATCCAGCAACCAACGCCCGAACAGCATCCCGAAGACCACCAGCTCTAGCCAGGGCAGCACCGGGAAATTCGACCATAACTCGCCTGTCCCGCCGCTGCGCATCAACGTAAGGTTCCAGGGATCGTTGGTCAGCTGGCCCCACACCCCCGGGCTGGGATGCAGCCATTCGGTTCCGATCAGCAGGCCCAGGGTCAGGAGCAGAAGCACGATGGGGTTCAGTCGGAATAGGAAACTCCCGAGGATCATCATCCCGCCCAGCGCGATCAACACCCCAATATATGTTTCCGGAAAGAAACTTGGTCCCGCCTTCCAGATGGGATTGATAACGAACAATTGCAGTGCGATCAGTATAGTGCCACGAATCCAGAAATGTCCGCGGATTTTCCAGGTACTCCAGCCCTGCCTCCAACGCGCATCCGCAAACAGTAACATGCCGACGCCCATCAAAAAGAAAAAGCCCGGCGCGCTGAAATGCGTCACCAGGCGGGTCAGGAAGGGCAGGGCAGAATTGTAAGCAGGGAATGGTCCACCCCAGTATTCACCCGGAGAATGCTGCTGGGCGATGAAATAGTTGGCGTGGTCGAGCGCCATGAAGACGATGATCAGCCCGCGCAACGCGTCCAGCGGGTAAAGGCGCTTGCCAGTTTTTTTACTCATTCGGTATGAGATGCTTTTTTTATGGATGCAGTTGTACTGCATCCGGTTCGCAGTATACTTGCTCAGCAACGAAAGTTATTCATCCGGCGTGTAGTAGGGTAGATAATCTTCCCTGACCGGTGAGAAGACTTCCACTACAACCGACTCTTCAAACGCAGTTGCACCGTGTTCGATGTCGCCTGCGATGTTCCAGCTATCGCCAGATTTGGCGTTTATTGTCTCTCCATCTACCAGGAATTCCATATGCCCTGAGACCAGATAGCCGGTCTGTTCGTGGGGATGACTATGCAGGGGAATGAGTGCCCCTTTTTCAAATCGGACTTCTGTCAAAAGAGTTTGATTGCCATACACCAGGGTTTTGAGATGAACGCCTTTGACCAGTTCGGTGTATCCGCTGGATTTTGTTTTCTTGAACATAAAATTTTGAAATCCTTTCGGCGTTTGCGGTGTTTTTCTAAATGTTTCCACATTATACGTACAAATCAAGGGCAAGTCTATTCATTACGCATAACCTACGGGTTCTCAAAACGTCTTGTTAACATCATAATGATTAAAGTGATTGAGACCCAGAATAAAAAGGGAGGCCGCGGCTCCCTCTTTTTGGAGTCCCTTCACGAATAAAAGATACCGGGAGTCTCGATGAAAAAAACATCTCTGCTAGCCGTACTTGCTTTTATACTGGCCAGTACGGCCTGTTCACTTTCTTCAGATCAGTCAGGTGAGGGCGCAGCTGCTGTACCTGGAGGAGTCTATTTTCAGGATGATTTCTCAAATAATGAAACTGGCTGGCCGGTGGTTCGCTCGGACGAGGGAGTCACAGATTATGAAAATGCTATTTATCGCATTTTTGTAAACCAGGAAAATCAGGATTTTTTTGCAACTCCAGGATTATCTTTGCAAAGTGATGTGCGTGTGGAGGTTGATGCAACCAAGGTGGGCGGTGTCGACGATAATGATCTGGGTGTGATTTGTCGTTACCAGGATAACAACAATCTCTACCAGTTTGTGATATCAAGCGATGGTTATGTTGGGATCATGAAATGGGTGGATGGATCTTTGCAAAGTATTGGGGCAGAAACACTCAATGAGAGTTCTGCTGTCAATACGGGAAATGCGCACAACCATATAAGAGCCGAATGTATTGGCGATACACTCACATTGTATGTCAATGGCCAGCAGGTTTCATCCGTTCAGGACACAACCTTCACAGGTGGCGGTGATGTCGGCATATTTGCAGGAACTTACGATGAGCCTGGAACGGATATCCATTTCGATAATTTTGTAGTTTCCGCACCGTAACACTCTAGTTTTTCGATTAATATCTCACCCAAAGGAATCATGTGAACAATGATTCCTTTGTTGGTTTTATGATCCATTTTCATCTGAGAGATGCTGTCCAATGGATATGCTGTCAATCACACGAGACATTTTTTCATAGTGCGAGCCCTTCCAATATACTTGGTCACAGGCCGGGCATAGCTTGAATTCATCATAATATTTTTTTGTCAGCGGTTCTAATTTTTCTAGAATCGTTTCTTTCTCGACCGGTTCCAGCGGATGATTGCAGTTCATGCAACGCTGGAAAGGCTTGACCCATTTCAGCAATCCATACCTGTGGACGACTTCATGCAGCTGTTCAATAGGGTCCAGGCTGCGCAGTAAATATCCCTGTGTGATGACTTTGTGCATCAAGAGCATCCGATCGCGAGTCAGCAGGAAGCGTTTCTCATGAACGCTGATATGCACCAACTCTTCGTCTTCGGAACCATTGTCATACAAGCAGTCCAGCCCCAGCATCCGCAGATGAGATGCCAATCGTCCCAGGTGACAATCGAGCACAAACCGTGGCTCCTCCACGAAAACAACCGGCGGGGCGGTACCGACCTCGATCCTGTCTCCGTCAAGGACGATGTATCCCAGCCCGATTTCTTTGTCGAGGGTGTTTAGACGTCCGAGCTCGGTGTGAGGAATGCCCAACGATTCGATCAGGTGCTTGACCGATTGCTGTCCCTTGAAGCGCACTTCAACCGGCTCACCGCGCAGATCACGTTTCAATAACGGTTGCAGGCTGGGGGCGAAGTCGAAGCGGGCGATTTTCATAAGATAAGTGTATGTCAAATCTGGCAGAGTGGCAAACAAATTGCATGCTGAGTTCCTCATTTTTGTCATTCGAGATTGCCATTCATCATAAAGCTCACTGACGATTGTCAGAAATCTCAGCACTCATGGGGTATTTCTAACGCCTTATTAAGGAAAACTTTCACAAAACTACATCGCAGTATGCTTACATTTCCACTATAGTTGCTTTATCTCAATTTGCGAGTCAACGATGCACATACATTGCCTGGGAATCAATCACACTACAGCATCGGTCAGCCTGCGTGAGCGACTGGCCTTTAATGACGATACCCTGCGTGCAGCCCTGTCCCGTTTGGGATGTGGGGGATTGGAGGACTGGTTCACCGAACTGGTCATTCTCTCGACCTGTAATCGCATCGAACTATATGCTGTTTCTAACTGCTTCGATCCGGACAATTTGAAAGTGTTCCTGTCCGAGGCGCGTGGGGTGCCCGCTGACGAACTTACTCCCCACCTGTATCATTATCGTGATGAAGACGCCATTCGCCATATTATGCGAGTGGCGTCCGGTCTTGATTCGCTGGTTTTGGGCGAACCGCAGATCCTGGGGCAGGTGACCACTGCCCTCGAACAGGCGCGCGGCGCAGGTTCCAGTGGACCGCTGCTTTCACGTCTGTTCCAGCGTGCGATCCATGCTGGCAAACGCGCCCGCACCGAGACACATATCGCTCGCAACCCGGCTTCGGTTTCCTCGCTGGCGGCTTCCCTGGCGGAGAAATCTGTTCACAATTTAACCCAGGCACAGGTCGTTGTTTTGGGCGCAGGCGAGATGGCTGAGTTGGCAGTCGAAGCTCTGCGCAAACGGGGTGCAGCTAAAGTGCTGGTGCTCAACCGTACCCTCGAGCGGGCAGATTCGCTTGCGAAACGGTGGCAGGCTAAGGCTTCCACTTTCGAACGTTTGGATGATGCTTTGCTGGTTGCGGATGTGTTGGTCTCATCAACAGGTGCTCCGCATTCTATTATCAATCCTGGCATGGTCAAGCGTATAATGGAGACGCGTCCATCTCGTCCGCTGGTCATGATCGATATTGCCGTGCCGCGTGACGTCGATCCCGGATGCAATGATCTGCCCGGCGTGGCCGTCCATGATATAGACAGCCTGTACGCTCGCTTAGAGCACTCCCTGGCTGAACGGGAGGCCGAGGTACCATTGGTCGAGGCGATTTTGAATGAGGAAGCAAGCAAGTTCATGGAGTTTTTCGGATCGTTGGATATGCTGCCGTTGATCGCCGGTATGCGACAACTGGCTGAAGCGATCCGCCAGGCTGAATTGAATAAGACTTTGCGCCGTCTGCCTGATCTGGATGAAGCCGGACGTGCCCGCATTGAAGCGCTAACCCAGGCGCTGGTCAAGAAACTGCTGGATACGCCTACCAACTGTTTGCGCGCACAGGCGAACACCCCCAGCGCGCCAGAATATGCAGATGTGGCGCGCACACTGTTTGGTCTGTCGACCGGCGACTGAGATAACCTGTTTACTGGAAGTTGATACCCGATGAAATTGATTTTTGCTACACGTCCCTCCGCGCTGGCCCGCTGGCAAACTCAGTGGGTAATTTCTGCTTTACAGGAAGCCCATCCGGGCCTGGACTGCGAGGAGAAGGTTATCACGACACAGGGCGATAAGATCCTGGATAAACCCCTGCCTGAGATCGGTGGTAAAGGCTTATTCACGCAGGAACTCGAAAGCGAGTTGCTATCCGGTGCCGTTCATTGCGCGGTGCATTCGCTCAAAGACCTGCCTGTCGAGAATCCCGAGGGCCTGACGGTTGGATGTATTCCCGTCCGGGCTGAAGTGCGGGACGCGCTCATCTCGAAAGATGGAATTACTCTGGAAACCTTACCCAGCGGCGCTGTAGTTGGGACCTCCAGCCTGCGTCGTGCAGCCCAGATTTTAGCCGTCCGACCGGATTTGACCATCGCCTCTTTGCGCGGTAATGTGGATACGCGTCTGCGCAAGGCACAGGTAGGTCAGTACGATGCCATTATCCTAGCTGGCGCCGGTCTCACACGCCTGGGGTTGGAAACGCATGTTAGCCAGTGGCTGCCGCTGGATGTGATGCTTCCCGCTCCCGGGCAGGGAGCATTGGCTGTGCAATGTAGGGCGGACGACGAAGAGACACTCTCATTGCTCTCTGCGTTGGAAGATATTCCCACTCGTGCTGCTGTCACTGCCGAACGGGAATTCCTGCTTGGATTGGGAGGCGGTTGTGCGGTGCCGGTGGCGGCGTTTGCAGATGTCAGACATAAGACATTAGACATCAGCTTGAATGGTTTGGTAGCATCTATGGATGGAAAACGAATTATTAAAGTTTCTGGTCGTGGTGATGAACCAATTGAATTGGGAAAGCGACTTTCCCAAAAAGCGCTGGAACAAGGCGCCGCAGAAATTTTACAACTCGAAGTCTAAGGTCTGTAGTCTAAAGTCTGAAATTTTATGAAAGTACTAATTACCCGCCCCCGCAACCAAGCCGACTCGTTTGCCAATGCCCTCGCAAACGCTGGCTTCGATCCGATTTTCTTCCCGGTCATCGAAATACGTCTGTTCGAAGAGAATGTCGCGCTGGATCGAGCGATTAAAAAAATTAGTTGCTACGATTGGATCGTTTTCACGTCCGTCAATGGGGTGGACGCGTTTTTTTCTCGTCTGGAAAGTGCCACAGAGTCACAGAGTCACGGAGAATTTAATTACTCTCTGTGCCTTCGTGACTCTGTGGCAAATACAAAAGTTGCTGCCATAGGGCCTAAGACCGCTCAGTCTCTCGAAACCCGCGGCGTGACGCCGGATTTTGTCCCTGACGAATACGTGGCGGAAGCCATCCTGCCCGGCCTGGGAGACTTGCGTGGACGCTGGGTGCTGCTGCCTCGTGCCGAGATCGCCCGCAAAGCTCTGCCTGAAGCGATCCTCCAGGCAGGTGGCGTGGCGCATGAAATCGCCGTCTACCAGACTCTTCCGGCTGAACCTGATCTGGAGGGGCTGACAGCTTTGAAGTCCGGAGTGGATGCGGTCACGTTTACCAGCCCGTCCACGGTGGAGAACTTTGTCGAGATCGTCCGCCGTGAAGGACTGAATCCGTTGCAACTCCCAAGAAACCCCTTGATTGCCTGTATCGGCCCCATCACGCAAAAAGCTGCCCAGGAAGCAGGCTTTAGCGAGACTGTTGTAGCCGAAGAATATACGACAGAAGGAATCGTCACGCTGCTGCACAACGGCGTGTAGGAGGAAGAATGGCTATCTCAGATCCTTTAAAACCGGTCACCGGTCACCCTTCGACAAAGCTCAGGGCAGGCCGCTCATTGGTAAATCGCCCCCGTCGTTTGCGCCAGACCGAAGCCCTGCGCTCGATGGTGCGTGAGACCGAATTGAATCCCCGCGATTTTATTTATCCGTTGTTTGTTCGTCACGGAGAGGGGCGAACGTCGATCGCATCCATGCCTGGGATTGCACAACTTTCGGTGAACGAAACCCTTCGAGAAACCGAGAAGGCTGCTGAATTGGAAATACCAGGGGTGATTCTTTTTGGCATCCCGGCAGAGAAAGACCCAATTGGATTGGAAAATTTCGCCGAAGATGGAATCGTCCAACAAGCTATTCGGGCTATCAAAAAAGAATTTCCGGAGATGGTAGTGGTGACGGATGCCTGCTTGTGTGAGTACACAGACCACGGACACTGTGGCATCTTGAACACGGGCGAGCATTTCCAAGTTTCGTTGCCGGAAGGCTACGTACTCAACGATCCGACCCTGGACGTGCTCGGTAAAGTGGCTGTCTCGCATGCCGAATGTGGCGCGGATATCGTCGCGCCATCTGGCATGATGGACGGTATGGTGGGAGCCATCCGCGATGCGTTGGATGGAACTGGTTTCGAGAACCTGCCTATTCTTTCGTATGCCGTGAAATACGCTTCATCGTTCTACGGTCCGTTTAGAGACGCGGCTGAAGGCGCACCCAAGTTCGGTGACCGTAAATCCCATCAGATGGACCCAGCCAACGTCCGCGAAGCGCTGCGCGAAGCTGCCCTGGATGTGGAAGAGGGCGCCGATATGCTGATGGTCAAACCAGCGCTGGCTTATCTGGATGTCATTCGCACAGTAAAGGATGCCTTCCCTGAATTGCCGATGGCAGCTTACAACGTCAGCGGTGAGTATGCAATGGTCAAGGCCGCCGCAGCCAATGGCTGGATCGATGAAGCCAAAGTTACACTTGAAACCCTGCTCTCGATGAAACGCGCCGGAGCGGATTTGATCCTGACCTACCATGCACTGGATGCGGCCAAGTGGTTAAAGAATTAACCACAGAGATCACCGAGCACACGGAGAAATTTATGAAACTCTGTGCTTTCCGTGTACTCCGTGGTGAATCGAGGCGAACTTTTTGATGGTATCTACAAACTTATCGGAACGTGCCGCTGCCGAGCGGCAATACCAGAACAAGCGCATGGTGCATGCCGACTTCGACCAGGCTCCCTTTACTATTGCCTGGGAAGTGACGCGTGCCTGTGCCTACGCCTGTGTGCACTGCCGGGCAGATGCTCAGCACCAGCGCGACCCGCGTGAACTGTCCACTGAGGAAGCTTTTACGCTGATCGATCGTCTGGCGGATTTTGGCAACAGTCCCATTTTAATCTTTACCGGCGGCGACCCGATGATGCGCCGTGACCTGAACGAACTGATCGCGTACGCCACACAG
>JASFRG010000162.1:0-11154 GCA_050115035.1 Anaerolineales bacterium | reverse complement strand
GGTAGGGCACAGATGGCAGAACATCCGGTTGAATCCGCGCCATTCGGACACGTTTCAACAGCTAAACAAGCGACTTTTCAGGTCGCACCACGCTGCGTTGGGCAGATTTTTCCAAACGGAGTAAGCTATTGGATCTCAGCAGTAACGAGACAATGAGCACCGTTGATTCTTCCAATTGTTTTGCCTTGTGTATTACAAAAATAAGTCTTCTCAAGTTCCTTTGCGTCTTTGTGATCGGTTAATCGCATTGCATATTTAGCAAGAAAATCTTCAATCTGTCCCTTTTCTATCCCGAAATGCCATTTTTCACCAGCATTAGATACGGTTTGTTCAATTTCTGCTTCACCGTAGTAAATGCCTTCTTTCCGTAGAACAGAGGCATAGATGTAGTCGAACACAACCCAACTTCCCTTCCCGGCATAATCCTGAATGATATGAAAAGTTGTATTAACCGATTCTGGCTGTAGATACATCAACAGGCCCTCTAAGATAAAAAGGCTTCGTTGTTGCTTGTGGAACTCTTCTTCATCAAGTCTTGTACACAGTGATTCTTTGTCAAAATCAATAGCAATAAACGTTAAGTTCGGAGGAACATCCAAATGTCGTTTATGATATTGATCGATTTTGGCTTGTTGTGTTAATGAAACATCGAGCTCAAACACTCTGGTTTTTCCGATTGTCTCACGAAAGCGTAAAGCCCTTGTATCAAACCCAGCCCCAAATATCAAGATTTGCTCGAACTGCTCTGTCAAAGCATTTTTGAAAACAGTATCTATATATTTAGTTCTCGCGATGACATATTCATAGATTCCTTTAGGGGCAGCCACCTTGGTAAAGAGCTTTCTAGCTAGTGATAACTGAAGGAATGGTTTTAGACCATTTGGAAGAAGTAAGGGAGCAATATAATCATTGCTCTTGTAGTAGGGATTTGTTTCCAGCGCTGAACATGCGCGGGAAACACAAGTCATCTCTGCTGTTCTTGAAGTGGTTGATTCTATTCTTCTTTTCATACCCAGACCCCTTCCCATTTATTTATTTGGATTTGTGCAATCTGCCCAATGGCTCGCGACATCCTCCTCGAAGCGTAACGGAGTGGGGGGCCGCATGCACACTGCGTTGGGTGGCAATGGCCGCTCCTTAATCATTCATCACCTAACCAATTCCGCAAATCAATCTCTAAACTTTCGGCTGTGTGATGAACAAAACCTTCACCGGTTTTCAGTACCCAGCGCCAGGTATCAAAATACTCTAACCCATGATACCAGTGAAGCATAGATGGATCATAGCCCATTTGTTGACAATATCGTATTTCAATCCCTCGACCTTGAAGCTCTGGCGCAACAAAGAAGGATAACAAGAACTCAAATATCGGATCACTAAATGTTGCGTTTGCAAAATCAATCACACCTGCCAGTTTTCGATCTTTCACGATGAAGTTCTCGAGCCACAAATCACCATTACTGAACCGCACTGTTGGTATTTCCGGCATTGTTCTTTTCAGATTCCTGTAAGCCACATCCGCCAAAGAACGCGTTTCGGTTTTTAGATCAGAGTACGTATCTTCCAATACATCTTCAGCAGTCTCATAATCCAATATTTTTGCGAATTTTCCTAACTCTTTTTCTGTCACGGATTGCAATTCGCTGACGGTGTTGAGATACAACTCTTCAGCCCATAACTCACCCGCAAGCATTGGTTCTAGCAGTGATTCCCCTTCAATGAAATCGCTAAAGAAACACGGTACTCCGATTCCTTTCCCCGATAAATCCAGCCCATATGCCTTTGGTGTCGGAATAGGAATTCGCTCCATTGCTTTTAGAGATTGATATTCATGCTCCATTGTGTCTTGGTCTAACTGGAGCACAAAGGATGTTACTTTTCCATTATTTTCAACTACTAATTTCCAGGGAGCTTCTCGTGTACTTTTCGTTAACTTTGTTGATTGAACTATCTCTACCTGGAATCCAAGATTTTTGCTCAAGTAGTTTTCGATATTTTTCTGGTTTTTGATCGGGTCAAAATCCATAATTTTGTTGCAATCCAACAGCGTGTTAATTGATGCGCTGATTAACAGCCCTTTATACAAATACGAGATTTCACCATAAATTGAGCATGAGACATCCTACCTATAAATACTATACATATTTCCTGCTTACAAATCAACTGATATTTGCAATGAGAAGGGTAAAAATTCCGACGTCGGAAATGTTTGCGTTACCCATTCAGCCTATTTATTCAAAATATTATCAATCGGCCCATGCACACGGTGCGCTTCTATCAGATCGTCATCCAGCATCTGCACATAGCGGCGCGTCATCTCGATGGTTGCGTGTCCCATCAAACCCTGTAAATGCAGCAGATTCATGCCAGCCCTGAGTGACATGGTCGCAAATGTTCTCCTCAAGACATGTGGAGAAACATGTACGCCTGTGCGCTCTCTCAGACGAACCAGGAGCGAGCGCAACCCGCCGCCACTCAGCCGCCTTCCTTGATAGGTCTGGAACAATGGATCGTTGTCCATTTCGGGTTTTATCTGTCTTCGATAAGCTAACAATGCGCGGCGCGTGGTCACCCCGACTACTACGCTCCTGGCTTTCCCGCCTTTGCCTCTCACAACTCGCACTAGTCCACTGGAGATGTCCACATCACCCCAAGTCAGAGCGCAAAACTCCATACTGCGCAGGCCAGTGTCCACCAAGAACAAGATCACAGCCTTGTCCCGCTTTTTCCGGCAGGCGGCCAACAGTTTTTTGACCTCTTCCTTGGAAAGCACAGGCATCCGTTTTTCCGCGATGGTCGGCATCCGGAAAGTCACCGGTTCGGGGATGTATTTTTCAGCGTGAAAGAATCTGAGCAGTGTCCGTATGGCTCGGGCATGGTTGTTGACGTAGCTGTCGCTCGCTCCACTCACGGCCATCTCAGCCAGGTAAGCGCGGACGTGGCGTGCCTGGATCTCTTCTGGTACCGATATACCATTCTCCACCATCCAATCCAGCACTCTACCAAGTGTGAAGGTATACCAGCTTATGGTCCTGGGAGAGCACAGCATCGCCTGCCGTGAGAGAATGAAATCGGTGTAGGCATCATTTAATTCGTACGAAGCTAATGCCCATTTTGGTTTTGTGTCGGTTTTTGGGGACATAAAAAATCACCTACCTGTGGGGGTTAGGTGATTTTCGAACCGGTCTAGGCCAGATATGGGGGTGGTATTTCCACGCAAATTTCATTTTTCGCTTAGAAGGCTGATGCCTTACCACTTGGCGATTCCCGCGTGGATGTGTATTCTACCGTGAGGGGAGATGTTGGTCAAGAAGGTAATAATCGACACCATAATCCCAGGACACCTGTCATACAGATTTGCATAATTGTTAGTAACTTTCTGCATTCCATTACGTCATGGGTGTGACGGTCAGTAAAATCCGGAAGAACCGGGGTGTATGAAGGATGAATCGGCTGTTTTAGCGGCTGCCAATTCCCTGGATCAAGTTGCATTAGCAACGATCTTTGAAGAATATGCGCCAGCTATATACAAGTATCTGCTTCGACTAGGAGTCAGCCCACAGGAGGCAGATCAGCTTGCTGGTGATGTATTTGCACGCCTGCTGGATAAATTTGCAGAAGGAGAGGGTCCACAAAAGAATTTACGGTCTTATCTGTTTCAGATCGCTTACCACCTTGTGATAGATGGAGCGCGAGAAAGAAAACGCATCACACCCATCGAGGTGGCTGATTCTACAAACGATGAGATGGAACCGGTTCAAGCGCGGGCAGAAGAAAAAATGTTACTTGAGAGTGTTGCAATGGCAATGAAGCGTGAGCTAACTGAAGATCAAAGGAACGTGATCGTTCTGCGATTTCAAGAGGAGTTTAGTCTGAAAGAGACGGCCGAAATTATCGGCAAGAATGTGAACGCCGTCAAGGCACTCCAAAATCGTGGTATGCAAAAGCTGCGCCATGTTTTGAGCCGTACGGATGGGGATATATAAAATGTTTGAACGTTCTCCGGGTCCCAACGACATCATAAACCTGCTTTCCAGACTCAAGGCTAACACACCGGACTATCCTTCTGATTTAATGGCTGCTAGAAAAGCCGCTTTCCTGGGCCATATTGCCACAACGAACTTTGGCAGCCCGGGACAGGGAGGCAAGGGCGGAGGTGATGGCGGCAGCTTATCTAATGGATCAAGTGTGTTTGGGGGAATGACTACAGCTCAAGGAATTATGTTACAAGCAGTGATCGGGGTTTGGATCATTGCAGCTATGCTTACGGCTGCATATGTATTCCGCGATCAGATTGTTGATTTATTGCAAGATTACGGCATCGTAACTGTGGAAATAACGCAGTTACCTTCTATCGATACTCACGTACCCGTTGTTACAGGGCTTCCCTCGCCAGAGGTTCCACCCACAGAAGTCACAGCTCCATCTGCAACAGTCGTGCCCGGCGTTACATTAGAAGCAGGAACCACTTCCGATGATTCGTCAGATGGCCAGGATCCATCGATAAATCCGGATGATTCACAAGATAATCCGCAAGATAATCCAGGATTGCATTTAGGTCAGACACCTGGCACGCCGGATACGCCTAATCAGGATAATCCCAACAAGCCCGATAAACCTGACAAAAAGAAAAACAAATGATTAAGCTTGGCATTTTCGATTTTTAAAATCGCCTGCAATTGCGCAGGTGATTTTTCTTTTGGGAGATATAGGTTTGGGAAGTAATTTGACTTGCAACCGGCTGTGAATAATTTATCAGGAGTGGTTCTGTTTCAATTCTTCCAACATCCGTGTATGGATGCCAGGCGCCGTTGCCAGGATGGATTGCGGGGGGGATATGAAATCGGCTTCACCGTGTACATTGGTCACACGCGCACCGGCTTCTTCACAGATCAAACCGCCGGCGGCCACATCCCAGGGTTTGAGCGCCATTTCCCAGAAACCGTCAAAGCGGCCAGCGGCCACGTAGGACAGATCAAGAGCGGCAGAACCCAGTCGGCGCACGCCCTGACTCCTGTGGGAGAAGTGAATGAAATTGTTGAGGTTATTAATCTCGGGGTTTTGAATATCATAGGGAAAGCCCGTAACGAGCAGGCTCTTCTGCAAATCTGAAGCGGAGGAGACATGTAGCGGACTTCCATTCAGGTACGCACCTTTACCGCGCTCGGCAGTGAACATTTCGTCGCGCATCGGATCGTAAACGGCGCCCAGGCTCAAAGTCCCGTTTGAGGCGTAGGCAATCGATACGGAAAAAATTGGGATGTTATGTGCGTAGTTGACCGT
Organism: Anaerolineales bacterium; assembly: GCA_050115035.1. Lineage (GTDB taxonomy): Bacteria > Chloroflexota > Anaerolineae > Anaerolineales > Villigracilaceae > JAABUE01. The sequence goes on along the minus strand of JASFRG010000162.1, from coordinate 5,871 downwards.
CCCGTCGAGCGGGTCGATATACCATTGCTGCCCGTGGCCGCGCGTTCCGCCGCTTTCTTCGGCCAGGATGTTGTGATCGGGAAAATCCTTTCGAATTTCGCCCAATAGATAGTCTTCAGACTTCCGGTCGATTTCAGTGACCAGATCGATTACGCCTTTGTAATCCACCTGGTGCTCCTGCTGGTAACCGGCGCGTAAAATCTGCCCGGCCTGGCGAGCCAGCCGTTCAATGTATGCGAGTGTAGGATTTGTCATTGTTCGTTTCTATGGAGATTTTTGATAGCTTCTTTTATTGCATCCAGTTCTACCCGGATTTCATCCCGGTCACGGAGAGCCTGCTCATACAGGGTCTTGAAAGATTCCTTCTGGTCGGGATCCAGGGTGGGGAGCAGACGCTCGATGCGGGCGATCTGACGGTTTTTGTGCTGGAGCTTGGTTTCCAGGCGGGCGCGATACCCGGAGTAAAACTGCGGCTGGGGCAACGGCCCGGGGATTGTGATATGTTCCTGGCTCAGGAGCTCAGCGATGGTCAACAGGAAATCCTCGGTGTCAATCGGTTTTTCGATGAAACGCGAGGCTCCCAGGTTCATTGCGAACTCCCGATCTTCAGGGGTGACATAAGTTGCCGAGAGAAAGATGACAGGGATGTTCTGGGTCTTCGGGTTAACGCGCAATTTTTGGATCATCGAGAAACCGTCCAGCTTGGGCATCAGGATGTCAGAAATGATGAGCGCCGGGGTTTGTGCTTCAAGAATATTCAATGCTTCCTCCCCGTTGTGCGCTGAAATAACTTCATAACCCTGAAAACGCAGGGTCACTTCCAGTAATTCGAGCACATTAGGGATATCTTCGACAACCAGTATGGGGCCTCGTGTATTTGCCATGCGGTTATTCTAGTCCTAAATGATACCCTGGGCAAGCCCACTCAGTTCTCATTCCAGATTCTTTTTCCCAGAGCTGAAAGAACAAACTCGACCGCCAATAACGCGGTCTGGTTTTGCACATCCAGGATGGAATTGACCTCAACAATATCCATGCCGACCAGTTTTCCGGTCTCAGCCACCAGTTTACAGATGAGATGCGCTTCGCGGTACGTCAGACCGCCTGTGACCGGAGTCCCGACGCCAGGCGCGTGACGGGGATCCAGGACATCCATGTCAAACGAAAGATAAATGCCATCCACATCCCTGGAAATCCGCTCGAGGGCCTTTTCCATGCTCGCTACCAGCCCAAGACGATCAACCTGCTCCAATCCCAACACCATGACTCCAGCCTGAGACAGATTCCGTTTCTCGCCTTCATCCAGGTCGCGCGCGCCGATGATGGCGACATTATTCGGATCGACAACCGGAACGTTTTCATCCCATAATTGAATAAGTTCCGGCGCACCCAGTCCACACAATGCAGCCAATGGCATCCCGTGGATATTGCCGGAAGGCGTGGTTTCGGAAGTATTGAAGTCGGCATGCGCATCCACCCACAGCACACCAATCTTCTTGTGTTTAGCGGCTCCGCGAATGGAGCCCAGCGAAAGTGAATGATCCCCGCCCAGGACAACCGGTAGATGTCTGCTCTGAATGCTGATCGCAACCGTTCCGGCCACCCGCCTGGCCATCGGCACGATGCAGTCGATGTATTTCAGTTTGGGATCGGTAATGGCGCACATCTCAGCAATCGGCACTTCCACGTTGCCTTTGTCTTCTACCGAATGACCAAGCCTTTCCAATCCTTGTTGTAAAAGTGCATAGCGGATGGCGCTGGGCCCCATGTCCACGCCGCGGCGGTCAGCGCCCAGGTCGATGGGGACACCGATGATGTCAATTTGCATAGCTACCTCTATGAGATAAATATATCGCGAAGGAAGGTTAGTCTTTTTTGAAGTGTTTTGGATATTGTGCGGTGAATCCTAGGCAGTACGATAATACCCCACATCCACAGAATACACACGCCCGCGTTTGATGACTTGCTTGACCAGGTTCGTGCCGAAGCGGTAGCCGAGATTTCGATAATCAGGCACAGACAGTACCAGCATATCTGCCTGTTTACCTTCTTCGAGCGATCCGATCACGTCTGCGCGGCGGATGGCATGGGCGGCATTGATCGTGGAGGCGGCAATTGCCTGCGCGGGCGTCAGTTTCAGATAGCGGCAGGCTAAGGCGATGGCGAACTGCATGGATTCGTTCCAGGCTGTGCCGGGATTGCAATCGGTGGCGATGGCCAGGATTCCGTCTGCTTCCAGGATTTTTTTGGCGGGGGTGTATTCGGACTCGGCCAGCCCGAAGGGCGTACACGGCAAAGATACAGCCACCGTGTCCGATTTGCCCAAGACGGCGATGTCCGCATCAGACGTTTTAACGAGATGGTCTGCTGAGACCGCCCCAAGTTCCACAGCCATGGACACGCCACCCAGGTTGTCGAACTCGTCCGCGTGGATCTTGAGCGGGAATCCCAGCGAGCGGGCCTGGGTCAGGACCTGACGCGATTGTTCGAGGGTGAAGGCGCCCGTCTCGCAGAACACGTCCACAAAAGGATATGACTTGCGTGGCGCATGCGTTTCCCACCATTGGCAAAGGATGGGCAGCATGGTTTCGGTCACGAGGTCGGTGTAAGCCTGCGGATCATCCTTGTATTCCGGCGCGATGGCGTGCGCGCCCAGGAAGGTGATCGCCAGGTCAAGTGGGCCTTCGTCATCAAGCGCCAGCAGGGCTTTGAGCAGGCGCAGTTCGGTCGCGGTTTGCAGGCCATAGCCAGTTTTAGCTTCCACGGTAGTGGTGCCGGTGGCAAACATACGCAGCAGACGCGGACGGGCCTGCGAGATGAGAGCTTCGATGCTGGCCGTACGTGTGGCGCGCACCGTAGAAATAATGCCACCACCCGCCGCCAGGATGTCGAGATATTTCGCGCCTTCGAGGCGCATCTCGAACTCTTTGGCGCGGTCGCCACCCCAGATGAGATGCGTGTGCGGATCGACAAAGCCAGGCATGACCACGCTGCCGGATGCGTCCAATGTCGGCTCGTTTGGATAGGCAGAGCGCAGTTCGTCACTTTCACCAACGGCGACGATCTTCTCGTCACGCACGAGCACTGCGCCATTTTCGATGATGCCCAGCGTGCCAAGCGCGTGTCCACGTTGTGGGCCGCCGGAGAGGGTCAGAAGTTGGGTCGCGGAGTGGATGAGCATAGGTCAGTTTCCAGTTATCAGTTTTCAGTGATTAGCAATCAGTTGAATGTTTTACCTTTTACGGCCACCTCGGCGGCGTTTGCTACTGCGACGTTTTTTGGACTTGCCTTTACCACCGGATTTCTTTTCGCTTTTTGGTTTTTCTATTACAGGATGCAGCATCTTCTGGTAGTAGTCGTCCAGCAGCATGGTGATGATGGGTAATTCTTCTTCATGCTCGGCCAGTTCGCGCGCCAGGGGAGTGAAACGCTGACTGCGTTCGGCTTGCAACTTATCACGCGTACGCAGGCGCGCTTCAAGCAAGGTTGTCAGACGCTCGGCGACCACATTTGCCACATCCTCGTCTTCGGGGATGATACGTTCTTCGATGTCGATCTCATATTGACGGGCGATACGGTCGAGGGCCGGTTTCTCCATCGGGTTGACCAGCGTGGCAGCCACGCCGCCGGCCCCGGCGCGTCCCGTCCGCCCGGCGCGATGGATGTAGTTCTCGACTTCGTCGGGCGGCTCGTACTGGATCACCCAGGAGAGTTCGGGAATGTCCAATCCGCGGGCAGCCACATCGGTCGCGACCAGGAAGCGCAGTTTTCCCTCCCGGACACGGGAGAGCACCCGTTCACGCTGACTCTGCGAGAGCGCCGAACTGATCTCATCCGCATCGTAGCCGAAACGTCCCAACACCACTGCGATGTAGTGCACGCGGTCTTTGGTATTACAGAAGATAAGCGCGTTCTCCGGGTTTTCGACTTCGATCAGGCGCACCAGACTGCGATCCTTGTCCATGCCCTTGACTTTGTAATAGACGTGCTCCACTTCCGTCACGTGGATGTGGTCGCTGCTGAGGGTGATGAACTGCGGCTCTTTGATAAACTCCTGCGCAGCGCGCATGACCGAATACGGAAAGGTGGCCGAGAACATACAGGTGTGGATGGGCCGTTTCGGTAGATAGCTTTTCATCTCGAGCATGTCGGGATAGAAACCCATCGAGAGCATACGGTCGGCTTCATCGAAGATCAGCATCTTCAGCTTGTCAAGCGAGAAGTTGCGTTTGAGCAGATGGTCGAGAACGCGACCCGGCGTACCGACGACGATATGCGCACCACTTTTCAAGCCAGCAATTTGCGGACCATATCCAACGCCGCCATAAACTGCTACCGTTCGAAAGCCGGCCGGCCCACACAGCACCTCCGCTTCGTGCGAGACCTGTTTTGCCAGTTCGCGGGTCGGTACCAGGATCAACGCTTGGCATTCCTTCCGTTTGGAGTCGAGCCGTTCCAGCATGGGCAGCAGGAAGGCACCGGTTTTGCCGCTGCCCGTACGGGCCTGGACCATCATGTCTCGTTTGGCAAGCAGGTATGGGATGGCACGCGCCTGGACGGGCATAAGCCTCGTCCAGTTGGCACGTTTGGCCGCTTCTCTTAATGTTTCAGATAATTGCTCGAAGGTGATATCTGGTAAAGGATTCTTCAGTTCGGGTTTATGGTTTTCCAAAATTTACTCACTTTTTGTATATATTATTTTTCAACTCATTGTACCCCGTTTGTTATTTAGTAAAACTCGATTGCTACAAAGTACCTTACATGACTGTGGGTTGATTTATTCCATCTACAAGTCCATAATTACGACAACGAAATCCGTAAACTATTAAGGAGAATTACTATGGAAACCACAATGGAATCTTCATTCTCAAACGTTCAAAACAAGCTTGCTTTGATTGAATTCATCGAACTTGGCAGTCTTGGCTTTGCAATTTGGTGCCTGGGCGCAATCTCGATGATCGCAACTAAAGCAGGTTTCACTGAAGTGATTACCTTCTTAATAGGTCTTGAAGGAATCATATTAGGCTCATGGGCTATTTATAACGGTTATATCCGGGTCGCCCGAGCAGGTGGCAGGTTCGTGGATTTCGGGTTATGGGTTATCGCTACACTGGCAACTGCGAGTTACACTTTTTGGGCCTGGTCGATCCTCGATATAAATCGACTCATCATATCAAAGTTGCTGTATCGTGGCGATGCGCCCGTTGAGTACGCCTGGAGTGCGCGCTCCAAGCAGGAACGTAAAGTTTGGGAAAAAGCACAGAAAGAAGGGTACACTTTAACATTTGGTTGAGTTTTTATGAACATTTGAGTGGGGACGATAGTAAAATACCGGCATGAGCGTTCAACGATACCCCGAACCGACCGTCGGTATTTTCATTTTTAACGCAAAGGACGAAGTTCTGTTATTGCAATCACACAAGTGGCCGGGTGCCTATGTCGTCCCTGGTGGGCATGTGGAGCTGGGAGAACGGCTGGAAGAAACTGCCATCCGCGAGGCGAAAGAAGAAACCGGGCTGGATATCTACGATCTCGAATTTATCCTCTTCCAGGAATTTGTCTATGAACCCGCCTTCTGGAAACAGCGTCACTTTATCTTTTTCGATTTTGCTGCCAAAACGGACAGCACAGATGTGGTCTTGAACGATGAGGCGCAGGAGCATATTTGGATAGAGCCTGAGAGGGCATTGGATTTAAACTTGGATTCATATACGCGTAAAGGGCTCGAAACACATCTGAAAAAAATGAAGCGAGAATGAACTACCCCGCCGCAAGCGGACGGGGTATCGGTCCGCTAAAACAACTCGAGTTGCTGTACATGTAATTGCTCATATTCTTCTTGTCCTTGTTGCTTAACATACTCCTTGATCA
>JASFRG010000161.1:0-11194 GCA_050115035.1 Anaerolineales bacterium | reverse complement strand
GGTAGACTGCCAATCTTCCAACGCAGAGAAACCAATGGGTTTTCCTTCAGTGTTGGGGGTATGCAACAAAGTCAGGGAGCCATTAATTTCTTCAAGAGCTAATGGAGCATCGAACGCTTCAGCATGCTGAGCGAAAATCTCAGCCGCTTCTTCGGGGTGTTCCTGTGTGTAAGCCCATGCTCGCTGAGAGGCGCGTACAAATTTCGCAACGATCTCAGGGTTCTGTTCGGCCCAGAAATTGTTGACAATGATGGCACTACTCAGAGTGTTGACATTGCAAAGATCCACCAACTTGGACCATTCCATGTCTACACCGGTCACTTTTTCCATGCGCAGCGGCTGATCAACAAAGTAACCCAGGAATGTATCTGCTGTTCCTTCCAAAACAGCCGTTTCTTTTGCCTGTGGGTTGGAGACTTGAATCAACTCAACATCATCCATAGATAGGTTGTTAGCACCCAGGCAAGCCTCAAAAATTGAGAGCGAGGCATCTCCGGCGGTGATACCTACCTTAGTACCGGGTAGCTCTTCGATGGTAGTTGGGCGAGCAGCGTCGGCGCGGTATATGAAGGACATCGGGCTTGATTGGAATATCACAGCCACAGCCGTTACAGGCACACCAGCGGTAACACCACGCATCATGGTTGCGGAATCAGCATATCCGATTGTGTTGGTACCATTGCCAAGCAACTTCACCACCGTTCCTGATCCGCTGCCTTCCAGAATAGTCACATCCAGACCTTCTTCCAGGTAGAAACCTTTATCTACACCCAGGAAGAAAGGCGCATGTTCACCATAGAGCGTCCAGTTAAGACGAAAATCCAAAGGAATTGGACCTTCTTCTGCTGGAGCGGCTTCTTCCGCCGGAGCAGCAGCCGGAGCACCACAGGCGGCTAGCAGCATCGATAGAACGATAGCAACTGCTAGAATTAGAGGTAATTGTTTCTTCATCTTTAGATCACTCCTTTTTTTGATTGGTTTAACATCATCAGGCATAACGGTCTATTTGATTTTTTGTGGCATCACCTCGTTTCGTTTTAGTTTTGTGGAAAACTACATCGTTCCGTACTCTTCTCCACTGCGGACGGAAATATGCCAGGGGATAAGTATTGTTTCCAAAGCTTGGATCACGTAAAACAGGATCAAACCCTGTGCTGTCAAGGCGAAAATTGCGCCAAACATCAAAGCCGTCAACAAGTTAGAGTTTGCGACCAACAACAAGTACCCCAGCCCTTTGTCGGCACCAACGAACTCGCCCACGACTGCACCAACTACAGCCAATGTTGAAGCCACTTTCAGTCCGCTAAACAGATATGGCAAACTGGTAGGCAGACGGAAACGGTAGAAGATTTGGAATTTGGTTGCCCCCATTGAACGCGCCAAATCGATCATATCAGGGTGTATTGACCTGAGGCCAACCGCCGTGTCTATAATGATTGGGAAGAACGAGATCAGGAAAGCGACCAGAACCTTGGGCATTACACCTACGCCAAACCAAACCAGAAAGAGCGGCGCCAGGGAAATCTTGGGGACTGTCTGGAAAAAAAGCAGGATAGGGGTGATAAAACGATCAAAACTGGGAGAGGCAGTGATCGCAATCGCCATCGGGATCGCTATCACAATGGCCAGGAAATAGCCCATCAGCATTTCATAGGCAGTAACCCAACTATTCTCGAGAAGAGTCTGCATCCTCTCGACCATCACCCGGGCAATTTCAGAAGGAGCGGGCAAGAGATAAGAAGGTATATCTAGCATCTTGACCATAATTTCCCAGATGCCTAAAAGGATTAAGATGCCAATATATGGCAAAGCCTTTTTTTTCACGATCTCGGAAAAACTGTTATCCTTTTTCCTTTGCCGCTCAAGCATCTCTTTTTCTGTTGTGATTTTTTCCATAGTCAATCCTTTCTTTCTATAGATGTAGGGATTCAAAATTCCATGTACTATCCGGTGTAAACCACTTTTCCAAGGGAAATTTAGTGTTAGAACCAAAAGGTGCCTGAAGTAAGCTGGAAATACTAATTTTTCCCTTACGAATATCCAGAGCAGGGAAATTCTTGGGTTGATGGTACAAGTCTGGATGCTCTGCCAAGATGAGTTGCTGTACACCCAGTGGAAAAACACTCAACCCGGGAAAGTAATGGTGACCATTGCGTTCGACATTCTGGATCCCCAGAACGGCCATCACAACCAGGTCCTGTAGCAATGCAACCGGCCCAATATTGGCAAGGTCTTCGCCACTGAGAATCAATTTGCGATGCGGCTCTTTTTCTCGAAAGAATTGGAGCAGGCAAGCGTTAGCAAGGCTTTTGAAAATACCTTTGCAATTCTTGTGACTGGTACCGGCATAGCCGCTTTTTAAAGCAGTTTGCATACTTTCGAGTTCAGCATCGGATTCATCAATGATGATCAATGGCCTATCCTTCCAGTCAATCAAATCTTTACGAGTTCCTTCGCTTAATGCAACATCGCGATGGAAGGGTTGCTCAACAAAAAGCAAACGCGCCATATGAGGCGAACAACTGGTTTCATTCGTAATCTGTTCCCAAAACCACTTGAACTCTGCAACGCTTTGATATTGTTCGTTGCCATCTAAGGTAAAAAAATAATCATTGATGCCGCACTCACTTAGCACAGTGTCAATGCGACAAAGTCGTTCTGCATCTTGTTCTACGTTCCCATTGATTTTGATCTTGAAATATTGAATGCCATAGGCACGAATATTGGCTTCCAGAGATTGTGGTAAACCATCGTTCAGTCGTTGATCTTCCTCAATCTCTGCTTCCGAAATGTAATCAGACAGGCCAACCGTGTGACGGATATGAATTTCCTGCAACGGATGTGCAGGTAGTAACTCTGCCGGAAGATAACTTTCAAGAACAGGATGGATATCTGACAAACGAATCCCCAGGTCATTGCTCTGGACGGCTGCCGGGAAAGTTAACCCTTTTACCCTACAATAAGCATCGATCAAAGCCCGCTCTACCAAGCTGACACCGAAATTCCAAAGCAGTGGAGGGTATCCATGTTCGGAGGCCCAGGCTTGCTGGGCTTGATAAACCTGTAACCATAAGTCAAAAACACTCTCCACCGCCCCCACCTGAACAGCAAACTCACCAGCCTGTCTGATAACGCGCCACATATCTCGAAGATCGTCTTCATAACTGGTTTCAGGATCTTTGGTGAACCATTTGGGTATCAGATTGTCTGCAGCAACTCCGTTGGATTTTTGTCCATCAACTTCATATTCGATCTGTAAAAATAAGTGCGGCACCGCTGTCATTTCGGCAATCCCGTAACGAAACGGCATCCGGGTTTGGATGTTGTGCATAAAGATTTGGAAGTCGAGTGCGCGGATGGTCATAATTCTGCGATCACATCTCACGAAAAGAAACTAAATAAGCCTCAGCATCAGGCTGCATTTCAATACCCAGCCCGGGGCTCTGAGGAACCTGGATCATATCTTCCCGTTGTTCTAATCGATTTTCAACGAGTGTGTTTTCCAAGAATTGAGGGCCGTTCAAAGCACAGGGTTTGTCGATGCCGGCCCAGGCAAACAAATGCAGCGAGGCAGCCAGTGAAATATCCGGATCAGTCAGGCCCGAGCCCAGGAGAGCCACGCCATGCTTCTTTGCCATACGAATGATTTTTTGCGATTGCCAAATGCCCGATGAACGCGCTGTTTTTATCGTGATGCCGTCGAGCATCTCCAAGGCGATAAACTCTTCTACAACTTCGTCAAGAATAATGCCCTCGTCCATAAAGATGGGAAGAGCGCCCTGCTTTTTCAGCGCCTGGTAGCCACGGATCTGATGTGGCGACAGGGGAGACTCAATCACATCCACACCAAGGTCAGCCAGTTTGGGGAGGATTTCCAGGGCAACCTCCACTGTATATCCTGTGTTGGCATCCGCCCACAAAAAACTATCTGGGGCGAAGGATTTAATTTTTTTTGCGAGTTCCAGGTCGAAAGGTCCGGATTGAGGCGGGCCAACCTTGAAGTTGAAGTTGCGATAGCCACGCTGCCGACCCTCTTCAAGCTGCGTCTCGATAACAGATATATCCGTCGAATTGACCGTCCAACTCAGTTGCAGGCTTTGCAGTTGTGCGCCACCCAGCATCGTCGCAACCGACTGTTTCAACCGTTTACCGACCAGGTCATAGCAAGCAATATCGATCGCCGCCTTCGCTAATGGCTGACCTATCGAGCAAGCCGGGTAGATGGTGTGGTTCATTCGATCATGGATCGCAGGGATATCCTCCGGATCCATACCGATGAGCACTTCGGCCAAATAATTAGCAATTGTAGATTCAACCGTCTCGGGCGTTTCGTATGTCCAGGTAGGAGTCGGCACGGCTTGCCCCCACCCCTGATAACCTTCATCATCAGTCAGCCGCACCAATGTCGACGGCCGGCGAACTTTTCCATCCGCTGAAGGTTTGAAGAACTTGAATTCTCCAACAAAATCATAATCAAAATGGCCAAATTCTACTTTTACCAATTTACTCATCATCAACTCCACTAATAAATATTTATTTTCGCTTTACTTTCTTTCGACGCCGGGCAGAACGTTTCTTTTTAGCGCCTCCACCTGCCAGGGCAGATTGCGCTGCCAGGCTGACATCAGCAATGACATTCGGTACATTTGCCCGTATTTCTTCTGACTCGGCCCAATCCTTGACAGCCTGTACCATGGCATTAATGTTTTCCAAAGAAGAATGCTGTGGCAGAGAACATCCTGGAGCCAAAATATCGACCTGATTCCCCAGGCATTCCAGAGACGCCTGGTAAACCAAATCAGGAGTACCTTGCAACAGAACCTCTACAGTGGGAACATAGCCTGCCAAAGCGACTTTCCCTTTTAGATGCTCACGGGCCATCTCCAGGTTGAGGCCCTCGTCAAAGCTGTAGCAGGCAGCCCCGGTCCTGGCAATATGCGGGATGTGATATGTGGAGTTTCCACAGATGTGCAAAATACTGGGGGCCTGTATTTCCGCACAGATTTCAGTGTGTAAGTCTGCTACAAAATTGGCATATGTGTCAGGGGAAATCAAATCTCCCGAACAGGTTGCCTCTCCAATCAGAATCGCGTCTGCCCCCGCTTCAACCTGGGCATTGGCATACTGAATGCTCAACCCCTTCAATTCATCCAAAATCTGACGCACATAATCAGGGTTGGTTATGATCCAGGGAAAGAGATTGTCGAAACCAAATAATTTTGCCGCAGTTGCAAAAGGGCCTACGATAGAGGAAACTATGGCAACTTCGTCCTTATAGCGCTGATGCAGTTTCGAGATAGCCGCTAACACGGTCGGAACACGCCCACTGTCCATGAAGTTTTTCGGTATTGTCAGCTCATCGGGGTGATCATAGATATGGGCAACTTCTGAGGGAAGAGTATCGCGTGTGCCAAAGTCTATGGGTGCGCCAAAGATTTCCACTTCAACGGTCATTCCAAAAGGCAACTTGATACATTCGATACCACTCACTTCCCAAACGGAAGCCGCTAAAGCCGCTAATTGGTCAACATCGCGATGAGCTTCCGGCCAGAATACACCGGTCTTTTCCATCATATCGACAGTGATGCCCGTCACCACCGCAGCAACCGGGGGTCGGTCAACTGGCTGTAACTTGAGCGCATTCATAAAGCGTTCTTTTGTGTTCATAGTCACTTTAATTCTTCCAATCTTGCGCTGCGCGCGCCATAGCATTGATATTCTCGATGGGTGTATAAGGCGCCATCGCACAGCCAGGAGTGAGCAAATCAACACCAGCTTCCAGGCACTTGCGAGCGTATTGATAGGTCTCCTCAGAGGTACCGTTGAGCAAAACTTTCAAAGTGGGGACCGAGCCTACTATAGCAACCTTCCCTTTCATTAATCGAACAGCTTCGGCTAAGTCCACACCTTCATCAAAGTTATAGCAGGCGGTACCAGTCTGCACGATATATTGAATATGCCCAGTGGATTTTCCACAAATGTGCATGATATCTGGCACAGGAATCGCCGGACAAAGCCGGGAATGATAAGGTAAGATAAATTCACGATACATCTCTGATGAGATCAAGTCGCCCGTACAAGTGGCTTCCCCAAGGATGATAGCGTCGCTGCCTGCCTCTGCCTGGGCCACAGCATAGTCAATTGCCAATGGAGTCAACTTCTCCATAATCTGGTGCACCCAATCCGGTTGGGTAACAATCCACATCAGAAAATCATCGAAGCCAAAAAGTTTGGCCGCCAACCCAAACGGACCTACCGTTGATGAAACGATGGCAACCTCGTTGTTATATTTCTTTCTCAGTTTTGAAATGGCGCTTAGAACTACTGGAATACGTCCTCGGTCGAAAAAATCTTTGGGAATTTCCAGTTCATCAGGATGATTGAACATATGACTGGATTCGGTTGGCGATGTGTCGATAGTACGGTAATTGATCTCGGCCCCTATCGCTTCCACCTCGACCGCCATATCAAAGGGCAACTTAATGCACTCAATATCTGTATAGAGATAAATCGATTCTGCCAATCCGGCTAAATCATCGACGTTTTTATGAGCTTCAGGCCAAAAAATATTGCTCTTCTCCATCATCGCAACCGTAATCCCGGTAGCAACCGCCGCCACAGGAGGACGGTCTACTTCTTTGAGATTAAGGGCATTGAGAAAACGCTCTTTTTTATTCATCGATTCCTTGAATTCTATACATTCGCATATTATTTTCAGTAGTCCACATATTTATGGCGCACTTGCCCGTACAATCAACTCAGGCTTGACATGGATTTCTTTCGGTTCAGCTGCCTCGACTTCAATCTGCTCCAACAACATCTGCATAGTCACGGTTCCAATTTCTGTCCTGGAAACACGCAGCGTTGTGAGCTTAGGGGAAACCAATTCTGACAACCGGATATCGTCGTAGCCGATAATGGCAACATCTTCGGGGACTCGTAGCTCAAGCTCGGCACAGGCCTGCAGGGCTCCAACTGCGACCAGATCGTTATGACAGAATAACGCTGTAATTTCAGGGTGTTTTGTCAAAAGTTCATTGGCTGTTGCTTGTCCCCCCTCTACCATCGGATGACAATGCTGAATCCAATTTTCATTGACAGGAATACCTGCAGCTTGCAGGGCTTCCCGATAACCTATTAATCGGCCAGAGGTACTGAGAGAAATGGGAGGACCGGATATCAAGCCAATATTCCGATGACCGGATTTCAATAGATGCTCAATAGCTACTCTCCCACCAAAGACGTCATCGACAATGAAGGCCCCAACATCGGCACCTTTTTTTTCTCGAAAAACCAAAACAGCAGTGGGAAAAGATTCCAGAACTTCGAATAAAGTATCGTCTTCCAGACGTGAACTAAAAAGGATCAAACCGTCTACCTGGTTATCCTCCATAGACTGCAAAACGGTCAATTCCCGCTCGGGATCCTCGTTCGTATTCCCTAAAAACACGCTGTAATTCTGGGCATAAGCCTCTTCTTCAGCACTACGTACAATAGAGGCAAAATATGGGTTAGAAATATCTGGTACAACGACCCCCAATGTCCCTGTTCGCCGGGTTGCCAACCCGCGGGCGATGCTGCTGGGACGGTAACTTAGCTGCTCGATAACATCCATCACCCGATCACGGGTAACCTGGCTAACATCTTCTTTGTTGTTGACAACACGCGATACAGTCATTAATGATACCCCCGCTGTTTGGGCAACATCATGCATTGTGACGCGTTTGGCCATTTCTCCTCATTGTTAGCGCTACCGTTAGCGCTAACAATAGTATACAAAATAATCATATGCTTTGTCAATTTGATAAATGTCACTCGCTGGATATGACGACTTTAACGGCCTCCTGAGCCGGTTTGATTAGCGTCTCGAACGCTTTCTGTATTTGTTCGAGATGGAATTTGTGTGTGATCATCTCTTCCAAATCAATCTTGCCTTGTTGAATTAACTCAATGGCACGCTGAAAATCCCATTGATAGCCCTGTGAGCCGACCAGTGAGATCTCTTTCTGCACAAAAATATTGGCCGGGAGAGCCACGCGCTGCTCTTCGAAAAGGCCAACTAAGACAGCCTCCCCACCCTTTTGCAAGGTCTGTAAAGCTTGATTAAGCGTTATCTCCAAGCCGACCGCCTCGAAAGCACGTTGCACCCCTATACCATCTGTCTGTTTAAAAATCTCTTCAACCGGATTGCACTTCAAACTATTAAATGCGCTGCTGGCACCAAAATCCAAGGCGGCACTTAAGCGTGATTCCCGGATATCGGAGATGAAAATGTCTCCCGCGCCAACCGCCCTGGCGACCTGTAGGATAAACAACCCGATGGCTCCGGCGCCGAAAACTGCCACGCTTTCGGACATATTCAAATGCACCAACCGTACCGCATGTACAGCGACTGATAAAGGTTCGATCAACGCACCGGCAGCGTATGAAATACTCTCCGGGAGCAAATGCACCCAGCGCTCAGAAGTAACGAAATCCGTAGTCAACCCGCCCTGTCCCTGGCGATATTGGAAGCTGATATTGGCGCAAAGGTGGTAGTCCCCTCGCTGGCAATAATGGCATTCGCCGCAAACGATCACCGGCTCAACCGCGACACGATCACCCGGCTTCACTTTCGTGACACGAGCACCTACCTCCGCAACTTCCCCGGCGATCTCATGTCCTACTGGGATAGGCAGGGAGACGGCTGGATGTTTGCCTTTGAAAATGTGCAAATCGGAGCCACACAGCGCGGTTGCTTTCACTTTGATCAAAACATCCAGTTCACCCAAAGATGGAAGCGGTCTTTCCCAGATTTCGACTGTTTCAGGTTGGGTAACAAAAACCATCGGGCGAGTTCTATTCATTTAAGCAGCCTCCGAAACAACTGGATTGGTAAGCGTACCCAGGCTTTCAACTTCAACACTGATACTATCCCCAGGCCTGAGCGGCGTACGTGGATCGGGAGCATCTCCCGCTCGTTTCGGGGAGCCGGTCAGAATGACATCATTGGGCTCCAATGTCGTTAATTGGGATATGTAATGAACCAGAAAAGGCACATCGAAAATCATTTCTCGGGTATTGCCATTTTGCACAACCTGCCCGTTTAGGGTGGTTTTAATGGCTAGATGGTTCGGGTTCGGCACATCGCTTGAAGGAACCAAGGACGGCCCCAAAGAGCAAAATGTATCAAACATCTTGCCTGAAGCCCATTGTGAACTGCGCGTTTCGATGTCAGCAGCTCCGATATCATTGGCAATCGTGTATCCAGCCACAACATCCAACGCATCTTCCGCAGAAATGTCTTTTACCCGGGTGCCAATAACCACAGCAAGCTCCCCTTCATAGAGAACCCGTTGACTGATTTTTGGGAGCACAATCGCCTCACCAAAACCAATCAAGGCGCTGGTTGGTTTTTGGAAAAGAATTGGATAGGGCGGCTGCAACCAGTCATCACTTCTGTTGTGAGGCGGGTAATTCAACCCCACACAGATGATCTTTCCAGGTTTGATCTTCAGGGGTGCGGGCTGCTTCTGCATCCTACTCTCTGAAATCCGGTTTACGTTTTTCCAAAAAGGCGTTGCGGCCTTCAATGGAATCCGGGCCACGTCCGGTCTGGATGCGCATCTCACGCTCAGCCGCCAGACCAGCTTCAAAGCCATCTCGTAGGCCAACGTTTATGCAGAATTTGCTGGCGCTTACCGCGCTGGCCGCGTTCGCCCCAATTGTGGAAGCTAATGCCAAGGCACGATCAAGTAATTCATTATCCGGGACCAGGTATTCCACCAGTCCGATGCGGAGGGCCTCATCCCCGTCAATCGTCCGACCGGTCATCAGCAAATCCAATGCCCGTCCGCGTCCTACCAGCCGGGGTAAACGCTGCGTGCCGCTGCCCGAGGCAAAGGCTCCCACTTTCACTTCAGGGAATCCAAACTTCGCAGATTTGGCCGCCATGCGGATATCGCAAGCCAACGTCAGCACAGCACCACCGCCCATTGCAAATCCGTTCACTGCTGCAATCACCGGCAACCTAGAATTTTCGATGGCAGCATTCAACCCGGCCTCGACATAATCATTTTCAAGCAGCCATCCGATTTCGGTGCTGAAGTCCTTGATATCCGAGCCTACTGAGAAAGCCTTCTCGACGCCGGTCAGTACGAGACAGTGGACTGTGCGGTCCGCTTCTAAGTTTTCTAATGCGGCTTGTAAAGCACGCTTCACCCCAAAGCGCAGCACCCCTAAAGGCTGTGAACAAATGGTAATCAGCGCCACGCCATCGACAGGCCTCGTGGTTTGAATGGCATCGGTTTCAAGCATTTCCTTGAGGTTATTTTTCTTGTTACTCATCGGATTCACTTCTTGTCTTTTTGTAATCGAGCAGGGAGATTCAGGCGAGGCTTCTTCTGCAAATCCCGGATATAGTCCATCTTTTCAGGGAAGAAGATGCGCGCGTCCATTTCCTGCAGGTTTGGGGATATCAACGGTTTGAACTCCATGTGAGCTAATACATCTTGTTGCAAATCAACTCCCGGTGCAATCTCGGTCAGCATCAGTCCATTTTTCTCGCGCCGGAAGACAGCCCGTTCAGTAATGAAGACCACATCCTGACCCAATTCAGCCGCGTAGCTGCCACTGTAAGAAACCTGCTGAAGTTCAGAAACAAATTTCGGGAAACGCCCTTCCTTAAGTATCTGCGTTTTACCATCCGGCCAGGCCAGTTCTAGCCCACCAGCAGTGAAAGTACCACTGAAGATTACCTTTTTTGCATTCTGTGCAATATTCTGAAAACCGCCGATACCAATGATCTTATTCCCGAAACGGCTTACATTGACACTGCCATCAGCATCCACCTGGGCAAAGGAAAGAAAAGCCAGGTCGAGACCGCCGCCATCGTAGAAATCGAACTGGTAGGGTTGGTCGACAATAGCATCATAGTTCATAGCTGCCCCGGCATCGACGCCCGAAGCAGGCGCCCCACCGATGAGGCCCTGCTCGTTAGTCAGTACGATCTGATCGAGGAACCCCTCTTCAGCAGCGACATTGGCAATGCCAGTGGAAACGCCAGCGCCCAGGTTGCAGATGGCTTGAGGGAACAGTTCCATAGCTGCCCGCCTGGCAATGATCTTACGAATGTCAAAGGAGATAGGCGGAATTTCATCGAGCGGTACGCGCAGTTCCCCGGCAAACGATGGATTGTATTGGGTTGTATAACTCT
>JASFRG010000160.1:0-11209 GCA_050115035.1 Anaerolineales bacterium | reverse complement strand
AGATCTTGAGATATATATTCTTTTAACTTACATGAGGGATACAGGTTATGCTACATCCCCTTACTTTTATTTTGTGAAACTTGAATTCCGGTATTAAAAAATTATCAAATAAGAAAGAAGATTCGAACTCTTATTTCCTCCTCATTTGGGATAAATCGTTACTATCAATTCCTAAATCTGCTATTTTTCCCTTTGAATCAAAGCGTAACATAGACAAAAACCGCTCAACATCATCTGTTGGCGGTCTTTTTGGATCGGATGCCCCCACGGAGATTCGAACTCCGGTTTTAGCCTTGAAAGGGCTGCGTCCTGGTCCACTAGACGATGGGGGCAATAAATATCGCTGACTCATGCCAGCGATGTGATGTGTGGCGACCCAAAGCCGCTCACATCAAAGCGGGGGGATTTTATCATCCACTCCCATATCGGTCAAGCGATTGGTTTATTTGTCCTCTTTGGTCCGCTGATTGAGTAAGGCCACGATGTCGGCATGATGCCGGTTGAAAAGAATCCCGGGACTTTCCACACGCAAGTTTGGGATTAGGATGGCAGTCAAAACTGCATCGAATACGGGAATAAA
This sequence comes from Anaerolineales bacterium, assembly GCA_050115035.1. Lineage (GTDB taxonomy): Bacteria > Chloroflexota > Anaerolineae > Anaerolineales > Villigracilaceae > JAABUE01. The sequence goes on along the minus strand of JASFRG010000160.1, from coordinate 10,629 downwards.
ATGACGCGTGCCTTCGAACATCAACCCCTGGAAATCGAAGCGACCGGGTAATTCGAGTTTTCCTTCCACTTCATAAACCTGGCTGGTGAAACGCACCGGATAATCGGTAATTGTCCTTCCATACCCCCCACGGACCAGCGCCGCCGGCCCCAGATCCTCACGCCGTGACAGGCACATGACCATCACACGTTGCTTGACCATGCGCACCATGTCAAAATGGTCCACCAGCTTGGTCGGCATGTGCAGCTTTGCCATCCTGGCATCGTGTACTTCCATGGCGGAATTAGTTGTATCGTTCATTAATCCGATCACGCCTGTGTTTGCAACCATGACCTTCCCAACGACGCGGTAACCGGACGTGTAAATATCCGCTGGCACAAAGCGATAAGTCCGGGGCGATGTATCCATGGCCATAGGTACTCCTCAATGAACTATTCTGGGCGCGGACGGTTGGGTTCAGGTTTGGGTTGGAGCGGTACGGGATGGCGTACTTTTGGGGTCGGTTTGCCGGCGTTCGGGCTGAGTAACATCGTCAGCCAGGAAATGGCCCTCTCATCATATTCACGTCGACCACACACATCGCAAATCCAGGCAGGGAAATTCGGAACCGTGATTAATTCTTCACCTAACCAGGTAAAGTAAGTGATGTAGTGTATCTGCATCATACCGGCCTGGCATTCGTTACACTGAGTGGGTTGGGGCAGCTCGACTTTGGTCATGTCGTCTCTCCTAATGGCTTGCTTCCGCTGCATACAGAGTTTGAAAGACTGTCATGATAACTTGATTATAGAATAATTTACTGAATCGCGGCTACCGATTCAACATGTTGGATCAAATTCCATTCGGGGATCGGCCAGTAGATCAAAATGGATTTACCGATCACATTTTCAATTGGCAGCAAACCCCAGGCGTGTGAATCAGACGAATCGTTGCGGTTATCACCCAGCACGAATAGATTGCCCTCAGGAACGCTCCATTCGCCAGTGTAAACTGGTGCAGCAGCGATATAGGGCTCATCCAAAACCTGTCCGTTCACTTGCACCTCGCCTCCGGAAATCCTGATCGTGTCTCCGGGCAGCCCGATCACACGCTTGATCAGGTCAAGGTCCGAAACCTGCGGAGATTCAAACACAATGATATCGCCGCGGTCAGGCAAACTGTTCCGATATGCCAGGCGATTGACCAGTACATATTCTCCATCTTGCAGTGTGGGAACCATACTGAAACCGTCCACACGCACGCGTGCAGAGACGGTATTGATCGCAAAAAACAGGACAACTGCCAGAACAATGGTTTCCAGCAAATCTACAAAAAACCGTTTTACGGATTGTGAGTCTTGTGATGGCTCCTCTGCTTCCAGAGCCTCATCTTCGAACGGTGAAATTTCCAACGAACTACCTCCAGGTTCTTTCGCAAGGCATTATACTGCTTAAATTCGTCCCCAGGCAAAATAGGTAGGAACGTGCAATATTCGTTCTCCGCGCCTCCAGGCTTCCTCGTCCAGTTTTTTTAGACGATGGATTTCCTTTTCAGGGACGAACTCCGCTAAATCGTTTTCCAGCACAGCCCATTCCAGCTCCTGTTCAGTAGAAGTAGGCGAATCTTTCTCCCGACTTTCAATTGCCCCCGTTTCGATCAGTTCGATCCCGGCTTTGTAAAAAAGTTCTGCCAGCTTGCCTCCCAGGGATGGGTCGGCTCCCTGCCTTTGTAGGGACTCGCTCTGCCAGTGACCCAGTACAGCCAGCTCGGCAGGTTTGTCCACCCGGCCGCCGTAATCAGGCTCGGCTAACGCCAGAATATGCCCGCCTTCCCGCGCGACACGTTTCATCTCAAGCAGGGCCCGTTCCGGGTCTGAGACCCATAACAGCAGGAAATGGCAGAAGACAATATCAAAGCAATTGCCATGATAGGGGAGCGATAACGAGTCACCACAGGTCAGGGAAGCGTTTGGGGCATGGACTCGCGCTTCCATAAGGGTAGCAGGCCGGATGTCCAGACCATGAAGCTGAGGCGTTATAATCTCTATTGCACCAAGAATAGCTCCTGTCCCGCATCCCACTTCCAAAACACGTCTTGCCGTCCTTAATCCGGTTCTCTTAAATAGATATTCGCGCAGTGCGCGCGTCCAGTTGGCTTGTTGAATGTAGCGGGGATGCCAATCCATGATTGCTATGATCCCGGGAAGCGACTCTCAGCAGGACTGGTCTACGAGGAGGTTGCGTCAGAGTCAGCAGGAGACGAATTTTCATCCCAATTCAAAATGAACTCTAACTGCAAATCTGTTTCTGGCGAGCGAGGGGCGTAAGCACTCTTGGGAACATCTTTCCACCATTCCGCCAGTTGTGCGACGGCTTGTTCCCCGGTGAGGCCATGTCGGACAAGGTAGCATCCGACCGTGGTGCCTGTACGACCAATCCCGCCCCAACAATGCAGATAAACATTGCGGCTTCCTGCAATAGCGTTATCGATGGTATCCAGAATCTCAATCATAGTTTCGTGAGTTGGGATATAGCGATCCAAAATAGGGAAGTGTTTGTGTTGGGCCTCAATGTTACGCAACTCGGCCTGCTCGTTCAAAACCGGTAGGTAAGGGGGTAATTCTTTTGGAATGGTCAGATTAATAAAGGTTTTGATACCGATATCGAGCAATCCGCCAATTCGCGCGCGCGCTCTCTCAATAAACGGAGCAGCAGGGTACTCACCGGCCAGAAAACTGCCGGGTTTTACCCAGTATGATTCGCGGATGGGGCGGATGAGTTCTGTCATTGGTTGAATTGGTACAGTCTTTGAAGGTTCATCGTTTGGATGGTTGTTTTTTTTGTTTCGAAAAAAATTTGCAAGCGATATATGCGGCCATTTTGTCTGACGGCTGGAAAAGTGCTGGCTTACAGATGTCCAGTTTTCCTTAGAGATAGGTCTGGTGGGCGGTTCGGGGGAAGGTGGAGATGTCGGTAAATTCTCCCACCAATTCAAGACATATGCCTTCTGTTGGTCTGTCTCGGGAGATTGTGGGAAGTAGTCACTTTCAGGTACATCCTTCCACCATTCAGCCAATTTCTCCAGAGCTTGTTCACCTGTAAGGCCATGCCGGACGAGATAGCAGCCTAATGTTGTGCTGGTGCACCCGACACCGTTCCAACAGAAAAGATAAATGTTGCGTCCTTTGGCAAGAGCAGTATCGATAGCATCCAGAATTGCTATCATCATACCACGTGAAGGGATATCGTGACCCATAATGGGGAAGCGTATATGTTGGATTTTAATTCTATTTTTTCTGGCTTCTTTGCGCAGGATTGGCAAGTAATTTGGATATGCATCGAGATCGGTCAGATCATAAAAAGTATTTATGCCAAATTTTAGTAACTGGTTTAGACGTTTGCATGTGCTAGCTTCATCTGGACCAGTTGGATACTCTCCCACTAAAAAACGTTTGGGTTTTACCCAATAAGATTCGCGGATGGGGCGATCTGATTCGCTCATTGATTCAGGTTGCAAATTCCATGTATGATTTCATCACGCAATTGTACTAGTTCAGGATAATTATAAAGGTACAAAATCTTTTTTTCGGCAACAGTGTCTCCATCTGGATGAGACAAAAGTACGAAAAAGGAGAATGTTTCAGCGATATCCTCTTCGGGATTTGTAGCTGCGTAGTCAGTGACAAAGCGGTCTTCGTAATTATAGTAAAAATCATCCAGTGCGTCATAATATGTATCATCATCTTCGATCAAATTGATGTCCAACCATTCTTCGTAAATATCGGCCCAGAATTCATCAAAAAAGGCATTGATGTATGAGCTGGAGCTGCTGCAGCCTTCACCGGGGAAATAATTGGGACAAGCGGTAACTTCATCATAAAAGATGTTATCGTCATCGGGGTTGTGGAACAAGGCTTCGCTGGGCGTAACCTGTTCAGGCCCGAGTGTGAGTAAATGGGCGTATTCGTGAATAAGGGTGTAGGTCAAATCGTGTCTGTCGTCCGCATCGCGGATGTCGACCTCGAGGCCCCATAACTTTGGATCGTACAAGGTTTGTGTGACAGCAGCCAGTATCTCTCCTTTGCCATCTGTGACGATCGAATATTCTGCCAATGCGCCACGTTCATTGGCAGGTATCAACGCGGTGAAATAATCCCATATCTCTTGATGGCCGGCCTGGTCTTCCTGGTAGGGTATCAGGTCTGCAGAGACATCTTCGTAATATATTGGGTCACTGAGCTGGTCTCCTGAGACACTATAAGTAACCAGGTAGAGTTCTTCAGGTTCATTTCCGCTTTTGTCATCGGGGAAATCTTCATCAAATTCCGTGGCGGTCTTCAAAATCTCCTCCGTTACCGCCGAGCAGGTTGTGATATCGGATATCGTTGGCTCATCCAAAGGAGACTCTGGTTGAGATTCAACCTCTACTGTCGGCTCTATGGGTGCAGGCTCTTCCAAATAAAGCGGCTCAGGTTCTTCCACGAAGATACCGGTCACGAAATTGCAGGCCAGGCCGGTAGCCAACAAGATGAGAGCAAACAGTATGGAGAAGAAATAAGATCTTGGTTTCATCAACAATTTTTAGCTTTTAAACAAGCATACCATTAATAGGATTTGCAGATAGTCTGCGACAGATTAACATCTGATTACAAAAAAGCTGATCAGAAAAATGTACAATTTCTTCTGAACAGTGAGCTGTTCGTACACGGATTTGGTTTGTTCGGAACTAGGTTTCCAGAAAATCAGCGACTAACTTAGCAGCGTCCCTCACATATATCGGGCACGCACTCGCAAAGACATCACGCTCTCTGGCTTTTTGCAGTCCTTCCGGGGTGGAAATATCATGTCCAATCAATTCGCGGCACAGGATAGTGCCGTGAAGCTCCCGAAATTGGTTTAAGAATTCTTCAGCGATACGGTAGGTTTCAGCTTTGGTCTCAGGAGTTGCGTTACCTTTCAATGTTCCAAGCACCATCAATGCCCCGGTCAATGCGCCACAGACGTTTCCTTGATGCGCAACACCGCCCCCAAAGGGAGAAGCCAGTTTCAAAGCGCTTTCATTGTCGATATCCAATTGAGAAGCATACGCGGAAAAAACGGACTGGGAGCAGTTGAAACCTTGTGTAAAACGATCTTGTGCGGTTTGGATGGGATCGATCATAATCCACTCTATGCTTTGTAGATTTCTTCCCAAGGGTCTCGCAGGAAATTGCCCAATACCTGATCGGCCATGCCCTGGGCAGGCAGCACGTCACCGTCCGGTTCCACGTAGAGCCAGGATTTGCCAGCTCCGGAGGGAACTTCGTCTTGTGCAGTTTCGAACGCCACTGGGTTGTCAGCGGAGTAGGGCACGGGCAGGTCGAAGGCCAGTTGCATGCCCAGTTGGGCGGCTTGATCCAGGGCATCATCCAGGCTTTCGCGAAGAGAGACATCGGTCAAACCCAGCGACAGGCTGGTCACTTCCAGGTCTGCTAATCTCTGGAGAATTTCGTCCAACCTCTTCAAAATCTTTTCATTGACCGAAATGTGTACTGTGGTGAATATATCTTCGGGCATGATGGTCTCAAGCACTTTCCAGGATTCCTGGTTATCGGGTTGCAATAAGAAAAGCAGGTGATCGAGACCCGTGTTGAGTAACACATGCAAGTAGCTCTTGTCCGCCAGTTTTAAACCATCGGTCAGCAGGCCGCAGACCTGGCCATTCTTTTCGGCCTGCGCGATCAAGTCAGGCAGGTCTTCGCGCAAGGTCGGTTCGCCGCCTGTAAAGGTGACATGTGGCACGCCCTCGCGCCAGGCGATGTCCAGGATTTGGGTCCATTCCTCGGTGGTCAACTCACGGTCCACGCGTTTGGCCGGGGCGTATTCGGCGTCTGTATCGGGAGGTAACTTGTAGGTGAGGGCGCAGTCGAGGCGTACGGGAGCAGTCAGATCGGCGGAATGAGGCGCGACGCGCTCGAAGTCCAGGTAGGAAATCGGGTCCAGGTCAGGCGTGTCAATTAAAGTCTGGATACGCTCCACAAAATCCTGGTAATCTTCCAGTGCAACGCCTTTGGTAATGCGATAACGATTCGAGATTTCCTGTGCGGCTTCTTCGGGCGGTGTGCCTTTAATGAAATGATAAGCATACTCAGCAGCGGTTGGATTGAGATGCAAAATCGTGGCTGCGTTGACAACCAGTGTGCCGGAGCCGTCCGCCCGCAGCCGCAGGTGCAGGCGGTATGGGGTTTCATCCTCCAGCAGGGCCTGCGTATGGTGTGTGCCCTCTGGCAGGGGTTTAACTTTCGTAAATTGGTCAGCAAGTCGGTTGAAAATTTTCATGGTTCCTCCAAAGTGCTCCCTCAAAAATTAAATAGAAGCGATAACAGGTAAATCAATATCAGATGCTTGACGATGACTTTCAAACTGTAACGGGCAGCCGCCGCCGCATTCAGCTACCAATCCGCAGCCGTCACATTTGGCCGGCAGGCCCTGACGCTCGCGCAACTGGATCGCGAGGTCGTGGTTCCAGATCGAATTCCAGTCATTCTTTAGGATGTTGCCCAGCGAGGTGTAATAGGACTGACAGGGGAGTACATCCCCATTCGATTCGATGCACATGCTGTACAGCGCGGCAGTGCAGCCCTTGACACCCAGGTTCTGTTGGGTCGGGTCGAACTGGCAGTATTGGGTAGGTGTATACCAGATCAATTTCTGGCCACGCGCTTCGGTCTTTTGGATTGCGATGTCCAGGATAGGCTGCAAATCGCTTTCTGCCAGGCCGGTTCCGACCGTCAGGCCGTTGCCGGAGTAGATGAGCGCATTCAGGCCGATGGTGGGTACGCCCAGGTCCGCCAGGAAATCCAAAGTATCAGGGATCGTATTGACATTTGTGCGCAGCATGGTGGTGTTGGTCATGACATACAGCGGACTGTTGAGCACGTTTTTCAGCCCCTTGATGGTCTGTTTGTGGGCACCTTTGGTGCGCATCATCTCATCGTGGACATCTGCATCGCAGGATTCGACCGTGATCTGGACGTGGTCCAGGCCTGCTTCTACCAATTGGGCTACATACTTCTCGTCAGCCAGGCGGCGCGCGTTGGTGTTCAGGCCTGTGATCTGACCGTTAGCTTCGGCATGCGCAATCAGTTCTGGCAGATCGTTTCGCAGCGTAGCTTCACCACCAGTAAAGACGATGTGGGGCACGCCCAAATCCCAAAGCTTATCCAGAATGCTTTTCCAGGCTTCGGTGGTCAGTTCAGGGAAGTCGTGTTCGCGCGCGTTGTAGCAGTGCGCGCAGTCGTTATTGCAGCGATACGTGACCGCCAGATCCATGCGGTAAGGTGCAGACGGGCGGGCGCTGAAAGGCATGAGGGTGTCCAATTCCAGTTCGTGTACAGTACAGGCGCCGTCTGGGCGCAGCAACTCGGAAAGTTGCAGGTTAAAGTCAGCCAGATCGCCCCGCGCCTGATTTGCGCTCACGTGATACTTGCGTTGAATGGCTTTGACCGCATCCTTATCGTCTGTTTTTTCGAGGAGAAGATACGCCATCAATGCCGCAGTCGGATTCAGGTGCATGACCCGGTTGGCGTTGACCACCAGCGTGCCGTGACCATCTTCATCTATGCGTAGATGGACGCGGACCTTTTCACCGGGGTTTTCCAGGGTGTAGTGGTACAGTCCAGACGAGGGACCGTTGGCCGTAGACGGTGGAGTAAAGATAGATTTGAATTTGTCCGAAAGAGTCATACCATTAATCCTCAACTGATAGCCAACTGCTATCTTCCTCCCCCCGCACAGGCACAGGCGCAACCGGCGCAGGCACAGGCGCAGGCGCATCCACCGCCACCACTGCGGCCACTGCTGCTGGATTTGGGGACCGGGTTGGTTTTGTTGGTCACACGACCGGTAAAGTCGTTCACATTGCCAATAACTTTCTGTGAGAAGTTTTGCACGCCGCCCACAACCGATGCGGCAAAAGCCGAGCCGGGCAGGCCGCCTGAGCGTGATGATGGCGTTGAGCCCCCCACGGAAACGGGACGGGAGCCTCCAACCGAGCGTCCATAGCCAGGATCATAACGGCCCCACCACATGGGTACAAAGACCGGACCCGTAAATGTGCGGCGCGTGCGCTCATCGTAATCTTTATCGAGCATGGTCCATTCCATCGCTTCGTCAAATAACTTGCTCTGCACTTCGGGCGTATCTGCGGCAGCGATCTGTGCCCAGGCTCTTTCCATGATGTTCTTGTAATAAGCCACCGTTTCCTTGCGGCTAAAGCCCTTCATTTTCTGGGAGATTGACTTCACCAGTTTGATGGTCATATCCTGCAAATCTTCACGGCGCTGTTTGAGATTAGCCTCCGGTCGGAAGGCCTGTAAAAACTGCTTTTCATATTCGTGCAGCCCCTCAGGTAACGGATCAGTAATCTTCAACTTCAGCGGGTCGCGCGATTCGACTTCGGCCGCGTCCTTCTTAACCACGCCGAACAGGATCATGGTCATGACCTTGTCGAGCGGTTGCTCCATCAGGATAGCAGCCTCAACGGCGGTCAGTCCGCGCTTGATGCCGTGTCCCTCGATGGCGATCTTAGGCGGCAGGTATTTGAGTTTGCGGCGTCTCGAATTGATGATGCCCAGCACTGGCATGCCAAAGAACATAAAGGCAAAGAAGGCGCAACATCCCAAATTGATCAGGGCGTCGAAGTTAATGGAAGGAAACGTAAAAACCGGTTCTGTCTGGATAGCGGAATCGGGCACATAGGTCTTGGGGAACGAGGCGCCAAATTCGTATTGCGTATGAGCATTGCCGTTCGGATTGTTCCAGGTGTAGGTCACGCGCCCGTTGCTGTCCAATGCAGTTTCCGGTTCGGACGGAAACCCCGATGGCGCGCTGTGCCATTTGGGCTCATCCGGTCCCACGCCGGGCGGCAGGTGGAAGACAACCGTAACATCCGTGGAGCCGGCGACGTACTGACTGCCAAACCAGGTTGGCGAGAAGACAGCGCTGGCATAGGTTTCATCCTCGCTGTCAGTAAACAGGACGTTATTGATGCGGCCCACCCGCACGTGTACCGTCCCGCGGCTGCCCGGACTGATGGCCTGCCCGCCCATCACGACAGCAAATCCCGAACCCGAGCCCTGATATTCCCCGCGATCAACACTGACTGGTGTGCCGTTCACATCTGCGCTGACAGTGTTCATGTCGAAAGAGTTATTGGGCATGCCCATATCAACGAAGTCGATGACGTGGGCACCCTGTTGGTTTCCGAAGACCAGGGTGTAGTCGAGCGAGAGCGTACCGTCATCGTTCCAGTAGGCGTGAACGGTTTCCTGCTCTACAGTGAAATAATAATCTTGCGCAAACGCGCTGGTGGTGATGCCAAAGGCAAGGAAGAAAACCAGCGTAATTGCCAGAAGTTTTTGCTTCATAACGACCCTCCCATTCAAAGATCGTAAATTAAAAATCTTAATTACACTACCACTTGGGGTCTTCAGTAAGTTGATATGCTGTACCGCAATAAGGACAATTAACCATTGGCGCGCCATTGACCAGTTTGATGTCATCGCCCGTTAGCACCCCCCCGCAGGAGCGGCATTTCATCTCTTCGATCTGGGTGTCGCCGGGCAGGTCCACTTGCATGGTGACCTGTTGCACCACTTCGGTTTTCTGTCCGCGCATCGCCAGGTAGATCAGGCCTGCACCGCCCCCCAAAAACACTACGCCTGCACACACAAATCCGATACCAAAGTTCAGCCAACTGGCATCGCCTTGAGGGTCAGTTGAACCGATCACACTCAAAACGCCATAGCCGACTAAACACAAGCCGATCAAGAATAAAATTCCTGCTCCGATGTAAAGCATTGTCTTCGACATTGGGCCTCCTGATCAATAAAGTTCTATTTTGATATACGCTAAACCTTACCTAATGTAGCATTTTCCCCCGTTTTCGACAATTGACTTTTGTCTTGATTCTGTACTATTTTGGTCAGAAATGAAAAATAACGGTCTCTACTCTATCTCAAACTCAATCTCCGCATCGCTTTCATTTCCCGCTCGATCGCGCGCCACTACACGTAACTCATGTTCTCCGCGCCCTGCACTCCAGGTAAAGCTAAAGGGGGCAGCCCCTACTGAACCAATCCTTTCCCCATCCACATAAAACTCTACAACTGACAGAGACAAATTATCCGTTGCCGTCACCTGGATTGTCATCTGACGGTTGGTTTCGTACTCCAACACATCTCCATCTTGTGGGTAAGTAATACTAACATCTGGAGGGGTGTTATCCACTGTCACCTGGATGACAGATGTGTTCACCCGTTGGTCTGACCGCACGGCCTGCAATTGCACCGCATATAAGCCATTTAAGTCGCTGGTATCCCAGGTCACCAGGGTGTCATCGACCACCAGCGATCTAGAGTCCGTGCCTACCTGTATCCAGTTCTGGGGGTTTAGTCCGCGGCCGACCAGCACGCGATAGTAATCCAGGTCTGTGCCTGCTGCGGTGCCGTTGATCTCGATCTCGCCGCGCACATCCGCGAACATGGACGGGGAGGTGATGACAACATCTGGATTGGCGTTGATGGGCTGGATGGCATCGTAGGAGTTAGGCGGCGTGTCGAAGCCGTTGGCTGTGGCCCAATCCCGCGCTTCGGGCGGAAAAGCCAGATAG
>JASFRG010000159.1:0-11271 GCA_050115035.1 Anaerolineales bacterium | reverse complement strand
TTTTCCGCAACACCAAAGATGGCTTTTCGGATTCAGTGATGGAAGTGGCTTGTGCCCTTCATAACTTGCGGGTGGAATGCCGCCATCCAAAACCTGTGTTCTCGTTATGCCAGCTAACATCTTTTCCTTATTACCAATAATGTCTAATGTTAAAAAGGTCTAATCGTTACAATAAAGAGACACTTTCAATAGTAGAAATTGTTATAAAAATCATCTTCAGGAGTTTACCATACTAACCAATCTTGCTATCATACTTCAATCGAGTCCTTCAAGTTCCCTCTCAACCTGCGCATCCAGTATTAAGGGAATGACATCTCAACTTAGACCGACTTGTTGACTGAAAAAAATTGACCCTTCACATGATTATGATCATTAATCATCGCTTTTGTAAGATGAATACGGTTTATGAACGTCAGGTGTATATGGATATTCCAGCGTTGACCACAAGCCAAATGATAGAAGTCGACCGTTTAATGATTACAGAATTTGGTATTGAACTCATTCAAATGATGGAAAACGCGGGACGAAACCTGGCGGATTTGACAAGCCGAATGCTGGGCGGTTCACTTACCGGACGATCTGTCTGCGTGCTGTGTGGTCGCGGGAACAACGGCGGCGGCGGTATGGTCGCCGCTCGAAATTTGCACAACCGTGGTGCTGATGTGCATGTCATCCGGTTGGCTGGGGAGTTGAAAAATCTCCCGGGAAAGCAATGGCAAATTCTAGATAACATGGGATTTCGTAACGAACCATATTTTGATTTGGCCCAGGCAGATATAATTGTTGATGCGTTGATCGGTTATGGATTGAGCGGCGACCCGCGTCCGGAAGTAGCCGTCTGGATCGAGAAGATCAATGCAGCCGGACGACCTGTCCTGGCATTGGATGCGCCATCAGGGTTGGATACAAGTACGGGAAGACCGGGCAGCCCCACGGTCCGGGCGGATGCGACCATGGCTTTAGCGTTGCCAAAAGTTGGGTTGGTAAGCGAGTCTGGTCGTTCATATGTCGGCGATAAATATCTGGCAGATATCAGTGTTCCACCAGAGTTGTATTCTAAAATTGGATTGAAAGTCAGTTCAATCTTTGAACATAAATCAATCGTCAAAATAAGGGAGTGACAATGAGCGATCTGTACAATCTAGAACCTTCGGAAATTATGGTCTACAGCACCGTATGGTGCCCCGACTGTAAACGCGCCAAGCAATTTTTTGGAGAACAACGGGTAGCGTATAACAACGTTGACATTGAACAAGATAAAAAGGCGATGGCTTTTGTGGAGGAAGTCAACGATGGCATGCGCATCATCCCAACTATTATTTTTCCTGACGGAGAAATTTTGGTAGAGCCAACCAATGCGCAGTTGGCAGAGAAGCTTGGCCTGTCGACCAGGGCCCAATTCAAATTCTATGATGTGATCGTGATTGGCAGCGGCCCGGCTGGCCTGACGGCTGCTTTGTATCTGGCACGTGAAGGAAAGAAAACGCTCGTAATTGAAAAAGGCGGTCTTGGTGGGCAAGCCGGCATTACCCAGACCATCGAGAATTTTCCCGGTTTCGATGAAGGCATCACAGGCGCTGACTTTGCGGAGCGGTTGGTTCGACAGGCTCGCAAATTTGGAGTCGAAATCCTGCAAGCCCAAGAAGTAAAGAAGATTAGCCGAGAGGGCCAATACTTGTGTATTGAAACTGGTGACGGCGAATCATACGGCGGTAAAGCCTTGTTGCTAGCAACCGGTGCCAGCTACCGCCGTCTGGACATTCCGGGGGAGGCAGATTTGATTGGCACAAACATTCATTTTTGCGCAACCTGCGATGGCGCCTTCTATAAAGATAAAAAAGTGCTGGTCATCGGCGGCGGGAATAGCGGCTTTGAAGAAGGTCTGTTCCTGACCACTTTTGCCAAACAAGTGGACATCGTAGAATTTGCCCCAGAAGTAAAAGCCAGCCAAATTTTGCGGGAAAAAGTTGCCTTTACAGAAAACATGAGAGTTACTGTAAACCACGCTGTGAAAGAATTCCGTGGGAAGAAGAAGTTGGAAGCTGTCGTCGTTGAGGATCGCGCAACCGGTGAAATCAAGGAGTGGAATTATGATGGCGTCTTCGTCTTCATCGGCCTGACTCCTAATAGCAATTTGATCAAAGACAAAGCCAGTCTGGACAAATGGAAATTTATTGAGACGGAGAATATGCAATCCAGCATGGAGGGTGTTTTTGCCGCGGGGGATGTACGCGCCGGATCGACCAAGCAAGCTGCCTCCGCTGCCGGAGAGGGGGCTAGCGCTGCGATTGCAATCCGGGAATATCTCAACGAAATAGGTGGTTAATATCCACAAATATAGCCAAATGTCGCTTCAAACCCGGAAATTTGTCAGTGGCCTACTGTTCGACTTAATGACATAATATGCTCATCTCATCGCCTTAGGAGTTTAGGAGTACACATGTCAGACCAAGCCGACCTCTACTCGAACAATCCAAACCAGATCGTTATGTATGCCGTTGAATGGTGCCCTGATTGCCGCCGGGCAAAATTTTTCTTTAAACGAAAAAAAATCGCTGTTTTGGAAGTGGATGTCAATGCAGATAAAAAAGCTGAAGAGTTTGTAAAAAAACTCAATAATGGCTTCCGCTCTGTGCCCACGATCATTTTCCCCGACGGTTCGATGCTGGTTGAGCCATCCAGCGCAGAATTAGAAGCCAGATTCAGTCAGAGTGAAGTGAATTCTTTTGCATAATTTGGAGAATGTCACTTTGTAAAGTGACATTCTCTTTTCTTTTGCTAAAGTATCAACCTGATTCCCATCACAATCAACAATACCAATACCAATCTTCGAAAGATAGTCGGATCGAGCCAGCGATCCAGACTCAAACCCGCGACGATCCCCACAATAATGAAGGGTGTTGTCCACCAGAACAATTCCCAAACCTGAGAAGTGAAATTGCCGTTCAGGGCATGGCTGACAACAATCGCCACACTGCTGACAACAAAGTAACCCTGCAAATTGCTCTTGAATGTATCCGGTGGCCAGCGACAACAATCCGCATACAGGATCACCGGCGGGCCGGATGTATTATAGGCACCACCCAATAAACCACCGAACAGACCGGCGATGTATGCCCAAATCGGCCGATCAAGGCGCGGCATTTTTAGTCCCAACAATGCGTAAATGGAATATCCGGCAATCACAATTCCCAAAAGTGACAGGGAAATATCTTCGTTAACTCTGGAGAGGAAATACACACCCAGTGGTGTTCCAATCAATGCAGCCAACACCACTCGCCAAATCGCCTGTACATCCAAAGCCTGGCGGTAGCGAAGGATCAATACACTTTCAAGCACCAGCGCAATCACAGCCACCAGCGGCGTAGCAAGATGGATGCCGATCAACGCAGGCAATAAGGCCATTGCCACCAAAGCTACTCCAAAGCCTGATAAACTCTGAGTGAACACCGCTAGAAATACCGCCATCCCTACCAGAACCGTTGTCATATCCATAGTCCCCGATTATAGCAACCTTGACCTATAATAGGTGCAATCCAAGACAGGAGTTGGGTATGTCAGATCGAGCTAAAGTGGTCATTTGTGAAGTGCTATCCCTGAAGTTAGCGATACTGGAATACGCTCACACTCTATTACTTTCTCGCTACAATTAAAAGTAGCCCTGCTGCAGGGTGAGGGGGGCACCCTGTAGCAGGACCATTTATATTTTACATAAAAATCTAAAAAATGCAAGTTTATTGTGTAGTTATTGTGTGTTTTTTCGTTTGTCCTGAATGATATACACTACAACTGTTTACCACAGGAGCGTGGTATGAAAAAAATCATCCCATTAAATTTTTTCCTGGTTTTTGCACTCACGGCTTGTAACGGCTGGTCGTATACCGTACCAACCTTTCCCGCGCCGCCGCCAACTATTACCCCATCGATTTTTACGATAACTCCGGTAATTGTAACAATCACAAATACAACGACACCTTTAGCCCTCACTGACACGCCAACCGGGACGGCAACTGAGACTGCTACACCAGTTACTTCCACAGAAACTGCAACCGCCTTCACAGAGGCCCCCTCTCCAACGAACACTGCAACCCTACCGCCGTTTTCTCCAAACATCATTGTTGAAGTACTGGGATGCAATACCAGCATCGATATCACACATGGCATGGGCGAAGTGACCAATGCTTTCGTCACACTCAAGAACAATACCGGTACAAACCTGGCCAATGTCTGTACCACTTTGAATGCGATTGATGAAGGCCGCATCCACCCTGACAAAACCGTCTGCGTGCCAAACTTGGACCACGGTCAACAGGTGACACTCAAGCTGACAGTTGACAGCACTTACAGGGTCGAAACGCCCATCCAGATCGAGGTGAAAAGCGGAGAAGAGTTGCTCTCCCGTGTTGGGCAGGAATCTTGTAGGGATATTGGTCTGTTTGCACCTGCCCCAAGTACATTGTTAACTCCTATACCCATAGAGTAGGGAACAAAATGAATATTCTCGATCAAATTGGAAATACCTCATTATTGAGGTTGGAAAAGGTCACTTCTGGGTTGGATGCGGAAATTTACGTTAAGTGTGAATTCATGAACCCCGGAGGCAGCATCAAGGACCGTATGGCACGGGGAATGATCCAAGCCGCTGAGAAAAACGGGAAGTTGAAATCTGGAGGAACAATCGTCGATCAATCGACCGGGAACACAGGGCCAGCGCTTGCCTTCGTTGGGGCGGTGAAGGGTTACAATGTGCAACTCTTTCTCCCAGCGCAACTCGGCAGTTCATATAATCCTGCTGACCGAATTCGAATCGCACGTTTGTTCGGATGCCAAGTCACACCGATTAATTTAGAGAAATTTATTGATAATACTGGCGAACTCGAAGATGTAGAAAAAGCCGCCTCCTTCGTAGCCATCAGGATGGCACAATGCTATAAACGTCAAAAAGAAGACGCAACTGTCTGGTGGGCTAACCAACTCTGCAACCCGGACAATGCTAAAGCCCATCGCGACGGAACAGGTGCAGAAATATTGGAAAAAATGGATGGAAAGGTCGATGCCTGGGTAGCTTCCATTGGAACGGGAGGTACACTGCTGGGTGTAGCCGAAACCTTGAAAAGCAAAATTCCTGACCTTACCATTGCCGGCGTGGTGCCAACGGACGATCCGCGGCTGGAATGGGTACGGTCGCGAGCGGTTCACAAAGCCCTGAAAAGATTTGGAGTACCTGAACAAAGATTTTTGATTGAGGATATTCTTGAACAAAATCTGCTGAATCATGAGATCGTGGTCAAGAACGAAGATGCCAAAAGTATGGCCGACAGATTGTGTAGAGAAGAAGGACTTTTTTGTGGGATGTCGTCCGGTGCAAACGTCTACGCTGCGATTGAGTTGGCGAAGAAAATGAAGAAAGGTTCGAGAATTGTCACAGTCCTGGTCGACCGTAGGGATCGATATTTCGCCGAGTATCCGCATGAACATTATGTAGTCTGAGTTTGAAAATGGGAAATTTATCCAATGACCTGGTTTAACATTATCGCCGTTATCACGAAACTGATTGAGCTGGAGGCCTTCACGGTCGATTCTTGTGGAAATGCTTTGGAATGCAAATTTGAAGCTACCGGTTCAAATCGCTACCACTCCGATGCGCTTCAAAGTCCATTCGAATATGCGGAGTTAATTTCTGGTACCGATAAAACAATACTCTTGCTCACGCTTCACGTTGATGCAGCTCGAGAAGAATATGCGATGCGCATGCTCAGCCTAGGCAAGCCCATTGACATAGATATGGCTTCACCATCAATTGCTGACGGAAGCGGTGCAAGCACCAATATGGGGTGGGATAGGAAATACAGTCTTTGTTATGAAATTGGAGATCGTCCGGTATGGTTTGGGGTTGAGGAAGCAAACTCGAAAAAGAGACTTGTCAATATATCGATCCATCAACCTCATAATATCTCCTCGGAGTAATTCCGCAGAACTCACAAAATGATAAACGAAACCCACCATATTCCATAATCGTAGCGTTTTCGCAGTTACGCTGGAATTAGGATGTATAATCAACCTCATGACTGATGATCAACTAACTTCTCGACCCAGATATAACAAGCTCGCCATGTTGATCGATGGCGATAACGCGCAAGCCTCCATGCTCTCAAAAATGCTGGTGGAAGCCGCGAAATATGGACAGATCACCGTACGCCGCATCTATGGCGATTGGACAACGAGTCACATGAACTCATGGAAAGATACGCTCAATTTCCACGCCATTCAACCGATCCAGCAATTTCGTTACACCATTGGAAAAAACGCCACGGACAGCGCCATGATTATCGATGCCATGGACATCCTGCACTCCGGCGCGGTGGATGGGTTCTGTCTGGTCTCCAGCGATTCGGACTACACCCGACTTGCTACCCGTATTCGAGAGACCGGTATCTTTGTGATGGGCATCGGCGAAAAGAAAACCCCCAAACCCTTCGTCAATGCCTGCGATGTGTTTGTATACACAGAAAATCTGGATTCTGGAAAGAAAACCACAAAAACGCGCAGCACCCGTAAAACGACCCGCGGCAAGTCCAAATCCAAAGCCAAACCCGAGAGCGACAACGATACAGAAGCCGATCCCATGCCCCTGTTAGAACAAGCCTTCGAAATGGCCGTACAGGAAGATGGTTGGGCACGTTTGGATATGATGGGCAGTAACCTGTACCAACTCGATCCCGGATTCGATCCGCGTACCTACGGCCAAAAGCAACTCTCGCGGCTGGTTGGTAATATGAAGGATGCCTTCGAAATGCGCACGCAGGAAATCGACGGTTCGACTTTATTTTATGTGAGAATGAAGGAATAACATTCGCAAGACGGATTAGTTACGAAGCATCCCCATGTCGGGCAATCCGTCTTGTTGGCGGGCGGCAGTTGCACTGCCGCCCGCCAACAGTACAACTGCTGGAATTACTCAGCAAGAATAGGCGAATTGTAAATCCGCCCTACACAAACATTTCTTCTTTCCCCTCAACCAAACACTCATACTCTTTTACAATCTGAGTTGCTATATTCGCCCAGGCGTAGTCTTTTGCATGCTCAGCTGCACGAAGGCCCATCTTCTCTCGTTGTTGTTCGTCGCTCAAGAGGATCATCAATTTCTCGCACAGCGCTTTGGGATCCTGGTCCGGGACGTGGTAACCAGTCTCACCATCCTGCACAAGAAAAGCCAGTCCGCCTACCTGTGAAGCGATAACGGGGGTGCCGCAAGCCATGGCTTCCAGTGCAACCATCCCAAACGACTCATAATGCGATGGCATCACCAGAACGTCCGCCGCTGAGTAATAGTAAGGCAACGTTTCCTGTGCGCGCTTGCCCAGGAATACAACCATCCGTCCCATACACAAGTCGTCGCACAATTTCTGGATGCGCGCCATTTCCTCAGACATCTCTTCCGGGCTGGCGTCCGGATCACCGCCAATCACCGCCAGCGTAACCTGTCCCGGCTGGAATGTCCGGTGCCAGGATATGGCTTTGATAAGGGTATCCAAACCCTTGAGCGGTTCGATGCGACCGACAAACAGGATAAGCTTGTTGTTTGGATCGGCGCCGATATACTCGCGAGCCTCGTCCATAGGAATCGGATAAAAGTGCCCGGTATCCACTCCTGGAGGGATAATACTGATCTTGCTTTTGTTGACCTTGTATAAATATTGAAGTTGGGTGCGTTCAGCCAAGGTGGCAGCCACGATCCGGTCCACGCGCGCGATAACCTGCTTCTCACCATTGATGCGGTACGCGCCCTCACGCTCTTCATCGGATTGCGCAATACGGTTCTTCATCTCGCCCAGCGTGTGGAACATATGCACAATCGGGATATGTCCCCAGGCATTGCTCAAAGCGTCCGCAGCCAAGCCAGACATCCAATAGTGACTGTGGATCAGATCATAGTGGAAATTCTTTTCAGCAGCGAACTGTTTGATGCCCTCCACAAACTGCGGGATATATTCAGCCAATTCGCGCTTTGCCATTGGGATCTCGGGCCCGGCTGGGACATGTACGACACGGTTCCCATATCCCAATTCATGCACCACGTGCGGCACGTGCTCGTCCTGGGAACGGGTGAACACATCCACATGGATTCCCATGCGTCCCAATTGACGAGTAAGCTCGCGCACGTAAACGTTCATCCCGCCTGTGTCTTTACCCCCTAAAGTCGCAAGGGGACAGGTATGATATGAAAGCATGGCAATTCGTAACATGGTAATCCTCTTCAGCGTTATAGACGCCGCGTACCTGCAAAAACTTGCGAGTTTACTTATAATCCTTTATAATCCCGCCGCAATAGCGCATGCCACCGTAGCTCAGCTGGCAGAGCAGACGCTTCGTAAGCGCCAGGTCGTGGGTTCAAATCCCACCGGTGGCTCAAAACCCATCATGCAAAAAATAACTTCTACCACCACCATTAGGATGGCCATGACTCTTACCAAAAGAGCCATTGCTTCGTGCATCAGGTGTTGGCGGTAGAAGCAAAATCGTCACATAATCACTCACAAAACACGGAGCAGATGCTCCGTGTTTTGATTTTATCACCTACTTCAAAGGAGCCGATTATGAAAGATACACTTGTGATGAAATTCGGCGGCACATCAATTGGAAGCGTCGAGGCTATTCAGCAGGTGATCGATATTGCCCGCACTGCAAAATCCGAATGGCGAAATGTAGCCATTGTCGTCTCAGCTATGAGTGGTGTGACAGATATGTTGTTGAAAAGCGCAAAAAGTGCAGCCATGGGTGATGACAGCCTGGCTGAGCAAATTGCCAACGCGTTGAAAGAAAAACATCTGGATGCCCTGGAAGAACTTGCCTCCCATGCAACACAAACACGTGAACACATCAAAACACAGCTTGAAGAATTTGTCACATTGTGTCATGCCATCCGTGTGCTTGGGGAAGCTACGCCGCGTGCATTGGATGCCATCGCATCGCTAGGTGAACGCATGAGTGCGCCGCTGGTTGCGGCTGCGTTGAACGCGTCAGGCATCTCGGCGAAGACTGTGGATACACGTGAGGTATTGGTCACTGATGATGTCCACCAATTTGCATCCCCCGATATGGAGGTTACCCGCCAGAGAGCAGAGCGTGTCATAAAGCCTCTTTTCGAGGCAGAGGAGATTCCGGTCATCACCGGCTTCATCGGTACCAACAAGGAAGGTGTAGTCACTACGTTGGGACGTGGAGGCAGTGATTTCTCGGGAGCCATCTTCGGGGTCGTCCTCGAAGCGCAGGAATTATGGATCTGGACGGACGTCTCAGGGGTAATGTCCACTGATCCGCGTATTGAGCCATCTGCTCACACATTGTCCAAAGTCACTTACAAAGAAATTTCCGAACTTGCCTTCTACGGCGCCAAAGTGCTGCACCCCAAGACTATCCGCCCGGCACTGGAGCACGGCATTACGTTATGGGTCAAGAACACGTTCGCACCGGAGTCGGCCGGCACGCGCATCATCGAGGATGGAAACGGACAGAAGGGAATCATCCGTGCGGTGACAGCCATCCGTGAACAATGTCTGATCACTGTGGAAGGGCGCGGTATGCTGGGCGTACCTGGCATCGCGGCGCGACTGTTCACCGCTGTAGCCCGCAGCAAGACCAGCATCGTGATGATCTCGCAGGCTTCATCCGAGCAGAGCATCTGCTTCGTGATTCCACAGCCTGCACGAAAGATTGTGGTAGATGCGTTGGAAGATGAATTCCGTTACGAGATTACCCGCCGCGACATAGATCGCATCAATCCACTGGATGATTGCGCTATTGTGACCGTGGTCGGTGCGGGAATGCGCTCTACGCCGGGCATCGCCGGGAAGGTGTTCAGCGCGGTGGGTGCTGAGAATGTCAATGTAATCGCAATTGCACAGGGATCGTCTGAGTGCAGCATCAGCCTAGTGGTGGACTTACCGGAGACGAACAGGGCCATCCGCGCGATTCATCAGCTGATTGTACGTTAGCGGACCCCAACGTCTCCTGACGTTGGGATTGAACATTTGTCCAAAGTCTGGTCCCCCATGGGGATGATAAGACTTTGAACTCCAGAAACATATAGGAGGCATCATGTCAAAAACAAAAGTGGCTATACTTGGCGCAACCGGTGCAGTGGGTCAGCGCTTCGTGCAATTGCTGGAAAACCATCCCTGGTTTGAGGTCACCGCGCTGACCGGTTCTGACCGTTCAGTTGGAAAGAAATATGGGGATATTTGCAAATGGATCCTGCCCGGGACACCACCGGCGTACATGCACGAGATGAAGGTGGTCAAATCAGATTCGGATTTCGAGGCACAACTCGTTTTCTCTGCGCTGCCTTCGCAGCATGCCAAAATCTATGAGCCGGACCTTGCTCAAAAAGGCTATGCCATCTGCTCGAACGCTTCAGCCTGCCGAACGTGGGAGGATGTGCCCATCCTGATCCCGGAAGTCAACGCAGGCCATACACGGCTGATCGATGTGCAGAAGAAAAAGCGTAACTGGAGTGGCTTTATCGTGACCAATCCCAACTGCACCAGCACCGGGCTGACCATTGCCTTCCGAGCCCTGCATGATGCATTCAAAATTAAGCGTGCCTTCATCGTTTCGATGCAGGCGTTGTCCGGTGCGGGTTATCCGGGCGTAGCATCGCTGGATATCCTGGATAATGTCATCCCCTACATCGATGGCGAGGAAGAAAAAGTGGAGCGTGAGCCGCTCAAGATGTTGGGCACGTTCAACGGTGAACAAATCGTTCCTGCACCTATGGTTTTCTCCGCGCACACCAATCGGGTGGCCGTGACAGATGGGCATCTTGTGGTCAGTTCGGTGGAGTTTGAAACACTCGTTACACCTGAGGAAGCCAAACGCGCCATGCTCGATTTCAAAGCTCCAGAGATCGTGGCAGAACTGCCCTCCGCACCCAAGCCGGTCATTGTGGTGCTTGAGCAGGCTGATCGACCACAACCGCAGCGAGACCGATTTGAAGGCAAAGGCATGGCAAGTATAGTTGGACGGGTACGGATTGACCCAATCTTCCACATTAAATTTGCCAACCTGGCACACAACACCATCCGTGGCGCAGCGGGCGGCGCAATCTTGAATGGTGAGTTGCTGAAGGCAGAAGGAAGGATTTAATTCTATTGAATGACAGAAGTCCCTCTTTCTGGACTTTGCCCATTTTTAGGGGGTGATGGGAAGGCATGAGCAACCTGTGGTAATGTAAGTTTGAGACAACTACATGCCCAGGAGGAAGTCATGCCA
>JASFRG010000158.1:0-11312 GCA_050115035.1 Anaerolineales bacterium | reverse complement strand
GGTTTTTCAATCAAAAACACAGCAGAATAACCCTGTTTAGAAGGCAAATCTGATGAATTGGCGATAAAAAGTCCTTCAAAAAGGCAATCTGAACTCTCGTTTTGGTTCAAAAGGATAAAATTCTACAGATTCACGCTGATTTACAGTAATTATTTGCAAATAACACATACAAAGGAAATAACTTCACACCAATGAAGTTGTTCTAAATTATATTGGACAGATGCAATGGATGAAATTCGGGCTGCATCTCCTATTTCTCTCTGAGCTGGGGGGCGGCCGTTTTCGTCAATATATTTGACTAAAAAATTGAGGATGTTGATTTGTCGTTCGCTGAGACCTTTGCTTTTTCTAACCATCATTTCTCCTGAGTAGCATTTTGTTATTTGATTAGGCACTAATCAAATAACATCCCTTTTTGGAGAATCGCATACCACATCTACCAAGAAATCGTCCATTAAAAAACTGGGATGGTAATTTCTACCATCCCAGTAATTTTACAATACTTTTTCTTACAACTTCGGGAACCTGCTCACCACCATCGCCGCGGTCGGCAAGTCGCCCTTATCACCGACCTTCATCTCGGCCGGTGCGGGGATATTGAAGTTCACAAATAGCATTACTGCAATCCCAATTTCTGCCGGATAAATGCTCGCACGGCTTTAGCAGCATTGTACGCGCCCTTGGCTTCTTGCAAGTCAGACGAGATACCCGGATACCGATACCTGACCGAATAGTTCTCCAAAACTTCAAGGTCGGCTTTCAAGAATTCATAACTCGAATCAAACTTCAAGATCATTGCCAGAAGTTCGAGCAGAAAATGGATTTTTGGGATAGGTATGTTGTTTTCTTGCAAAACCGCCTTGAGATATTTCTCCGCGCATTGCTGTCCGTGAAAACAGACCGCATCGTAATTGGGCATTTTGCGCGCTCTTACTTCGCGGCCTGCGGTGGCAAAATCGCCTTCCGCTTTCGAAACCCACTCAACCGTTGCGGGAATCATAAACGACTTTTCCCTCTTCCATAACATCTCGCAAGAACCAGTCCCCCATTTTCACGCGTTCCTCCAAACGTTTGGGTGTATAGACGATCAGGTCCAATCCGAACATCACACCCAAATGACGACGGATTTCTAGAGATTGCTGGCTTTCCTTCAACGGCGTGTCCATGATGACCAGCATATCCACATCGCTCTCCGGGCGCGGCTCTCCACGCGCATACGACCCGAACAGGATGATCTTCTGCGGGTGGAACTTTTCCGCGATCTGGCGAACAACTTCATCAATCGCCGCCTGTGGGATGCGTTCCCGCTCGTCAATGGTTGGGACTTCAATGGTTGTCATCTTAAAAAGATTATACAGCAAAATCAAATGGTGTTTCTGGATATAAACTTCTTACCGCGGAGACACAAAAACACGGGGGAAAAAACTCTGTGACTCCGTGTCTCTGTGGTTACAGCACCAATATGGATAAAAAACAGCGGACTCTCCTCCCGGAAAGCCCGCCGCATCTTTCATCTTTCTTCTAGCGTTGTTTATCTGCGGTTAAAGTTTAGGGAATCTCGAAACCACAACCGCCGCCGTCGGCAGCACACCCTTGTCGCCAACTTTCATCTCGGCCGGCGCGGGTCCGGTCTTTTCCGGCGCCGACTGGTAAACCCAGATGGGTGTATCCACCTCGGTGTTCTTGAAATCCAGGTAGGCCTGGCCGGTCAGGAAGCCTTCGGCGTCCACCGCACAGGAGGTCACCCAGCCGATGGCCTTGCCGCGCTTGTCCACCACCGGATCGCCGTTGTGAGCCATGCGCACGCCCTTCTCGGTGAAGCGGAAGCGGACCACCACGCCTTTGCGGGTCCCCTCGTTGGCGATGAAAGCCTCGCGCCCGATGAAGTAGGGCTTGTAGGGTTTGACGTAGGAGCCGAAGCCGCCTTCCGCCACGCCCAAATCCGACTGGCCCATTTTGCCCGAGCCAAGTCCCATTTCGTGGCCGTAGAGCGGCAGTCCCGCTTCGGTGCGCAGGCTGTCACGCGCACCCAGGCCGATCGGCTTGACGCCGAACTGCTCGCCGGCTTTCAGGACTGCATTCCAGAAGTCCGCGGCGCGCTCGGGGTGCACGAACAACTCGAAGGCCATCTTCTCGCCCGTGTAGCCCGTACGCGAGACGATCAGATCGAAACCGCTCACTACTGCATCGCACAGTTCAGTGCGTTTCAGCTTCATGATGCGTGCGCGGGTCTCATCGTCTACCCCCATCGCGAGCAAAATATCCCGTGATTTCGGTCCCTGCAACGCGATGTCCACGCGCATGTCATCGCCCGCCTTGGGATCGCGCAGGTTGCGGATGACGGCCTCGTAGCCGTAGGCGCGCGCCCAGGGGCGGTTGTTGTCGATCTTGACTTTCCCATCGCGCACCGACTCAAACCAGGTGCGGTCCTTGTCATCGTTGGAGGCATTCACCACCACCAAATACTTGTCCCAGGCACGGCGGTAAATGAGCGTATCGTCGATCACCTCGGCGTCCGGGGTCAGGAAGTGGCTGTACAGGCTCTCGCCCGGGTTCAGTCCGCCGCAGTCGTTGCCGCAAATGGTGTCCAGGAAGGAGGCCGCGTCCGTGCCCTCGAACGAGTAGACGCCCATGTGCGCCACGTCGAACAACCCGGCCGCCTGGCGCGTCGCCAGATGTTCTTCGACGACGGACGTATACCAGACCGGCATCTCCCAGCCCGCAAAGGGGATCACTTTCGCGCCCAGATCTTTGTGGACCTGATAGAGAGGCGTGCGGCGCAGGGGCGGGTCGGCGGGTTCTGTCCATTCAAAGGAAGGAAGGGCCGCATCTTTTCCGGCCTCAACCTGCTGGCCGATAAACCAGGGTTTCTCGTTACTGACAGGGTCTCCAATCACTTCGGGAGAGGAACCGGGCGATGGAAGATCAACCACAGTGATCGGTCCCGGAATCACCCGCAAGTTTTCTTCGTCAAAACTGATGTACGCATCTGATAGGTCACGCAGCCAGGTGGCTACCAACGTTGAATCCTTAGCTGGGACAAAAAGATTGTAGCGATCATATGTAAAACAAGACAATGTGCCGTTCACGGTCTGACCGGAAACGCTGAGTTGTGTTTCTTGAGATTCACGAGGCTTGAGCGCGGAAAGATCCGAGGAAACCACGTAATCAAGGAACTGGCGCACGCGCGGTCCCTTCAGGTCGAAGACACCGCTCGTGGCCTCATCGTCCAGATAATAGAAGTGGGGATACCCGTGCTCGGTCGGCTCGAAGTCCATCCCGGCTCCGAGGGCAAGGTCGCGGATTTTTTGCTTGGCTTCATGCAGCACCTTGAAGTCGATCTTGGCGCGGCGGGAAGCGCCCTTGCGGACGGTCTCCACGCTGAAAGGTTTGCAGGCCAGCAGCACATCCGCGATGATGTCGGCCAACTGGCGGGATTTGTCTTCGTCGAAGCCGCGCTGCGTGATCCAGGGCGTGCCCAGGCGGATGCCGCTCGGGTCGAGCGCCGACTTGTCGCCGGGGATGGTGTTGCGGTTGACCACCACACCGGCGATGTCGAGGATGCGTGACGCGTAATCGCCGCTCAATTTGGTGCCGTCCTCGCCGACAATGGCGTTGCAGTCGATATTGATCAGGTGTGTGTCGGTGCCGCCAAAGGGGATGACCAGCCCGCGTTTCTGGAACTGCTCGACCATGGCAACCGCGTTCTTGACGGTCTGGCCCTGCAGCTTTTTGAACTGCTCGGTCTGTGAGAGTTTGAAGGTCAGCGCCAGGGCTGCGAAAACGTTGACATGCGGGCCGCCCTGCTCGCCGGGGAATACCGCGCGGTCGATCTTACGCGCGATCAGACGGTCGGTGGTCATTAATACGGCGCCGCGCGGACCGTCCAGGCTCTTGTGCGTGGTGGACATAACCACATGCGCATGTCCGATAGGCGAGGGCACCGTGCCCGCCGCTACCAGCCCGCCGATGTGCGAGATGTCTGCCAGCAGGTAAGCACCGACCTCATCAGCAATCTCGCGGAATTTCTTCCAATCGGGAACCCACGAGTAGGACGAGTACCCGGCGATGATCAGTTTGGGTTTGTGCTCTTGCGCCAGCACGCGGATCTGATCGTAGTCGAGTCGCTCAGTCTCGGGGTTGATCGAATAGTGCACGGCGTTGAACCATTTGCCGCTGCGATTGACGGACGAGCCGTGCGAGAGGTGTCCGCCGAAGAGCAGGTTCATCCCCAGGACGGTCTCGCCCAGGTTCATCAACGCTTGATAGACGGCGTTATTGGCGGGTCCGCCGGAAAGCGCCTGCACGTTTACGTAGATCTGGTCAGGGGTCACGCCGTTGGCAGCGAAGGTCTCGGCAGTGCGGCGGCGGGCCAGCGCTTCGATGGTGTCGGCGTATTCTACGCCCTTGTAATAGCGCGGGTCCGAGTTGCGGCGGTAATTCGCCAAACGCGCCGGGTGGTTGAGAATCTCTTCATCGGACATCCAGCGCGTTTCTTCGTCGGGGTAGCCTTCGGCATAGATATTTTGAAAGGCAGAACCAAGGGCTTCACGCACGGCCAGCGGGGCCTGGCTCTCAGAGGCGATCATGATCAGCTTGCGGACCTGGCGCTCGGCCTCGATCTGAGTCAGATCGTAGATGTCAGGGTCAAGGTCTTCCAGTGAGCCTCGAAACAGGAAATCGGACATTGTTTTCTCCGTGATTTAGGGAATATGAATACGGGAAGTATGCTTCCCGGTTGTCAGACAGATTTAACTAGATTGTAGAACGAGAGGGGGCTTGGGTCAAGTGAGAAAAAGCACATTTACAGAAAGAGACTGGGGCAACCAATCTCTTTGTCGATCAAGGCAGGATTTGTATGGCATCTACCTGGGCAGCATCACCGCTACCGGCTGGTGCCGTAAACCGTATCCAGGGATAGTTCCCCGCAGGAACCGCTGATAGGGGGCTGTTATCAACATTAATAGTGATACCTGTATTGTTGTATAAATCACCTGAATCAATTGGGCAATTGTCCTCTTCTGTCGAAGCCGGAGTACATGCATTGGCAATGTTGGGAAGATTTATATCTACATTTGTATTTGTATCGGCAGTACCATCGCCCCAATTGAATACCTGGAGCCAGTCGCCTGGGAGTCCTGTTGAACTGATTTCAATAATGATATGATCGAGATTTATCCCAGGAGCCGCTGGAAACTCATAAAAGACGAAATCGGCAGCGCCGTTGCCATTGGCAACAATTGGCTGACTCAGGAAGAAGGCCGCTGTTGTTCCTGCAGGAATATCATATGAATTCCCATCGGGCGAACCGACATCCGGTTCACCAACGGCACTGACATCGGTTTCGGTAGCCGAATCGTTACTTGTGTCCACGTCTACAAGTCCTGGTGGCGGGCTTACTGAAGCTGTATTTATCAGGTTCTCGATTGCGCCGGCATTTACTGTGGCGGTGATAACAAAATCGACAGATGTACCCGCAGGCAAATTAACCGTGTGGTTTATATCCCCTGTGCCAGAAGCGGTATCGCAAGTTGCGCCGGGAGGAGGCGAATTTGGCGTGCAGCTCCAGGACCAGGAACTGACCAAGGCAGGCATAGTGTCGGTCATAGTAACGCCGTTCAAAGTGAAACCGCTGTTATTTGTAACCGTAACTGTATAGTTCAATGTTCCGCCTGGAGTATAAGTAGTTACACCATCTGTCTTTGTAATTTGTAGGTCGATGTAAGGTGGTGTAGTTTCAGTGGCCAAGTTGTTGCCTGGTACCGCATCTACCAATCCGGTCGGCGCATCCACGGTGGCCATATTGGTTATGCCTCCCAATCCAACAGTTCCAGAAACATCGGCGGTTACGTTGTAGACCAGACTGCTCATGGCTGACAGATCGATCATGTCTGTAAAGTCGCTGCTGCTGTTGTTTACTCCGTCACAGCTTGGATTTGGGGTTGCGCAATCCCAGTCCCAGGCAGAGAACTCCGACGTTTGGAATAAATCTGATACGATTATTTCATTCACATCGAATGAACTGTTGTTTATCAGGGTAACTGTATAGTTCAAAGTGCCATTTGGCGCGTAGTATGCTCCCTGATCCGATTTGGTGATTTGCAGGTCGATGTAAGGAATATCCGTGTCGGTGAAGGTGTTGTTTGAGAGGTTCGGGTCTATAAAATTGGGACTACCCGGCAATAGAATTCTCGCAGTGTTCGAAATACTCGATGTGTCCGTTGGTGCGCTTGCTGGTAAGTAGGCGGTAACCGTATATTCGATTCTGCCACCCACTTGTATATTAAGCCCGGTGTCGGTGAAGGTCGTTGTGCTTCCTGTAACACCGTTGCAGCCACTTGCGTTGGTCATGGTACAGGACCAGTTCCAGGATGTGAATTGAGGGTTATTGTTATTATCTTCGGGAATATTATCTACGACCCGAACACCCAAGGCATCGCTTGGTCCGCTGTTTGTTACCACAATTGTATAGGTGATTGGATCGGTTGCCGTATAGGTATTGCTTCCGTCGCTTTTCGTGATGGCCAGATCAGAGATGGCAAAGCGCGTATCCGTGTCTGTTGAGGAATTATTAGATCCATTTGAATCGCTTAACAATGTATCAGCAGGAATAAAAATATTTGCCGTGTTGGATAAATTCCCAGTAGCCGCGGAAGGCACCAGTCCGTTGACTGTAATAGTGATCTGGTCTCCAACATCCACAGCTGCGCGTCTGAACGAAACAATATTTCCACTACTTGCATTGACACCGCAGTTCGCGCCTGCAGTGGAACTGCAGTTTACGGTAGGACTCGTTATGTTTGCAGGAATGTTGTCCTCGATATTGAACCTTTCTGCATCATCAGGTCCATTGTTTCTCACAACGATAGTGTATCCAACTGTAGTGCCAGGCGTATAGGTATTGCTAGAATCAGTTTTGGTAATCGATAAGTCTGCTCTTCGTGGTGATAACGTTGGAATTATGATGGGACCACCTAAAGTTGCAGTAACGGTAGGAGATGGATTTTTGACAGGCGTCTCAACTTCGGGAGGCTGTGTTCTTATCGGAACCGGCGTGAAGACTTCAGTAGCTTCACGAGTGGGAATGATTACATTCGGTGTTAAAAAGAGCCTGTCCCAGGCAGGTTGTGTTAGTATGCCTGGATTGAGGGGTTCAATAAGCACTCTATCGCCCAGCCCTGCAAAATTGTTGTTAGGATCAAGATTGGACGACATATTCGCAGGCAAAGCCCAATCAGGGGCAAGCTTGACCGCAGCCTGTCCGGCTATGAGCATACACAGGATGCCGAGGGGCAAGATAAGCAGAATTAACAGGAGATCTCTACGAGATTTTCGCCTGGGATCTTCCTGTTTTGTCATGGCTTATGTCCGTTTAAAGGTAACCTGATATAAACGGTTGTACCAGGATTGGTTTTTTCATCATATCCGGGACTGTCCAACCAGATTTGACCGCCATGTGCTTCAACAATGCCGCGTGCAATTGCCAGGCCCAAGCCTGGTCCTCCACCCTTGAATTTTGTCTTCCCTGATGAATGCATAAGCACTTCACCAGTTTGATAGAATTTTTCGAAAACGACTTCCTGATTTTGTTTGGAGATTCCTATACCTGTATCGCTCACGCTGATTTCAATCTCAGAGGAACTTGGCGATTCTTCAACGATTTTTCCCCTTACGCTAATTTCCCCGCCATCGGGCGTGTACTTAATGGAATTCATAATCACATGGTAAAAAACTTTATGTAGCAGATTAGCGTCTGCTGATATGACTGGTAAATCCTGCAAACCTTCAGTGTTGAATTTGAGCTTTCGTTCGTTTAGAGCTGTTTCAAAGGGTTTTTTCGCTTTTGTAATAACGAAACTGAGATTCGTTTTTTCGGGGGCGAGGTCGAGGGTTTTACTATCAATTTTGGAGACATCCAACATACTATTAACGACTTCTTCCATGCGCTCAAAGCCTTCCATGAGTCCGTTGGCTATTGATTCTAGATTAGAATCTTTCTTAGCCATTTGTTGCAGCATGTAAGAATAGCCCTGGATCAAAGTCAGTGGGGTGCGCAGTTCATGGGCAGAAATATGGATGAAGCTTACCTTTGTCCGATCCATTTGCTCCAGAATTTGATTTATCCGTTCCAGTTCAAGCGTGCGGTTTTGCAAGTCGATTGTTCGCTCCTGCAAACTCTCGGTCATCTTATCAAAGGTAGCTGCCAACGCACCAATTTCATCCTTACTTTGGATGTCAGTGCGTTTGTCCAAATCTCCTTCTGCAATGGCCTTCGATGTTTGGACCAAAGAAGAGAGTGGATCGATGATTCCACGCGCGATAAAGTACCCGAGCAGGATTACCACGACCATAGCCACTGCAAATATTCCTACATAGAGATTGCGATTGACAGCACTTGTTTGAACGACATAATCCGATGAAAGAACTACGGCGAAAACCCCAAGTAGTTCATCGCTTACCTGCAATTTACCGCGTGCAAGACTGTACGAACGTTCTCCAACTGTAATGTTCTCCCCGGAAACGAGTCCATCAGCCGCAGCCACCTCTTGATAAGTTGCTACCGGTATGGATAAAGTTTTCAGGAAGATGCCCTCCTCCTCTTCCTGTGCCATTATCGTTGAGGCAATTGCCTGGCCGCTTTCTCCATAGATAATTACATCAGCCAGGGACGTGCTCTTCATCAACGGCATGATCGTATCGATCGATGTCCCGATGATGATCACACCAATCATCTCATCGTTTGCAACAAAAGGTACCGCAGTATAGTAATACCAGCGGTTATTCTCTGGATCCTTACGAATCGCTCTGGTCGGAGGGGCATCAGGGTTATCGCTCGCAAGTACGGATTGAATGAAATCAAAATTGTTATCTCGTGTTGGCTTTGTAACATTAAGTAAATCTCCATCTACCTGTTCAAGCAAATGGAGCATTTCTTGACCTTGTTTATTGAAGATAAAGAGATTTTCAATTCCTACCCCGCTTGCCGTTGGAAGGACTAATCTATCCAGGTCAGGATCTACGTCGAGGAGTTCTTCCGCTACTCCTCGCGTAAAGATAATAATGCGTGCATTTTCAATATGCTGGAGTTCTTGGCGGGCAATCTCATCCGAGACAATGCGTCCGGCTTCTAAAAGTTGGTTTTGCAAACGCTCAGATAAGGAATCTGTAACTAATCTCGTAACTACATAAGCTCCCGTAATCGCTACAAGGAGCGTTAACAGGAGATAGGGAAGAATTACTTTAATACGAATACTCACTGCGTTCTCTTCGTTGCCCTTCGCCTTTTAAGGATAATCTAATATATATTAACACAAATCCAACCTGTGAAATCTATTAAAACTATATAGAAATCATCTTGCAACACCCCATTGGTAACCTTTGTTACAAAATAAATTGAACACAAAAGCCCCACTCACTGTGAGACTTTTGTAGGCGCTGCGGGAATCCTATCATCCTCGTAGGGTAAAACCGCGACCTTTTCACACCCCGTTCGGGGTGCTTTCCTCTCAATGGGGACTTGGATAAAAAAAGCCCTACTCGGAGTAGGACTCTGTGGCCCGAATCGGACGTGCTCCGAACCATATCCTTCCCTAAAATTAGGGGAAAATACAGTTCAATGGCGTTACTCTTTCAGAATATTAGTCGTAAACTCTCGAATCGTCAAGCAATACTAATGTTACTTATTTGTTCAAAACATAAAACATAATCCGGTTGGGAATTTCTTGGGTCACTAATAAAATTCCAGTGTTTTTTTTCGGCTCACTCACCACCTTATTTTTAGAAAAGATGAGTTTCGGGGTGAGTGAGCCTTGTCTTGAACAATGTTGGTGCAAGTGGAGCCAGATCGATGGCTCAGTGCATTTGATTGGAGCCTTTGATCTTATTCGGGTTCAAAGTGAACTTCTCCTGAGTAGTAAATATCCCCCCATACCTCGGGAGCTGGGGCTCCCGGCCCCCACCAGGTTCCCTGCCCCCGCAGATTAGCCAGATCGCCTGTGCCACTGATGATTACCCATTTACCTGTCCAATCGGTTAACGCGTCGGGTCTCGTGCCAACAGCGCGCATTGTGAGCGTACCTGATTTGCCATTTACTTCTCCTTCAAATGAGACTACACCTTTGAAGGACCAGGCTCCCGAGCAATGGATTACAACCTTACCATCCTCCGTTGAGCTTCCTTCGAAGGTTCCCGACCACATTCCGTTTTCAAACGTGCTCAAGAACGTATTGCAATCCGACTCTTTAACCCCTATGATGAAAGGCTGGTATTGCCAGAGCCCTTCAGCGTAATCGGATGGCCCTGCATATGCAGGAACTGTGAGTGTAGACAGAAGCGCTAACGTCAATACGGTAATCAATAACATCATCGTTCTCTTTTTCATTTTGTTCTCCTTTTTCAGGTAAATTTGATTAGATATGTCGTAATTTAGCTTATAATAAGAACGTCCATTTTTCGTCCACCCGCGCAACATCGCGCTCTCATTGTCCCAATAGCGCTGGGGAAACCAGGGATAATAGAGGGTAATATCGGTAATGACACAGTTGGAAATGCGGGTTCTCCATCTATTGGGTCCAACTCGTATAGAGCAACCTAAAAAGGCCAAGGAGGGAGGAAATGTGGATTCAATCCCGCGCTTTCGCTCGCGGCGTACCATGGCTTTACTCGGCTATCTTGTCGTCGAGCAGCGTCCCTTAGCACGTGATTTCCTGTCCGCGCTGTTTTGGCCTGACGAAACGCCTTCTAAAGGGCGAGGCAATTTGCGCCGCGAGCTATACAACCTGGCCAAGATCCTGCCGGATTGCTGGGTGCTAGATAACCAGGCAGTAGAATTTGTACCTTCTGTTGATACAACGGTTGATCTCCATGCAGTGCTAGATTTGCAAACCGAAGAGCGCTGGGATGAAGCAGTCGATTTCCTGGGCGGCGAGTTCCTGGAGGGTTTGTACTTGGATGAGAATGTGGAGTTTGAAAATTGGCTATTGGCGGAGCGGGAGGCCTGGCGCGGACGTACGGAAACCATTCTGACTCAAGTCATCGAAGGAAACGTGCATCGCGGCCGGTACTCCGATGCATTAGGTTATGCCCAGCGTTTGCTACGGCTCACTCCCTGGAACGAGGAGGCCTATCGGCAGGCTATGCAGTTACTGGCGTGGACCGGCAAGCGAGGTGCTGCATTGCGTCTGTTTGAGCAGTGCAAGCAGGTGCTATTGGATGAACTGGGTGTTGAACCGGACGAAAAGACTCTGGATCTCTACCAACGGATTCAGGCTGGGAAGTCGGATATGCCGCTCCAGTTACCGTCCTTCTTCACA
>JASFRG010000157.1:0-11341 GCA_050115035.1 Anaerolineales bacterium | reverse complement strand
CCTGCCCGAATAACAGAAGGGCAATCACGGCAAGCGCCATTGCCGCAATACCCAAAACGGTGATGATCCGATTCTGTCGTTTGCGACGCAGTTCGCGAGCTTTCTGTTGCATGCAGGCTGCCAGGAAATCCATTTCGGTTGGGAGCAATTCCCCTTGATGTTCTTCAGCCCAACCTTTGGCATCCGCTAATTCCTTATCGCGCAGCAGCAAACTCTCAGGACGGTTTTGCTTCTGCCAGACATTGGCCTGTTGTTGCAACAGGCTCAGTTTTGCCTGGAACCAGTTTTCGTTGTCTACTCTGATCGGTGTGATCAGGCGGTCATGGGTCAGCTCGAACCAGGTGGAACCAGCGCGCTTCTCCGCGCGAACCAGGTGAGCAGATTCCATAAAGCGGATCACATCGTTATCGAGCCCGCTGCTTTTTTTAGGTTCCAGCATGACTTGACTACGGGTGCCTTGTTTGGTAATCAAACGCTCATTGAACCATTCGCGGATAAGACGCTGGGGCGTGTGAAAGGTTTCTTCAGCCAAGCCAACCTGTTCAGCATAATACGCAGACAGGGATTCGTCCACGCTACCGATGTAGGTGATGTGCTTTTCGGTAATCTGCGCTTCGTCAGCTGAGAGTCCGTTCCACAAACGGAAGCAGACCACCTGGAGTTGGACCGGTTCCACATAGCGTCCCTGTTCAGCCTCCAACGACCCGTCCAGACGTTGGACCTGTACCCGGCGCAAATCATCGATCAGCTTGTGAGCGGCGTTATTCGTAAACTCGACATCCGCATCGCGGGCCGGTTCTTGAATGGCTTCCAGGGCTGAATCCGCTCCCAGAAAATCAAGCCGGTAATGATTGGCGAAGCGAGTCGGGATGGCAGCCTGATAGGGTTCGAAGGCGGCGACGTAATCTTCACGTGTGGAAAAGAGCGCCCAGCGTCTGTTGTCGCGCAGGGCTTCGCCAAGCTGGTCGAAAAAAGCTCGTTTGCCCTCGTAATCGTTGGGAGCGGTGGTCAGAATCTCTTCGAACTGGTCAAAGATCAGGGCTTCGAAAATCTGGATTGGCTGGTCTTCTTCGCGACCAGTTTCTTGTGCAGATCGGAAGCGCTGCGTTAAATAATCCGACAGAGTCAGCCCGGCCAACTGTTCAATGGGAGAGCGTTCATCTTCAGGTAAAGTCTCTTCCAAAGACAACAGGGTGCTAAAGATATATCGGTTGAAATTCTCTTCGTTCTTTAAAGATTCAGGCGGCTCCTGGTTGACTCGGATAACAGGTGTAAAGTCGAACTTTTTCCTCAAGCTGGGGATCAAGCCGGCTTGAATGAGCGAAGTTTTTCCCGCTCCAGATGGTGAGAAAAGCAAGACGACGCGCTCAGCCAGAAACAGGTAGCGCAAATTAAGAAGATCACGGACGCGGCCATACAATCTTTCGCCGGTTTGAAAAGCGCGCGGTCCGACATAGGGGTTTGGTCTGGAGGGGGGCATTTCTGGAATCATCAGCGCAACTCATTCCACTGATGCCAGAGTTCCCTCACGAACTCTTCAGCCGTCCCCCAGTACAGGTTGATACTGGCAACATGTTTGAAATATTCTTCCATGTAGCGCCGTGCGCCTTCGGGGTCGATGATACGGCCCTCCTCCGGTTCGACCTGAGCCGCCATGTGGACATACTCGTTCATCAACTCGGTCTTCTTGTCGACAATGCTGCGGAACAGGATGCGGAAATTCCATTCGTCCATCCTGAAACCGATAAAGAGCAGGGAGTTGTTCCGCAGCGCGTTGCGCACATAACCCGGGATCAGATCATTGTTGCGACTGACGCCCAGCAAATAATCGAAGTAGTTGTCCTCTGTCAGCACGACCGATTTGGGCTCTGCCAGACGCCCGAACAGGTGATAAACCAACGGCCGCTGGGGATCTGGCTCGTAGTCTGGATCGAGCGTGCGAATCTTATCTTCCGTATACTGGTTCCAGGGGGCGAGAATCACGTAAGGCTCCCGGCCCGCTTCTTCCAACGTTGATTCGAGCAGTGAGTTCAAATTCGTTGTGGCATAAATACGGTAGGGCAGTTGGGCCAGCAGTTTATAGGAGTCGTCCGGTTGCCGTTCGCGATGCTTTGCACCAATGATATTGATGAATTCATCCAGTTTGGTGTCTGCCATCGGGTCGAGTAACTGGGGGGGCAGTTCATATCCGAAGCGGGCAGAGATGTCTTTGATCATGAATTCCTGGAGATGCTGGTACGGAAACTGTGGGGACTGGTCGATCGTCAGATATTGCGCTACCCGTGGCAGCGAGTCAGTATCCGCAGGCGAGAGCGGATAATGGAACTCTTTCGCCCAACGTTGAGCGATATCTCCCAGCGTACCCAGTAACGGCTCGTACAATCCCGGCCCAAGGATGGGGGTGCAGCTTTTGTCTTTGATGTAGGCGATCAGGGCATTCCACTTGCGAAAGGTATACCCCTCGCCAAATCCCGGAACATACCAGATGCGTCCGCTTTTCAGGCGCATGAACAAGACCGGCATCCAGAAATCATCCTGGTCCCGCACCGCGCCTCGCGCTACGGACATGGCGCGGTCAATTTGCCCATCCTTTTGTAACTCGCGGAAGAAGACTGGCATGAATACAGACAGCGTATCCATGCTGACTTTGCCCTGCATGGCGATGACAGCCGGCACGCCCGCTTCGGCCAGCCGCGGACCCAGAGCCTGCAACGCCTGCCCCACGGCATCCCCTGCGCTTTGACAGGAGGCCAGCACGATCAAGCGTGGTTTGCTCTTCATGTCCTGGATAAAATCAATCAAATCTTGTCCTGAAACAGTTTCAACCTTCCCCTCTGCATCTTCCAGGAGCAGCCAGG
Source organism: Anaerolineales bacterium (assembly GCA_050115035.1). Classification (GTDB taxonomy): domain Bacteria; phylum Chloroflexota; class Anaerolineae; order Anaerolineales; family Villigracilaceae; genus JAABUE01. The sequence continues at coordinate 8,483 of JASFRG010000157.1, read as the reverse complement.
GCCCATCGTCTACGAACATCCCGTGGGCTACCAGATAAAGGATATCGTATTCCTCGCGCAAGCGGTCAACGATTGCATTCCGGGTGCAGCGTTCTTCACCGTCAGCGGGCAGCACTGTCATCGGAATATCGCCAAGTCCGGTTCGGGCGCGCTCGAGCTCGTCGTCTTTTTTTATTTCGGCGAGATGATATTCTCCCAGATTTGAAGGGTTGGCAATGGCTACCAGCGCTTTAAGATCTCCTTTAGCGCGCAATTTCACGGGATGCCAGTCCTTGCTGCTCAGGTACCGCGAGAATAGAATATCTTCACCGGTGAAGAGCGTATGCTTTTCATCCTGCGGGTCACGCATGCTTTCCCAATTGATCCTGTTGAGCTCAGATGCGTCCGGATCGATCACCAGCCGCACGCGCAGCGGTTTTTGAGCTGTCCCTGCGCTGGCACGCGCCTGCTGGAAACCAGCCAACAATTGTTTATTGGCAAAAAGACCCTCGCTTAAAAGCCTGCCATATGTGGCAGGATCGAAGGCAGTATCGAACAGCGACTGGAGATCAAATTGCACGGAGATCGTCTCACTCTGACCCAGCCGAATTTCCGCATCGCTGCCCGGTTGGGTAAATCGCATTTCTACTGCAAAGGTGTTCCCCTTGCTGCGTCGGAGGTTAAGTTCTAGATCGGCAAAATCAGTCGATACGGGCAACTTGACTCCTTCCTGGTATTCCCGATAATGAAAGTTCATTAATCGTCAAAGAGATGGTGCTAGGTAGATTTATCACATTATGTTCCATGAATTTATAGGCCCTAAAATAAGTGTACAGAATTTTGCGAGAATGTCAATCAAACTTGTCTGAAAAAGCCTTAAAATAATATTCAAGTATCGAAAGGAAATAGCCCCCAGCGGATTGCTGGAGGCTATTTCGGGAAAACTGTTCTAGTGCTTTTTGTCCTTCTTGCTGTTCTGCGGATGGCGATCGCCACCTTCATCGTTGTTGCCCTTTTCGGGATGATTCCCGGGATCACACCCTTCCGCACCGTTGCCTGAACCTTTGTTGCATTTTTGATATTCGTTCTTGCCATTCTGAAGATGCTTATTGCCACCTTCGTCGTTGTTGCCTTTTTCAGGGTGGTTTCCAGGATCGCACCCTTCCGCACCGTTGCCTGATCCCTTGTTGCATTTTTGATTTTCATTCTTGCCATTCTGAGGATGTTTATCGCCACCTTCGTCGTTGTTGCCCTTTTCGGGGTGGTTTCCAGGATCGCATCCTTCTGTACCGTTGCCCGATCCTTTGTTGCAATTCTGTTTTTCATCCTCCGGCTTTTCGGTTGATTGTTCGGTCGATTGATCATTCAACTGTTCTGTAGATTGCTCATTTGACAGTTCAACAGGCAGTTCGATCGAGATTTCAGTCGGTTGATCAACAACTTGTTCAGTCTGTGATTCGGCGGGTTGAATATCGAGCTCATCTGCAAGTTGTTCAATCATTTGGCTTATTGAGCGATTGTTTCTTCGGGATCTATCCTTTTCTGCTACTTCCGGAGTGCCGCCACAATCCGAATAAATGATCATGGAGGGACCTAACAGCGGGTCGTGACACAGACTGGTTGGCACTTCTTCCGGTCCTGTGCTGAATGAGATGCCGAGCGCCATTGCGATAATGAGCAGTACTTTCATGGTCTTTTCTCCTTTTTTTGAATAATTCGTGTTGTCCAGTACAAGCGAGTACTTTCAACAATAATGATGTGTTTTGTTAACCCCTTAAACGAAGGTTTGGCCAAAATTCAAGCATTAAATAAAATCAGCCCTCGGCATACCCCGAGGGCTGACGCTGGTATTATTTGCCGTGCCATTCGTTTTGGTGGATATTTTCAGGCCAGAAGGATTGCTTTCTGCAGAATCGCTTTGTACAAATCACAATTCCCGGTTCAAGGGTGAAATGGACAGCCGGACCAAACCTCCAATCGCTACTGCTTCAAGCGCAATAAGGATTTCCGGCAGTTGCAAGCCGATGATCGTCAAAACGATTGTGGCAATCCCGCTTGCCATAAAGATTACACCAAGCACAACAAAGATTCGGTAAATCCAAACATCTGTCTGTAAGCGAGTATTCATCATGATTCCTTTCTGGTCCTGACAATGCATCAGCCCCTGGCAAAATCCAGAGGCTGATATATGCTCCTAATAGGAGCGGGCATTCGATCGCGCACGGTAACGCTCATGTAGACGTTCACCCTTACGGATCATCCAGTTGCCCAGGGCATTCAACTTGCTAGCGATGAAACCCTGGCGATGTGCGTTGACGCTCTTTGCTTCACGAACCAGTTTGTTGTGTTTGATTTCACGCTGCACATCCGCCTGTTTCTGTGCAATGTACAATTCGGGGTATGCATTTCGCATAATTGCCTCCTTCCGGCTGATGCACCACTCACTAGCGGTGCCTTTACCCTTCTTAAACGAAGGTTGGATCGGAATTCAAGCATCGAAATGAAATAGCCCCCGGGTGGATGCCGGGGCTAAAACAAGAATTTCCAAATAGCTAAAAACCGCACAGGAAAAATCAACACCCTCTGGCAAAGCTGCCAGAGGGTGTATAGCTATTTCTATTGAGATGGAAATGGATTTATGGAGAGTCCGTTTACTTTGGACCTTGAGCGACGGTCAATACGTCCTCATCATCGTTGGTAAATTTTGATTGGGCCTCAAACAACTTTATTATTGCTTCTTCCGTGATGGCTCCCGGCATTTTACTGAGCACAGCTGCCGTTATTCCGCTTATGATTGGCGTGGCAAAAGATGTGCCGCTCCACCAAGCAAAACCGTTTTCATTTTTACTTCCATCAGGAAACGGACCCACGTAAACGCCAAGAATTCCTTTTTCCTTTGCCTCGCCACCGAAGGTTGCAATCCCATCATTGGTTGGTTTATCAGCCAGATTTGAATAGCTGGCAGGGGAAACTGAACCATCATCATAAGCTAAGGCACCCACCCCCAAGACACGATCGAAAGCTGCAGGGTAAAGGGCGCCAAGACGCGGTTTTTTGCTCTTAGATTCGTTCCCTGCTGCAGCAATAATACGAGAATCAAGGGTATAAACCAAATCGCAGATTGATTCGAAGATTTGTGCCTGACGCTCATTAAATGTTTTGTGCTTTAGAATTTCGGCACCTATGTCTATGGCATCATTACTTAAATGGTCTTCTTTTAAATGCCCTTTTTCCAATGGTATGTTCATCGTCAAGCTTAAGTTGACCACAAGTTTTCTTTCCTGGAAATCATTAAAAACTTGTTGCAAGGCACGAGCAACGCTACGCATATCGCCCAAACCATGCTCGTTGAGCACTTGATACAAATGCAATTCAGCTTTCGGCGCTAGTGAATTGATGATACCTGCCACGAATAGACCATGATCGGTCATGTCATAGTCATGGCCATCGATTATCAAACCTGGTAGGTAGTTGGTTACAGCTGGATCCGTATATACACGAAGTTGTCCATCGGTATTACGCAAAGCACCTTCATCACCTAGCAAAGCTTCAATGATCGGATGCTGTTCCTTTTGACTCTTATTAAGTACCCAGGTCTTGTGAAGTTTTTCTAATTTATCTTTGCTGTACGATGTATCTAAGATAGCGACCACTACATCTTTTCCAGAATCCTGATGGGGAATGCCATTAAGAAATCCGGGCAAATCTGAATTTTGATCCAGATTCGAGAGGAAATGGTAGTTATTCTTTTTAGAATTATCAACAGGAAATGGTCTGCCACCTGGACCACCAGTGGTTCCTGGATCCTCCCTACTGCCATTCATCAACCAGTTCAGGGAAACCACTTCTAATGCTACCGGGGAATCCTTACGCCTACTATCCAGAAGGATAGCAAGTTCGAGCATTTCAGGCAATATCTTTTTCAACGCATTCGCTCGCGCAGCTGATACCTCATCTGTTACGTCTTTCGAATATGTTGAAATTCCAGGCCAATTATTACTTTTGACGTCGGCAAACACCATAGAGAAAGAATGTGGGTCTACAGTGAAAGGTGATTTATATTTGGTTCTGGCATCGGGTCGCCTTTGCCTAAGTTTAGTCCGTTTCTGATAAAGTAAACTTTTCTTTTTTGGGTCAAGATTTTCTCCAGGGCTGAAATCGAATATATCGTCAGAAACAGATATTTTTATACTATTTTCGGTCTCACTTGCAACATTATTTGCCCACTCAATTAAGTCCTGAATCTTTTTCGGTTTGTTACGCAAATTTTCATTGGCATGGAATATGAGTTGCTCTGGTTGAAAATAAAGTGGTATCAGGTCATCAGAGGTTACAGAATTTACAGACATAGCTTTACTCCTTTCAAAACACTAACTAAAACTCTATCCGAAAAATTTTCGTGCCATTATCCCCGGCGGTGGGGAACGCCGCTTAGATTTTATTTTACGGATAGGCTCTAAGATTGGAAAGCGGCTGTGGATTCCCAATCAGTTGGAACGCACCCCAGAAGGCTGGATGTATATGAGAATGTTGTTGAAGGATAAACATTTGGGCCTCACGTAGCGCGGCAGCTTTTGAATTACCGTTGTACAGAGCGGTGTATAAATGTTCCATGAACGCCTGGGTAAGGGCTGAATCAGTCACCTGCCACAGGCTGAGGATCAAAGCACCTGCGCCGGCATACAACAAGCCGCGCCCGAGGCCGATGAGTTCTTCATCGGCAGCCACATTCGCCTGGCCAGTCTCACAGGCGCTCAAGGTGACCAGTTCGTAACCCATATCCTGCTGAAGCAAATCATCGGCATATAACTGTCCATCGGCTAGCTCCAGGAAGGACAGGTCGGGCTGATCCAGGCGATACTGTCCGTGCGTGGCGACATGTAATATTTGGGTCGGCTTAGCCTGCAAAACAGAACGGGTAGCGGCCTCTTCTGCATACAACGGACCCCCAAACATGTTTTGGACTATTTTAGCTTCTGCCAGTGCATGAGGCAGTCGTCCACCCCAGGAATGAGAAAGGACAAGAGCGCCGGAAGAGTTGCGCGGACTCGAACGGGTCACCAAACTTGCGGTCGGTAGGTTGACAACTTCATAATTCTCAATTAGGTAGCTGTCTCCGTCATGTAACAAGTGGAATGGCAGGTAATGCAAGGCTTCATAAGGCACAATGATCAAGTGTTTCCGAGCGTACTTTTGGATCTCAAGCGGTGCTAGTAAAAGAGTATACAAACGTTGCAGAAGGCGCTGTGCCAGAAGTGTCAAACGACTGGCAGCAGGGGAATTAGTTTCCATTCTTAGCCCCGCAGTGATATTAGACTTCAGCTGGTTAAGTAGCAGCTTCAAAGTTTCAACATTTACTCTCAATGGGTGTACCTTACACGATTGTCCATCCAAAACAAATGCCCAGAATTGCCGACCGTCATCGTAGAACTCTACCAGTAAAGTTCGTTCATCAATGGAGCCTTGGATATCAGGTAGAAAGGTTTTGAATGATGTGTGGGTAGCATTGTCCGGGTAGCTTAGTAGATATAGCTTCTCGGTAATGGCGCGCATGCGCCTTTCACGATTCGACACTTCGTCCAGTGCTTCTTTAGAGGGAGCCTCATCCACCATATTTTGGTCTCGAGGCGGATTGAAGGCTAGTTGGTAAAAAACCTGGTGTTCTGCGCGCAAACGTTCTAACTCGTCGATCAGGGCGCGGCTCTCCGGTTCTTCACGAGACCAGCGAAATTGTTCGCGGTTTGCCAGATAGGTGTCCATTACTTGGGATTTGGCTTGTTCCAGAGCATTGAACGCGCTACCCTCCTGGCCAAGCCGCAGGTGGAGGCTAATGAGTTCACGCCAGGCCTCTCCCTTATTCTCCATAAAACCCGGACGCAAGGTGATCGTTAGGCCGCGTTGCACCCTGTTGATGGTCGCGTTTGCCGCACGAAACCTGCGAAGCGCACGAGAGAATAAAGAACGACCCACAGCAATGCGGCCAAGCAACAGATGGCCAGTGTAACGAAGGGAAGGCACGTTGTATTGTTGAGCAATCCGCAAAACACGTTTACCATATAGGCTGGCAGAAGCGAAATCACCTCGTGCCAGGGCGACTTGCCCAATCAACATACAAGCAGAAGCATAATTGACCTCTTGTCCCTGTGCCTCAAAAAACTTAGCTGCGACATGTGCCTCCTGTCTTACTAGACCAAGTTTATTTTGTTGAAAGGCTAACTGGGCATTCCTCAAGCGCGCGATCATCCCCCAGGTGCGTGAACCAAGGGATGTAAAAATCGAAGCTGCTTCGTCCAGGGCCGATTGAGCGGCAGTAATATTGCCCAATTCACCCTCGGCCGAAGCCAGATGCAATAGGACACGCGCGCGAATATAGTTATCATTAAAGCTGCGATAAGTTTCTAATGTCCACTGTGCCATCTCCCGCGCCTTGGTATATCGATTGAGATTTAGGTAACATTCAGCCAGGCTATCTCTGACACTCTCGTCTTCTCGTGGAAATTGTTCTAATCCACTTGCTAAAAGATTATTCAACATGCGTAAAGCGGACCGATAATGGCCCTGGGCCAGGGCGATAGTGGCGATATTCTTTTCAACTTTGATGATATTGCGAGTCTCATCGCGAGCCAGATAATATGATCGTGCTTTTTTATAATAGGATAAAGCCTGCGGATAATCACCAAATCTTCCATACACGTATCCGATGTTCATATTGATCATGCCAAGATGAGGTTCTCCAATCACCCCTAGCGATTCTGCGAGCTTGAGTGCCGATTGGTAAAGTTGCAGGGCTTGATGCTGCTCTCCAAGAACTGTATGAATGTAGGCAGTGTTGATTTCCAGACGCATCAGTTTTTCATGTTCATCCCAGTCAAGGAAGATGGTCCGAGCCCTTTCCACATCTGCAAGTGTTTCTGTTACCCGATTTAAACTCGGGCCAAGCGCCAAGCGGCCAATTCGAGTTCTAGCCCAGCCGATTTCGTCGCCATTTGCTTGATACATTTTTCCAGATTGCTTAAGCATTTCCCAAGCTTCTTGTAAATTTCCTAAGCATTTGAGTGCATCGCCACGCGCCATTAAACCCAAGGCTTCCTGAGATTTGTCTTTTCTTGCCCGGCCAATGGCAATAATTCGGTCAGCATATTTCAAAGAGATATTCGGATCGATAGCCCAATTTCGGTCAGCCTCCTTTTTCAAGAGGGCGACCGCCTTTTTTGCAACTTCATCAGCTAATGGGGTTAAACGAATCTCAGGCGGAACTTCATCCGCCAACCACTGTTCTAGCTGTTCATCCATATCAATAATAGTACTCATAATACCTGATCAAACATCAAAATTTGGGATTTGTATCTCTATACCCTGAGGGGATAAAATTGTGATTTGGATAGAACCGGCACTGACTTTTTCAAATTGGAAGGCCCCCAAGTCGTTCAAAGAATCTGTAGTTTTTGACCCATCTGCCTGGTTGAGGGTAATTGTAGAACCTGTCCAAAGGTCCTGGTCATCTGCAGCGACTTGACCAAAAATGTTCACATTTCCTTCGCTGGCCGGTTGGATATCCAGCACAATGACCGTGCCCTCTGTCTCAAAAGTGAGTGGGCCTTCGTCTGGCCCCCTTAGCGCACCGGCGAGCTTGCCCGCTCCTCCACCGCTCACCAGTTGCGCAACCAATCGTTTGGTCTGCTGCAACAGGTTGCCCTCAGTGACCGGGACTAGATCGCCCAGGAACTCCTTTAACTGATTAATTTCACGAGTGCAAAGCGGGCACTCGCGTACGTGTTGCGAAATAATTAACATTTGATCAGACGGCAGCATACGAAGGTGGAACTCCCCCAACTCATCCGTGGATGGACATGAAGCCCGATACAATCGAGAGGCCAAAAGTTTCTGCTCACGTTCCAGCGTTTTTGCCCTGTCATGGCAATGCTCACATTGCTGCAGGTGAAGCGTAGTTTCCGGGTCGGCTTCACCATCTAGAAAGGCCATGAGGAGCCTAACGTCGAGTTCAGGAGGGGAGATACAGGTCATCACTACCTTTCATAGACATGTTTTGACTTTCTATGTGTATAAACGCAGAATTCCACATTTTTCAATCATCCATCCCGAACAATCCGCGGAAATCAGAATCCCGGCGCAAACGGGCAAAAATGTTTTGCTTGATCCGATAGACTTCCTCTACATTTTCAAATGTACCCTTGTAATAATCACAAAGCTCGCGTGGTTTCAGCGCTAACAAAAAGATTCCCTGCATGACCAGGCGTTCTTTTTCATCATTCAACCTTTCTTTAAGCTGAGACCACAAGGATTGGTTATCGAGCTTGTCCAACACCTTCGACTCCGGAGCGGGATCAGGAGACTTAATATCAATTTGTATATCTTCAAAGGAAATTTGTAGGCTGACCTGGTCTGCCTTGCGGTTATAGTCTGTGATCACACTGTGAACACACATTTTCAGGTAACTCAGCAATGCCTTAAGGTCTGAAAATTTTTCAAATTTTTCTGCTGTC
>JASFRG010000156.1:0-11444 GCA_050115035.1 Anaerolineales bacterium | reverse complement strand
GGGAGAGCGCAGATGTATCCCCATCGAGTGAGAACAACTCTATACCTGTCCGTGAATCCCATACTTTGGCGACCCCATCCCCGCTGGCGGTAGCAAGCTTGTTTCCATCCGGGCTGAAAGCTACATCAAGCACACCGGGAAACAAGCCGTCTGCAATTGATCCCTCCCCAAAACCGGATATCGTGAACAATTCCTGACCTGTGTTCGCATCCCAGGTTTTTACCGTGTTATCGGCACTGCTGGTGGCAATGCGGTCTCCAGCCGGGCTGAATACGGCTTGATAAACGCGACTCCCAGGGTGGGCGTCTATATGTAGAATTTCTTGTCCACTTTCTGCATCCCATACTTGCACAACCCCATCCGTAAAGCCGGCGGTCACAACCCGCTTATCATCCGGGCTGAAATGCACGTTCCTGAATTGCCTACCAGACAAAGTAAGTGCTTCTTTACTACCAGATTGCGTAATATCCCAGATACGTGCGGTGTTGTCACCACTGCCTGTTGCCACTGATTTTCCATCCGGGCTGAAGTCTATAGATGAAACGTCAATTGTATGTCCTGCTAAAGTGATCAATTCCTGTCCAGTTTCTGCGTCCCAAATTTTCGCCGTACCGTCCAGGCTGGCAGACGCGATCTGTTTCCCATCAGGACTGAATTTAATCCCAACCACATTAGCCGAATGACCTGATAATTGCAATATTTGTGAGCCGTCTTCAACATCAAATTTTTTACATAAACCGGTAATCATTCCTGCAGCCAATCGTTTCCCATCCGGGCTGAAGGCAGCACTGTTAAAAGAGTCTTTGATATTCAGGAGTTCACTGCCGGTTGATACGTCCCATATGATCAACATGGAATTACTGGATGCAGCCAGGCGTGTACCGTCCGGGCTAAAAGAAAGAAAGTTTAGCCGGTTTGTGTGGCCAGAAAAGGTTTGGATCTCCTGACCAGTTAAAACATCCCAAACCTTCACAATTCCATCACCACTCCCTGTAGCCAAGAATCTACCGTCTGGGCTAAAAGTAACTCTAATGACAAATGCGGTGTGGCCTGTGAGAGTGAAAATTTCAGCTTTCGTCCGAACACTCCAGAGTTGCGCAGTTCCGTCATTTATAGCCGTAGCAATTAATGTTCCATCCGGGCTGAATACTGCATGATTAACCCAATCAGGTTGGGCGGGCAGGCCGAACACTTCCTGCCCTGTTTCCACATCCCACACTCGGGCAATCCCATCATCATTCGCGGTAAGAAGGAATTTTCCATCAGGACTGTAGTCAACTGAACCGATAAAATCCGGGTGCTCCATAACTTTCAGGGTACGCAAGCTGGCTACCGATTGATGCAGTGCCTCTTCTGCTTCGCGGGTATGTGTCAGGGATAAACCCTGCAAAGCCAGTAAGACACTGCGCTCCGGATCAACGTCAAGATTACTGGTAGATCTAGCAGCCAATTCGCGCGAGGTGGCCAGCAGTCTTTCATCCTCCGCGCGCAGGCGTTCGGACTCTGCAATAGATTGCGCGTTAAGGGCATTAACTTTTGCATCGTCTGCAATTTCGGCATTGGCAATTGCTGTAGCCTCGGCGTTCAAAGCGTTTTGGGCATTGTTGTTCGCCTGCCTGCTGAATAATGTAGCCAACCCAGCCAGGACAATGGCAACCACGCCCACCCCTGTGATGACACGGTTTCGCAGGCGCAAACGAACCACAGATTGTCGTTCCGTTTCCGCAAGTTTTTGTGCGGCTTCGAGTTCGCGTTTTTGTTGGGCTTCACGTTCGGCGATCTTGGCCTGTTCAAATGTATTGGACGCATCCAAGAAAGCTTGTTCACCTGCATTCAACGCATTGGGATGTAACCCAGCCCATTCACGCGCCTGAGCCAGTTGCGCGCCGCGATATAACACCCCGTCATCGTGCTCGAGCAATTCCCATTCACGCGTGGCTTCCGTCAGACGGCGGTGCAACTGCAAGCCTTCACGATCCTGATTCAACCATTCACGCAGTTGAGGCCACTCACGGATCAAGGCCTCATGCGCGACCTCAACCGTTTCTTCACCCAGAGTGATCAACCTGGCTTCAGCCAACGTGTTGAGGACTTCACGAACTTCATCGGTATCTTCCGTGTGTGACATGATTTCATCAAAGGTGACACGCCTGCGGGTATCTTCCGTCCCTTCGCCCAATTCGGTCAGACGAACGAAAACATTGCGTGCAATGACTTGTTCTTCGGACAATAGGTTCTGGTATACGCTCTCAGCCGTATGGGCGATCGCGCCGCGCACACCGCCCGCATCCGCATATCCTTTGAGCGTGAGCGTGTGTCCAGCACGGCGTTTCCAGGTTTCGAGCAGTGCATGCGAAAGCAACGGCAGCGCGCCAGGTTCATCCCCCACATCGCGCAGGATCAAGTCCACCAGCCCGGGCTCGAAATCCCAATGTCCGTGCCGGGCCGGTTCCTCGATAGCCAGACGCAGTTCCTCGGTCGTCATTGGACCGATGTATTCCTGCTGTTGGGCCACCGCGTCCCGCAGTTCGGGATAATGGGCTAGATGCGCATAAAAGTCTGCGCGCAGCGTAATGATCAGCGTCAGATGGCCTTCACCCGTGCGCTCTTCTCCGAGGGGTAGAGGCGTTGGAGTTAGCGCCGTAAGCAGATTGTCAATGAAAGCTTCGCGTTCGAAATTATCGCGACATAAGGTAAACAGCTCTTCAAACTGGTCGATCACCAGCAAAATGTGACGAGGGGCGTCCGAATCGCGAGCCTGAGTCTGACGCGCCAAGAAAAAATGAAGGCTGCGCGGATCTTTGGAAAGATCATCTACCAGTGTGGCCGCTGAGGTTACCGATTCCGAGTCGCGCGTGAGTGCAATTGCCAGCGCTTCAAGCGGGTGCGCGGTGGGGGTGAAGATGTTGACCTGCCAACTGGCAATGTCCTCCGGCGGTTTTGTGCCGTTGATAAGCGCATTTCCCTTTTTGATCGCAGGGACGACACCAGCCCGCACCACCGAGGACTTGCCACTGCCCGAAGCGCCGATAATCACCGACAGGAAATTCGCCTCATGCAGGCGACGAACTAATTTTGCTGTCAGCGTTTCGCGCCCAAAGAACAAATCCGAATCATCTTCGTCAAAAAATTGCAAGCCTTTGAAGGGTGCTTCCCCCGGTGTAGGTGCTTCTACCCCGGTGAACTTGGTTCTGATAGGTGAAAATTCTGCCGGCAATCCCTCGGCTACTAACTGATAAATGGAGGTTGGGAATTTCATATCCTTGAGCCTGTGCTCACCTAGATCTTGAACCTGCATCCCTTCGGGTAGATCTTGCCCGATAAGTTCACGTGTTGTCTGTGACAGAAGGATTTGCCCGCCATGTCCCGCATCCCCGATACGAGCAGCCCGATGAACATCCATGCCGATGTACCCCATCGACGCGATCAGGGGCTCTCCGGTGTGCAATCCCATTCGAACCCGCAGATATTCATCCTGCGGCCAGGAATTAGCGATGAGGGCACGCTGGGCTTCAACAGCGCATTGAACTGCATCTATGGCACGAGGGAAGGCAACAAAGAAAGAATCTCCCTGCGTATCCATTTCACGCCCGTGCCATTTTTGAACGGCGGTACGCATAATCTCATGATGGTCGCTCAAGGCAACTGCATATTGATCGCCCATTTTTTCGAGCAGCCTGGTCGACCCTTCGATATCGGTAAAGAGAAAGGTGATCGTTCCAGCGGTTTGAACCGCGCCACGCAACTTTTTCGTACCCTTTTGCAAGCCCTCGTAGAGGGCATGTGTTTCAGCGGACGGCTCAACACCGAGATATTCCATCAATTCATCCGTGCAACGCTGGTACAGGGAGGCGACTTTTGCCATGTCACCGCGCGCGCCACTGGAAAGCATCAATGCGCGGTAAGCTGGCTCGCGCACACCGCTGAGTGTAAGCCAGCGTTCCCCCCATTCCTGGACTGCGATCCAGCGTTCAGCTGTAACGAGTTGTTCGAGCAATTGCTCCATGCGTGTGTCAAAGGTGGCTTGCACCCGTTCGCGTTCGAGAGAGACCCACTCATCATAAAATCCTGGCAAGAGTTCCCCTTGATAAAGTGAAAGATTAGAAATCAGTGATTGCAGATCGAGGTCGGGTTTTTCTATTTGCGCAACATCGAGCCAGTATTCGGCTTCAGGATTGAATTTGAGCGTAAATTCATCCGCAATTAGGAGGTCTTTCCCATCAGGGTCTCCTGCAGAAAGGACTTTGCGGATTCGCCACAATTCCTGGCGCAGATATTTGCGCGCATTTTCGTCGGTCGTATCAGGCCAGAAGACACCGGCCAATTTTTCACGGCGGTGTGATACCCCCGCTGTCAGAGCGAGGTAGGCCAGTAGTGACTGACCAGCTCTGGACGAGACGATGACGCGTTTCCCATCCAGGCGGACGTCGAATTGTCCTAGAAGTCGAATCTGGAGCATGATTTCCTCCTGCGCAAGATAAAGTCAGATTGAATATGCTTTTGCATAATGCAGAGTCTCTGAAGCGCTCTGCTCATGATGGAGACTTTATCTTTGGTGCGTCTTTTTTGCGTCTCAAAAGTACTTATAAATCTCAGGCGGTTAAGAGACAGTCCTAGTCCTATGCAACAATGCGGACATAGGTTTCCCAAAGGAGCATTCCAAAAAGTTTTTGCGGACGCTCATTAAGAAAGGAGATAACCATGTATCCTGACAACCTGAACCTGTTAGAAAAAACGATCTGGAGCAATGTAGAGGAAATTCATCGCGAATTCAATGATCCTTATCGTCAACCTATAAAAGTGAGATTTATAAGCAGGATGTTGATTGCCCCTGGTTTCCTGATCGCATTGGTATGGTTGGTCAATGTTGCTCTGTGACAAGCAGAGCCCAAATGAGCTCTGCTCCTCCTAAGGGTGGTAAAGGGCTTCTCCTCTTGGCCACCCAATGAGAGAAATCTGAAAACGCATTTTAAATCATTCATCAAATTCTCTAATAAACCTAAGACGCTAAAAAGACGCCTGTTTGCAACAATGCGGACAGATAATTTTGTTGCTTGTATCCAATATTTTGTACCTACGGATACATCTGGTTTGTGATTTGAGCTGTCGATGGGAATGAGGGCGAAAAAGATTCTCGCATTTGCTGCGGTGAATATGTTGCCAGAGTATATCACACCAATTTGCTCCAAATTATCAAATACTGGCCCTCTCAATACTAGAGAAAGAAAGATAAGGAGGTGATGATTAACTGATTACATGAAAATTCAAACTACCCAAATGCTTACCATCAATTTTTATCAGTAAAGGAGAAAAAGTATGAACAGAAAGTTTTTTGTGATCGCTTTAGTTTTAAGTCTTGTGATCATTCTTGCCAGTACCGGTGTTGTCGCAGCAAATAACACATTGGAACAGCCCAGTATCTCTCTTCTGGCTTCAGGCCTGGAGGGTGCTTCAGGCAGTACCATCGGTCCTGATGGCGCATTGTATGTGACCGAAGGTGCAGCTGGCAGAGTGTCTCGCGTCGATCCGCAAACCGGGAATGTCACCATGTACGCTGAAGGCTTGCCAAAGGCAATTCTGCCCATTGGCGGAGCGAATGACCTGGTCTTCATGGATGAGACTGCCTACGTTTTGGTTACGATGGTTGGCGACGATCTTCCTGTCCCCGTCAACAACGGTGATGTTGTTGGTATCTACCGTATCGATAGCCCAAATAGCTATACTATCATCGCGGACATTGGCACGTGGTCCATCAATAATCCTTCGGAGAGTGATGTTTTTATCCCCTCCGGCGTGCAATACGCAATAGATACTTTCCGGGGCGGATTCCTGGTGACCGATGGTCATCATAACCGAGTGTTGTATGTAACACTTGAAGGTGAAGTATCGGAAATGATCGCCTTCGGCAATATCGTCCCGACAGGGTTGGAAGTTCACGGCAATACGGTGTTCATGGCTGAAGCCGGCCCCAACCCACATAAACCGGAAAACGGCAAGGTTGTAGCATTCGGACCGAAATATCTTACAGCTACCGAGGTTGCTTCTGGCGCTCCCCTGCTCGTCGACGTGGAATATGGTATTGGTCAAAGTCTCTATGCACTCGCGCAAGGCGACTTTCCGGATGGAGCAGGCGATGGTTCCCCTGCCGAGGAAAATACTGGCAAGCTGGTGGAAGTCAACCAGGATGGTACTTTCACAGATATCATAGAAGGACTTAACCAGCCGACCTCGATGGAATTCATTGGGAACACAGCCTATGTCGTATCTCTTGCAGGTGATATCTACAAAATCGATAATGTTTCCAGTCCGCCCTACGGTGCCTCGAATCACTAAGCGAAAACAGAGATGTTTGGATGAAACTGGTGAATGGGAAATGCTCATTCACCAGTTTCACTTATTGTTTGGGATATGCTCTCTCATAAGCAGCGATGATGCTATCCCATAACTGATTGGAATCCTCGTCTATCGTCTGTCGGGAGGGGTTAGCTTCGAACCAGGCCAGGGTCCGGCGGATGCCCTCCGCCCAGGTAACCTTGCAGTCGAACTCAGGCACGAAACGTTTGATCTTGCTGTTATCGAAGACCACGCAGTTGACCTTATCCCCGATCAAGCTGCCGAACGCATGGTCATCATATTTCGCGATCAGTTCGGATGCAATGTGGACGACATTCAACTCTACCTCCAGCGCGCGTCCGACTTCCTGATAAGCCTGGTTCCAGGTTAGGACCTCGTCAGAGGTAATGTGGAAGGCTTCTCCAATGGCTTTTTCATTTCCAAACAGTCCCAGAAAACCAACGGCAAAATCCTCATTCCAGGTGAAAACCCACAGCGAGGTACCATCACCAGGGATGACGATTTTCTCGCCGTGCTTCATGCGGTCGATGATGGTGTAAGGCTGTTGCCAACTATTGGTACAAAGCGGAAGTTGTGGGGGTCCATAGGTCAGCGAGGGGCGCACAACTGTGACCGGAAAGCCATCTTCACGATGAGCCTGCATCAGCCGTTTCTCACAAGCAATTTTGTTGCGTGAATACTCCCAGAAGGGGTTCTCCAATGGAGTCTCTTCCGTGATAATGTAATGACCCGGCGGCTTCTGGTAGGCGCTGGCAGAGCTGATGAAAATAAACTGGTCTGCTTTTCCACTGAATAAGCGTAAATCTCGTTCGATATCTTCAGGCGTGAAAGCGATCCAGTCCACAACCACATCGAAGTGATGGGGGGTGAGCAAATCTGCGACGCCCGCTTCGTCCGCACGGACATCGCCGGTCAGGTGTTTTGCACCGGTCAAAAATGGATATTTCTTTGATACACCGCGGTTGAGGACATACAAATCCATGTCGCGTTGTAGCGCCAACTCAGAACAAACCGAGCTGATCAAGCCAGTGCCACCGATAAATAATACTTTCATGTTTACTCCTATTCCTTGTGAGCGATCAGAACAAATAATTCTCTTTCGGATGAATCTTCTTTTCCCAATAGTGATGGAAACATTTCAATTTTTATAAAGCCAGCGTTCCGCAACATTTCTCTGAACTCATCCTCCGTATAAGCCTGGGTGCTGGCTGAATAGCGCCTCACTTCTCCACTAGCGGCATCCACAATGTAAAAGCGTTCAATCGCGACGGACTGTCCATCATCCCAAAAAGGTTCCATTAAACACAGATGTGGATCCTCGGCAAAGAGCTCATTCTCAGCAGAGTACCATGTTGCCGGTTGGTTACCCAACTCATAAACAGCATCATACGTTGTGACTTCGAGCAATACCTTGCCATCAGGGTTGAGAGCCGCATAGGCTTTGTTCAAAATTGAGTTTGCATCTTTTGGTTTGAAAACATTGAGTTCACCAAAGATGAACATGACCAAATCATAACCGGTGCCAAAGTCGGTTGTCCGAACATCGCCCAGAGTGTAAGAACAATTTCCCCCTGCGGGGACGATGTC
The DNA here is from genome assembly GCA_050115035.1 of Anaerolineales bacterium. Classification (GTDB taxonomy): domain Bacteria; phylum Chloroflexota; class Anaerolineae; order Anaerolineales; family Villigracilaceae; genus JAABUE01. Next base: position 3,503 of record JASFRG010000156.1, on the reverse strand, counting down.
AGGTGCATGATTAACGGCATATTCTATGGAGGCGGGGCTGAAGTCGATTCCGTGGCAGAAATGCCCGAACGCGGCCAGACGCGCTGCATAAAGGCCCGGGCCGCATCCCAGATCGAGGATTCGGGAGGGCTTCCCGTCTAGGACAAAGTTATGAATCCAATCCACCTGCTTTTTAATTGTGCGGGTGCGACGACTGGCAGCATCATGCTTTTGTGAGAGGTGTTCTTTGAGCATGCGCTGGCTGAAGTCGGGATCGTTCCAGGGAATTTTCTCCCCTTCAGCCCAGGGTTCCGGCTCCAAATCTCGACGAATGATATCTTTCAGATTCATTTTTTATAGGCGATGATAAGTCCATCGCGTATGGGTGTGATGGATGTGATCCAATCTGAGTCGCTTGTAATAAGGCGCGTGAACTCACGGATGGATTCTGTGGAGTTAGATTTTTCTTCCTGATCAAAAACACGACCACTCCACAGAATGTTATCGACGATCAGCACACCGCCCGACCGCAGTTTGTCTTTGATAACCGGCAATGAGTCCGGGTAGCCTTCCTTATCAATGTCGTTGAAAATCAGGTCAAATTGCCCCGGAGTATTGCGGAGCGTTTCCACCGCTTCAGCTGTGTGATATTCGATCAGGCCATCGAAGCCCAATCTGGACAAATGGCCGGCTGCCATTTTCGAGAGTTTTTCATCCCAGACAGTATAATGCACCACTCCGACCCCGTTGGTTCTTTCCTCGGCACAAGTTTCCTGGACCGCTCTGGCGAACCAAGCTGTGGAGTAGCCGTAACCGGATCCCATCTCGAAAATGGACTTTGCAGCGATCATGCGCGCTATCTGGTAACAATTGTATCCTGCTGCCGGGCCGATGATGGGAAAGTTGTTTTCCCTGGCATACTTTTCCATCCTTTGCATCTCAGGTTCTCGCATGGGGACGATGTCGATCAGAAATTCTTGCACCGTATCGTAATTCAAGTCTGTACTCATTAAAGCTCCTTATTACCGATAAAACTATATTTGACAATTCTCAAGATAACGATTCTTTCATCCTCCTAAGCGCCTCCTCAAGGAGATTCTGCGAGCAGGCAAAGTTCAAGCGTACAAATCCCTCTCCACCGGGACCGAACTCTGCGCCGTCGTTGAGCGCTACTTTAGCATCGTTCAGGAAAAACTCGTGAGGGTTCTCGGTGATCTGTCTGGATTCGAGCAATAGGTTGCAATCCAGCCAGATCAAGTAGGTAGCCTCTGGCACAGTGGTGTGGATGTCCGGTAATTTCTCCTGAAAGAAGTCAACAACAAAATCCCGATTGCCGGTCAAATATGCGCGTACTACTGTGAGCCAATCGTCACAGGAGCCGGAAAATGCCTCGCCCGCAGCAACCTGTCCCAGGCTGTTGGCATGGAACGTCAGTTCTTCAGTTGCCTTCTGATAGCGTTCGCGCAGTTCCGCATTGGGAATGATCGCGAAGCCGCAGAACAGCCCCGCAGTGTTGAAGGTCTTGCTAGGCGCAACCAGGGTGATGGTGCGCTCAGCGATTTCCGGGGAAAGCGTGGCGATGGGCGTGTGTTGCGATCCATCAAGTAACAATTCACTGTGGATTTCATCCGAGCAAATGACCACATCGTTACGCAGGCAAATCTCAGCCAGATGGGATAAATCGTCTTTTGAAAAAGCATTCCCTGTTGGATTATGAGGATTACAAAACAGGAACATTCCCGTACGCGCACCCTCCGACCCGATGGCTGCTTCGAAGCCATCAAAATCGATCTCATAGCGGACAATTCTCCCGTCCGTCACCTGGACAAGCGGTGCAAACTGACGATTGAGTCCCTGATTCCCGTGCACCTTCAAAAATGGGAAGTAGACCGGCGGCTGCATCAGGACACCTTCGCCCGGTGCGCACACAGCCCGCGCCGCGGCATTAAACCCACTGACAATGCCCGGAACAGTGACCACCATATCGGGATCGAGGTGCCAGCCATATAATTTCTCCATCCGGGCGGCCACAGTTGCCAACAAAAATTGAGAAGGTGTCTCATAACCCAATATCCCATGTTCGAGTGTAGTTCGCAACGCATCCAAAATTGGTTCTGGCGTCTGAAAGTCCATATCCGCTACCCAAAGGGGCAGCACATCTTCGGGATATTTTGTCCATTTGATGGAATTCGATGAGCGGCGGTCGATTACAGTGTCAAAATTGTATTTCATTGCATTTGCATCCCTACCCATGGATTAAATTTCCAGCTCTGGGAAAACAGCAGTTCTGGCCGGAGTAATTTATTGTATCGCATCATAAAAAAAACTGACCGCCGACAGTTTCAAAGGAAAATCGTTGGTTGAGTACCGCGAAGCGGAGTACACCTGCACCCCGTCCGGGCCGTGAGCCCATCGGGGCGAGACGGCCGAACGCAGGTACGGTGTCGAAACCAACAGCCTTTCAAAAATCTTACGTTTGTGGTTTCGATATGCTCTCAGCTACCGCTTCGAGCTACTCAACCACCATTGCAAACGAAGGTGTCAGGCAATTAGAAAAATCAAGAATTATCCCTAATATAATTGAGCCCCCAAGTGTTTAGAAAAACCCACGCCGCTTTCACTATCTGTTCAGCCTCTTATAAACCGGACTCATCCGCTTGTAGATCTGTGTAAAGATATCGAAGCGCTCGTCATACATCGCCCGATTCGCTTCCTGAGGCGTAAATATCTGGTTAATTTTCACCAGATTTGCTACATCATCAAAAGAAATCTCGCCCAGGCCTACAGCCGCAATCCAGGCCGCACCGCGAGCATTAGCGTAGATCGGGTCGGCTACCTGCCTGATCTCCAGATTCATCACATCTGCAAATATCTGGCACCAGACATCCGATTGCGCCCCGCCACCAACGATATTGATACCATCCACTTTACGACCCAGGAATTTTTCGACGGGTTTAAGCAGCCAACGCGTGTTGAAGGCGATCCCCTCCAGAAAGGCCCGGATAATGTCTTCACGGGTGTTATGCAATGAGAGATTGTACAGCCCAGCGCGTACCATTTTATCGTCTACAGGCGCGCGCTCGCCCCAAATCCAGGGCGTATAGATCACACCATTAGCCCCGGCTGGAACGCGCTCAGCGATGTGGTCGAGTACCTTGAAGATGTCGGGGACTTCCGCTTCTTGCAGCAACTCATCTTTGTGATACAAGATGTTGTCACGCAGATAGGTCAGGTTTCCGCCCGCTGTGGCTTGTAACGCCGTCAGCAAATAACGTCCCGGCACAGCGCAGGGCACCGAAGCCAGTGAGGCAAACACATCGGTTTTCTTGAAGGGCACATGCGCAGCCATCCACGAGGAGGTGCCGATATACAGGTGCGTGGCGAAATCGTCCACCGCGCCAGCGCCAATCGCCGCGGCGGTATTGTCAATCGAGCCTGCTATCACTTTGACATCCTTCGAGAGACCGAGCTCTTCGGCTACGTCCGCTTTGAGTGTGCCGATCACATCGGAGCAAGCCACGATC
>JASFRG010000155.1:0-11554 GCA_050115035.1 Anaerolineales bacterium | reverse complement strand
GATCTCAGGCAGCCCAGGATTCTTTTTTTGCTTTTGCCTGGCACTCCATCGGCCATTGGTTACACTCAGGTCAGGGTTTTGTTTCGATTGTTGGTTGTTAAAGATCAACTTTTTTCAGAGGACTCTTCAGTGTTTCTAATAAATCTTCAATACTGTCTCCTTCCAACTCGGCTTTCATTGCATTTTCGGCTGCAGCGAAAATCGAATCGACGGCTTGCCGGGCACGATCGGGTTTCTTGCCAGTAACCTTAAATTGATAATTTTTATGAAAGAGAGCACGCCCCGATTCAATGGCTTCGAAAATATCGAGAACGGTGACTTCCGAAGCGGAGATACCCAGGCGAATGCCTCCTTTTGCGCCTTCACGCGTTTCGATAATTCCAGCTTTGTTAAGACTGTTCAAAATTTTAACTGCGCTTGGGCGGGGAATGTTAAGATCTTGTGACAGTTCTTTGGTCGGCACGAAATCATAAATACCTTGCCGAACTTTGTCCGCCACATAGATAACGACCATTACCGCCTGAGAAAATGCTAATGAGTAAGTCATTGGGTCACTTTAGTTGATAAACTTAATATGCATTATATATAGTATTTTATTTTTGTCAAGAGAAATTTTTTGAGAGCATCAAGATTGAGATTTCATTTCCGCGAGCATTTGATCTAATGTTGAGGGACGTTTGCGCACTCTCCATGTTCGGATCAGCAGAGCGACGTTATCGTCCAACGAGTTTTCAGAGTCCAATTCCAGATCATACGAAGTGACGCGATGCACGCTTTGAAGATCTCGATATGCATCGCCCCTATTCCGGTCGCCACGCCGGATCTCTCGTCTCTCGAGTTCGGGTAGAGAACAATGCAGGCCCACAAAGAACACATCCAACTTGGAAATTAAGGAAATAAGTTGATGTAACCATTCTCTGGTTTCTATGATGTGATCAAAGATGACGTTATTGCCCGCCGTCGCAAGCGCAGGCAGACATTGATGAAGTCCCCTGAAAACGGAGGGTCGCATTGCATCCCATGAAAAGGTACCGTCTTTGATCTGTTCCGCTGGAAATGCTTTATGCTCCATAAACAAATCGAAAGAAAAACGTATGAACGGTACGTCAAGTTGTTTTTGCAAGGCCAGCGCCAGAGTGGTTTTCCCAGAACTTGACGGGCCGTTAATGATGATAATTTTTCCCGGTGTTGTGGTTAAGTTATTGTACATATCTCATACCAAAACGTTTAAAGTTTACTCTCTCTTCATATTTGAAACGGAGGTTGTTGTTCGTATGGTCTGCCACTCCAGACCAACACTGCGAAGTAATGGCGGGAAACGCCCACACATGAAGGTAAACCTTCAATTTTCCCGAAATGAACAGAGCTGCTATTAGAACACACTGTAGGCAGTAACATGGATAACTGATGATCTATGACAAACGATCGAGTAACTCATACAACGAATCGATTCGTTCACGATGCTCAACAAAACGGCGTTCACGGTCGACAAGAACGGACGGCATTCCGATGGCTGCAGGCTCTTTTACATCGGGGATGAGATTGTCACCAACAAACAGTGCCTGCTTGGGCGCTACGTCGAGATGTTTTAAAGCAAACCGATAGATTTCTGGATGTGGCTTTGCATATCCGACAATTCCCGAAGCCACTACGACATCAAAATACTGATGGATGTTTGCCACCTTAAGGGTTGCCGCAAGTGTTGGGGGCCAGTTAGAGACAACACCCATGCGCATCCCGCGGTTGCGAATCTCCTTGAGTACATCATGGGTTTCCGAAAAGACTTCCCAACCATCTAAGAGAAAAGCCTCCTCAATCAAGCGAGCAGCCAGCACAATATCACCTTCAAACTCGGCCAGTTCCAAAGCGCGTTTGTTATGACTGATCCACGTTTCAGGAAGATCTTCCTGGTCAGGAGTACTGCCAGCCTGGAGCCATTCCCGTTTTGCCTGCTCAATCCCAGCTTTATAATCTTCTAGCAGGAGTTCTCCCATATGTGTAACCGCTTTTAGCGATCTAATATGAGGATCTTCAGGGATGTGCAGCAACGTGTTGCCTACGTCTAATAGTACAGCCTTGAAGTTCATGATTGCATTAACCTTGCCTTGCGTTACCTACAAATGGAGGGACGAGACTCGCCCACGAACGGAGCAAACCGAAGCTACGAGCAAAGCCCATTTTGGTTGGCGCTGGGATCGGGCGAGTGAGCTTCGGGCGAACACACCAGCACTGCGTTTGGTGCAGTGCAGTGCAAGTGTCGCCCAGACCAAACGCATGAGCGCGGGAAATCCAGCTCGCCTGCCCCGCTACCCCTTAGCCCCGCAAGCCTGAGGGGTAGCGGGGCAGGGTGCACGCCCGGTTGGGCACATTTTGGATTGCTAATTTTGCCATTCAACCCATCCTATCTTATAGTCACTGAAGTTTAGACATGCCACAACGGTTGGTGTTCATGGTTTGGTTGTAATCTCTTGGCCGTAGCCTTCTGATTGTGCGTAATACCAGCCGTCGAGATCAGGTGTTTCAATCCCTAGGTGAGCTAGAGCTATCTTCACTTCGGTGCGGTGTTCAGTACCGTGCTCCATTGCATGAACCAAAAAGAAACGCTTGGGGTAATGGTAGGTTTTGCCTTGGTAAGAGAGACCAACTACGTTATCTTCCTCGAGTTGCTCCGCGATGGTAATGAGTTCATCGCTTGTGCTTGCTATAATATTTATGACCTTTTCAATCCCTGGCCAATCACTTTGCCGCCCCAGTTCTCCCTCATGCTGACGACCCTTCGTTCGGAGTACAAAGGTCTGTTGGCCTCCAGCAATATGCATCAAAAGTTCACGGACCGATCCGGAAATCCCCTGAATCTGCATATCTAATTGTTCTTCGGTCAGCGAACGACAATCCTCGAAAATTTCACGGTTAGCCCAGGCATTGTAACGGAACATCTCTGCCAGACCTTTATTCATGCGTCAACTCCTATCATAATCACTAAAGTCATCATAAAACATTGTCAAGAAGTAAAGCGCCCAACCTATTACTAATGCATGATATGTGCAAAGTCCCCCATTTGGTGGTGTTATGCGACTTGACTTCGCGAAGTACCTTTCTACAACCACTATACAAAATTACCTGTGATATAACAAGTATTAACCAATACTATTCATATTTTTCACCGCTATTTACAAAACTGAGCGATAATAGAAACTGTCATCATTCCACACAGGAGGATTTTTATGCCAACAATGCACGATGTCCTGGGGCTCATCATGGGCGGCGGGCGCGGCACGCGTCTGTACCCCCTGACCAAACAACGTGCCAAACCGGCCGTACCCATCGCCGGCAAATACCGACTGATCGACATCCCAATCAGCAACTGTATCAACTCCGACATTCACCGCATCGCCATCCTGACCCAATTCAATTCCGTTTCGCTGCACCGTCACATCTCGACCACCTACAACTTCGACGCCTTCCACACCGGCTGGGTGCAGATCCTGGCCGCCGAACAAACCATGCAAAGCACCGGCTGGTACCAGGGCACGGCGGATGCGGTCCGCAAGCAGTTGTTCGAAATTCAGGCCACCAGGGCGGAATACGTCCTGATCCTAGCGGGCGACCATCTCTATCGCATGGACTACTCCCAAATCGCGGAATATCATTGGGAGAACAACGCCGACATAACGGTGGCAGTCCAACCCGTCGCGAAGAACGATGCGCCCCGTTTCGGGCTGTTGAAACGCGAGGCCGACGATCACATCACCGACTTTGCCGAAAAACCCAAAGACCCGGAAGTCCAGGCAAATTTCGTCAGCCGTGACGATCCGGAGCGGCCATTCCTGGGCTCGATGGGCATCTACATGTTCAACACACAGGTGCTGGTAGATTTGCTCAAGAAACATCCCGGGCAGGATGACTTCGGTGGCGATATCATCCCGGAGGCCATCCGCTCGCACGAAGTCTTCGGCTTCGATTTCGACGATTACTGGGAGGATATTGGGACCATCCGCTCGTTTTATGAGACCAATTTGATGCTGACCTCTCAAAACACCCCCTTCAATTTTTACGATGCCAGCGCCCCCATCTACACCCATGCGCGCTTCCTGCCCGGTTCCGTTGTCGAGGACAGCGAAATGGAAGATGTGCTCTTGGCCGAAGGCTGCCGCATTCGCAAAGCGGAGGTCAAGCATTCCCTTCTGGGCGTGCGCAGCCAGGTCTCAGCCGGGGCTAACATCAGAGACAGTATCGTCATGGGCGCGGACTACTTCGACGATGAGAGGGCCCCGCGCAATATCCCGCTTGGGATCGGGCCGAACTGCCACGTGAAAGGGGCTATCCTGGATAAGAACGTGCGCCTGGGCGAGGGCGTGGTCATCAAACCTTTCCCCATCGATCAGGACCTGGACCGAGACACCTGGTTCGTGCGCGACGGAATCGTCGTGATCCCCAAGAGCACCGAAATCCCCGCCGGCACGCGCATCGCGCCGGAAAAATAGCAACGAAACATATCAAAAGTGTATGTCCCCCTCCACTTGACAGCCCTTTTGACAATGAGTACACTGACGATGGATGGGGAGTAGCCGCCTGCCTTCCCCGCAGGATGAGTTGTCGTCAGGACAGAGCGGAATGCTCTCGGCAGCTCATGCGCTTGATGCGATGGCGAGACCACCACGAGGGCGTGGTGGTCTTTTTTTAACCTGACCGCCGCCCAAAACTTCGACGAAACGAGGTGTGAAGCAGTGAAAAAAAAGATTGAGGCTTGGCATGCAATGCCCGCCGAAGAGGTGCTCGAACGATTGGAAGCAGGGAAAGAGGGATTGACATCTGAGGAGGCAGAAAAACGCCTTTCCGAATACGGTCATAATCAGTTACAGGAAGCCCCGCGTCCTACCTTCTGGCAGATGCTGTGGGCCCAGTTAAATAATTTCGTGGTCATCATGTTGATCGCGGCTTCGATCATTTCAGCCGTTCTGGGCGATTATGTGGAAGCCGCTGCCATTATGGCCATTGTCGTTCTCAACGCCATCCTGGGTATCGTCCAGGAAAGCCGCGCGGAGGAGGCTCTGGCCGCGTTACAAAAACTGGCCGCGCCCGAAGCGCAGGTCATTCGCGATGAGCGGCGCCAGTCGCTGCCAGCCAGCCAGTTGGTACCGGGAGATATTATCCTGCTGGAGGCCGGCAACTACGTCCCGGCGGATGTGCGTCTGCTGGAAACGATGAACCTGAAGGTAGAAGAAGCAGCCCTCACCGGCGAATCCGTCCCGGTGCAAAAAGTCAACGATCTGGTTCTGAATAAGGACGCCTCGCTTGGCGACCGCAAGAACGCCGCTTTCATGAGCACCCTTGTCAGTTACGGACGTGGAAAAGGCGTGGTCACAAACACCGGCATGACCACCCAGATCGGCCTGATCGCCTCCATGATCCAGAGCGTGGAAACTGAAGAGACACCCCTGCAGAAACGTCTCGACCAGTTGGGCAAAACCCTCGGCTGGGCCGCCCTCATCATCTGTGGACTGGTCTTCGGGATTGGCTGGATCCGCGGATACGATCCGCTGGAGATGTTCATCATCGCCGTCAGCCTGGCGATTGCCGCCGTACCGGAAGGGTTGCCGGCCGTGGTGACCATCAGCCTGGCGTTGGGGATGCGTGAGATGGTGCGCCGCAACGCCCTCATCCGCCGGCTGGCTTCCGTTGAGACGCTGGGTTCCGCCACCGTGATCTGTTCCGATAAGACTGGCACCCTGACTCAAAACGAGATGACGGTCACGCATATCTCAATTCATACAAAAGACATCACTGTTACCGGCTCCGGCTATGCCCCCAGGGGTGAGTTTTTCATCGACGATAAGTCAATCGACATCCTTGACTATCCGGCAGCCATGACAGCCTTGTGGGTAGGCGCGCTGAATAACGATGCGGTCCTCGAAGCGGACGAGAATGACACTTATCGCATGATCGGAGATCCGACGGAGGGCGCTATCGCGGTGGCGGCCGCAAAAGCCGATAGGGATTATTGGGATCTTGGACAAGCTTTCCCGCGCGTGCAGGAAATTCCATTCGACTCTGTCCGCAAACGTATGACCACCATTCACAAGGTGCTGGATCCAAATGATGAAGATTTCTCGCCTTTCAAACCGGATACCCATCAAAAAGATTGGTACGTAATTGCCGTCAAAGGCGCTCCGGACGTGATCCTGGATCTGTGCACAAAATACCAGAAACTGGAAGATATCGACACGCCAATGACGGATGAAATCCGTGAGCGGATCAGTAATGCCAATAACCAGTTGGCGGCCAGAGCCCTGCGCGTGATCGCGGTTGCATTCAAAGTTGTCAAGGAAATGCCTGATGAGTTGACCCCTGAAGAAGTGGAAAAAGACCTGATCTTCGCAGGGTTGATCGGCATGATCGACCCGCCGCGCCCTGAAGTGAACAAATCGCTCGATGTATCAAGGAAAGCCGGCATTCGAACGTTGATGATCACTGGAGATTACCCCGAAACCGCCCGTGCTATCGCCGAATCGATCGGCTTGATAGACACAAAGCAAGAAGTCATCACCGGCGCGGAACTCGGCAACATGAGCGACGGGACGCTCAGGGAAAAGATCAAATCTGTCAATGTGTTTGCACGCGTTTCCCCCGAGCACAAGATGCGCATCGTGGACGCGCTGCAATCCCACAACGAAGTGGTTGCCATGACCGGCGACGGCGTCAACGATGCGCCCGCCATCAAACGCTCTGACATCGGCGTAGCCATGGGCATCACCGGTACCGATGTCGCCAAAGAAACCGCCGACATGGTGCTGATCGACGACAACTACACCAGCATCGTCTCGGCTGTGGAACAGGGCCGCGTCATTTACAGCAACATCCGTAAGTTCGTTTTCTTCTTACTTTCTTCCAACGTGGCCGAGATCATGATTATCTTCCTGGCCACGCTGGCCGGACTGCCCGCTCCGCTGACAGCCATACAATTGTTGTGGCTTAATCTGGTCACCGATGGCGCACCTGCCCTGGCGCTGGCGATGGAAAAAGGCGATCCCGACATAATGGAACGCCAGCCGCGCGCCAAGGATGAACCCATCATCAACCGCATCATGGGCATCGGCATCACCGTACAAACCTTCGCGCAAACGGGCGCTGTTTTGGTGGCGTTTGGGTTGGGGTTGCTGTGGCACCTGGAGGCTGGCGCAACGGTTGTTGGCAACCCGCTGGTCTACTTGCTCCAGCACGATTGGCGTGGCGTGGATGTGCAAACCGCCGAAACGATGGCCTTCCTGACACTTTCCTTCGCCGAACTGTTCCGCGCTTATACGGTCCGTTCGGAGCGTGCTTCACTCTTCCGTATCGGTGTCTTCTCCAACAAATACATGCAGGCTGCGGTTGCATTCTCCATTATTCTGCTGCTGCTGGTCGCAAATGTCCCCTTCTTGCAGCCGATCTTCAACACACATTTCCTGAACGGAACCGAATGGATAGTGGTGCTTAGCCTGGCGCTCATTCCCGCTGTGGCCGAAGAGATCACCAAGTTCTTCCTGCGCCGCAGTGACAAATAAAGATTTACGAATTCCGATTAAAGAATTACGCAGTACGTTTCATCACGTACTGCGTAATTCTTTAATCACAAATGATTTGCGATGCACCGTTGAATATCCCAAACGCATCAGCGCGGACCGATGGGTCTGCGTGCCATAGCCCTTGTTCTTTCCCAGCCCATAACCAGGATACTGTGCGTCCAACGCACGCATCAGCGCGTCCCGTGTTGTCTTTGCCAGCACCGACGCCGCTGCGATGCTGAGTGAAAGCTGATCGCCTTTGACCAGGGCGGTTTGCGGCAAAGGTGACTCGGGCAGGCTGAGACGAAAATCCAATAAAAGATATTCCGGCAAAATTATGAGATTTTCCAATACGCGGGCGGCAGCCAATCGTGTACCGCGCGCAATCCCCAACTGATCGATTTCATCCACCGAGGCAAACTCTACGCGCCAGGCTAACGCCACCGATTTGATGCGCGCGGCCCAGGTTTCACGTTGAAGCGGGGTCATCTGCTTGGAGTCGCGCACGCCGGCCAAAGTCCAGGTCAGACGCGGGTTAGGCGGCAGGATCACAGCGGCAACAGTTACCGGCCCGGCCAGCGCGCCTCGCCCGGCTTCATCAAATCCGGCGATGTGGCTGAATCCGCTTTGCCACAAGTCTTTTTCGTATTTCAGTGTGGGGAGATCAGTTCTTGGAGTCATACAGGCCGCGACGCGCGTTACGGCGAATGGTGAGTAAATCCAGGAACATCTGCCAGGAATCCTGCCAGACACTTATTTTCGTATCCGCTTTGAAATACCAGTTTATGGGAACTTCGCAGATTTGATATCCCTTTCGCTGCGCGATATAAAGGATTTCCACATCGAACGACCATCCGGTCAGTGTCTGGTAGCGAAAGACAACTTCTGCAACCTCCGCGCGGAAGCATTTGAATCCGCATTGTGTATCATGCAAATCTGGCAGAACCAGAAATCGGATCAGGTGGTTGAAAATGCGACCAGTCAGATGTCGATAGTGGGGTTCATTGTAGCGAACTGAACCCGGGACCTCTCGCGAGGCGATGGCAATATCCTTGCCCTCTAATGCAGGGGGAAGAAATTTATTGACCTCCTCAATCGGCATAGACAAATCGGCATCACACAAAAACCGATAGTCCCCCCGTGCTTCGAACATACCGCGTCTGACAGCATTGCCTTTGCCGCGTTCTTCTTCTGCATAAACAAACAAGCGTTTCCGCTGCTCTGCAAATTTCTGCGCAATTTCAAGTGTGCGATCATTACTGCCATTTTCTACAATCAATACTTCTGCAGTGTAACTTTGTTCATCCAGGAATGTAAAAATCTGCTCCAGCGTGCGGGGCAGACGGCGTTCCTCATTGTAAGCAGGAATAATGATCGAAAGGAAAGGAGTTGTCAAAGAAAACTACGGATTTAGAAAAATAAGCCACCCAAAGCCGATCAGCACGCAGAGTTCGACCAGAATCATCCCGCCCAACAATGCCAGTTGAGGCGTGCTCATGCCAAGGATGCGCTTCTTTGCATCGCCTTCGGGGGGGAGCGGAACGGCCGGGCTCGACTCAATGAGTTCCGGAGGGGCCTCCAGATTTCCATCCTCTTCGAAGGCAAATCCGAGTTCATTGGGATCAAACTCTTCGGCGTCATCAGCAGCAGCGAAAATAGCCCCGGCACGGGAGAGGTCCGGCTCATCTTCAGGCTGTGCAGGAACATCTTCATCGACGACAGGTTGCCGTACTTTCTTCGGTGGGCGCGGATTTATGATCCGGTCTGCCAGTTCGTGAGCAGTTTCCACCGTATAGTTAGGCGCAGCGCTGTCAAGCGAAGCCGCCCAGCGCTCCAGTGCATCTAACAAAACAATGCGTGTGATGGGCTGTAACGATTCGATATGCAGTCCCGGGTTGGCTGCCAGAATCACAGGTTCCACCGGCTGCGGCAATTTAACGCCCTGACGTTCGATAAAAGCCTGCAAGGCTCTTGCCAACAGTTGAGTACGGGTCAATAAGTTGGTTGAGGCTGGTTTGAAATTGTCCCCAAACACCTGCCCCCAGCTATCGCCCCTCGCCTGGTATGTACCGCCCACAGACGTGACATGGGCTGCGTAAATACCTGCCGGGCCTACTAAGGCTATTGGAATAGTGATTCCGCTGGCGCCCAACGTCTGATTACGGATGGCTGTATAGCCTTTCCCAAGCGCGCGAGACAGGTGCGCCAGCACTGTCTTCTGGGCTTCCATTTCAGGATACCAATCGAATCCATACCTGAGCGTGCCTTGCACGCGCTGCATGAATCCTATTTCACCATTTTCATTTAGCAGGGGAGTCTGGTCAATTATTTTCATCGGGAACAGGTCTTGGATCTGGTTCGAAGCGCTGGCTAGAAAGCCGGAGTCCCTTCGAGCTCATCGTGTTGTGGTACATCCTCACGCGTGGTGAGCACATCTTCGCCGTTTTTGCTGACGACTTTCACCGTTTTACCATAGTCAAAAGTGCTGGCCCAGAATTCTTTGCGCTGGCCAACGGTAAATTTCTTACCGGACTTCATCCGCTCCAACAAGGTATCACGGTCAAGCAGGATACGGTCAGAGTAGGTGACACCGCGCAGCTCATAGCCGCGCACCAGGGCAATCTGCCCTTCGGGATTGTAACGAACTGCCTCGATCACGCCATCGAATTTCTTTGCCATAGGGCCCTCCGTATTTATTTTAACACAAAGGTGACGGTCATTTTTCTGAAGCATCCCCCAAAAGTGGTAATCTGACCGTCACCTGAAAGCCAAGGGGATTTTAATTCTCCGCCGGTTTATCTCGCTTTTTAACCGGAATCCATATCTCACTGCGGAATGTTGGCGAATCGACATCCTTATTCTCGTTCCACAAAATTTCCGGGCCTACAGCCTGCTCATAATTCGAGGAGGGAAACCATTCGGCATAAATCCTGCCCCAGATATTCTGCAACGTCTCCGGGAAGGGACCAATCGACTCGAACACGGCCCAGGTTGAAGCGGCAACCTCGAGCTGGATCAGGTTCTCGGGATGCTCTCTGGTTGTGGTTACTCCGATATAATGGTCAAGTTCTCCCCCATCCAAGCGGCCCTCCGAAAAATTGGTAGATGCACTCAGCAGCCCAACCGGTTCTACGTTGGAAAGCGCTTTGAGCGTGTTTATCGTAGCCGTATCCAGGCTTTCCCACATTGATGCAATTTCAGGGTTTAAGCCCTTGTAAATTAATGGCACTCTCTTCATGATCCCGACAATAAAAAACTTATCTTTTTCTTCAATTCGATAGTTCATTTCATTTTCTCCTTTAATGGTCAACTGGAACGTCATCCGCGGGTAGGCTTTAAGCGGCTGCCCAATGTCTCTGGCCTCGGTAGGAGTGAGGCCATGCAGTCCGAAAAAAGCTCTTGAAAAGGAATCCGGAGAGCTATATCCACACTTGAGCGCGATATCGATGACTCGTATATCACTGTGAACGAGCTCGAAGGCTGCCAGTGTCAGACGTCTCCGCCGGATGTATTCCGAAAGCGTCACGCCAGCCAAAAACGAGAACATTCGTCTAAAATGATATTCTGAGCACAGCGCCAGCCGTTCGACGTGTCTGAAATCAATTTCGTCAGCAAGATGCTCTTCGATGTAGGCCAAAGCACGGTTCATTCTTTCAAGCGAATCCACTTTCTGAGTTCCTTTCCAGCGCATGATATCGGATAACAGACATCTCCATCCGACAATCCATGCACGCTTTTGCAGGGTAGATGCACAATTGTAAATTCATTCATACAGCATTTAAACTATAAAAGGAAACCGCCGATCAAACATGAATCGGCGGTTTAATGGTCGGGGCGCCCGGATTTGAACCGGGGACCCCCGCGTCCCAAACGCGGTGCGCTGACCGAACTGCGCTACGCCCCGAGCGACCCGAGTATAATGCGAAGGTTCAAAAATCGCAAGCAGATATATGAAATGAAACGACTACAACGAATCCTTCTTCTCATCCCGCTTCTCGCCGGACTTTGGG
>JASFRG010000154.1:0-11563 GCA_050115035.1 Anaerolineales bacterium | reverse complement strand
TATTCATCAGGAGGATGAAAAATATGGCTGAGGATTCAAAAACTCCCTTGCTGGATCAGCTTGAAGGGGGACCCTGGCCAAGCTTCGTGACAGAAATGAAGCGAGCCGCTGAAAAGAAAGATGCGGCTAAAGATTTGCTGGGTCAACTTGAGCGGTCCTACAATGACAAAATTGGTCACTGGAAGCATGGTGGCATCGTTGGTGTGAGAGGCTATGGAGGCGGCGTCATCGGACGTTATTCCGATCTGCCGGAAGAATTCCCGGCCGTAGCTGAATTTCATACCTTCCGTGTCAACATGCCCGCAGGTTGGTTCTATACATCCGATAAACTTCGGCAACTCTGTGACGTGTGGGACAAACACGGCAGCGGATTGACGAACATGCACGGCGCTACCGGCGACATCATCCTGCTCGGCGCGCCAACGGATCAACTCCAACCCTGCTTTGACGACCTGGCCGAGATCGGCTTCGACTTGGGCGGCTCCGGTAGCGATATGCGCACACCCTCTGCCTGTGTAGGGCCAGCGCGCTGCGAGTATGCCTGCTTCGACACCCTGGATTTGCTGCATGAGGTCACGCTTGAATACCAGGATGAGTTGCACCGTCCGATGTTCCCTTACAAATCCAAGATCAAGATCTCGGGCTGCCCGAATGACTGTGTGGCCTCCGTTGCCCGCTCTGACTTCTCCGTGATCGGCACCTGGAGGGACAATATCCGCATTGATGCGGACGAAGTCGCTAATTATGCCAATGACGGAATCGACATCCAAACTGAAGTCGTGGAAATGTGCCCGACTGGCTGCATGAAGTGGGATTCCGAGGGCAAAACGCTGACGATCGATAATGCTGAATGCAATCGATGTATGCACTGTATCAACCTAATGCCCAAGGCGCTTCGCCCCGGTAAAGAAAAAGGCGCAACCATTCTGGTCGGTGGAAAAGCCCCGATTGTGCATGGTGCTTTGATGTCCTGGGTGATTATCCCATTCATGAAGATGGAACCCCCGTACGACGAGTTCAAAGCGTTCGTTGAGAAAGCCTGGGATTGGTGGGATGAGAACGGCAAGATGCGTGAGCGCCTGGGTGAATTGATTAACCGCCTGGGGATGCGCGCTTTCTTAAAGGCCATGGATCTGCCCCCAGTTCCACAAATGATCCGTATCCCGCGCGCCAATCCCTACTACTTTTGGGAACCCGAGGAGGTGAAATAATGAGCCGCACTGACTTTGGCCCTCCAAATTACAAAGAAATGCTCCCGCCCGTTATCGAGAAGAATTATGGGCAGTGGAAGTATCACGAACGCGTGAAGCCGGGGTTGTTGAAGCACGTTTCCGAATCTGGCGACGAACTGTACACCGTTCGCGTGGGTTCCGGTCGTCTCGTGAGTACGGACTGGATTCGTGATGTCAGCGCGATTGCCGACAAGTATTGCGGTGGCTATTTGCGCTTCACCAGCCGTCACAACCTGGAATTCCTGGTTTCAGATAAAGACCAGGTCGAGCCCTTGATTGCTCATCTCAAAGAGCAGGGTTACCTGGTAGGCGGCACCGGCTATGCCATCAGCAATCCGGTTCATACACAGGGTTGGATTCACTGCCATACCCCAGCAACAGATGCATCAGGTGTCGTTAAAGCGGTCATGGACGATCTGAGTGAGTATTTCACAGACTGGAAATTACCCGCTTATTGCCGCATCTCACTGGCTTGCTGCCTCAATATGTGCGGCGCGGTGCATTGCTCGGATATTGCCATTCTGGGTATTCACCGCAAACCACCTGTGGTCGATCACGATACCGTTCGTGCAAAATGCGAGATCCCGAATGTGATCGCAGCTTGTCCTACTGGTGCTATCCGCCCTGATCCAAAAGCAAAATCTCTCACCGTTAATGAAGAGAAGTGCATGTACTGTGGCAACTGCTACACCATGTGCCCCGGCATGCCACTGGCGGACCCGATTGGTGATGGCGTTTCGATCTGGGTTGGCGGCAAGATATCCAGCGCAAGAACACCACCCAAGTTTTCCCGCTTGGCGATCCCATTCCTGCCCAACAATCCACCCCGCTGGCCGGAGGTGACCGACGCGATACGGAATATTGTCGAAACGTGGGCAAGCCATGCCCGTAAGCATGAGCGCATGGGTGAATGGATTGAACGTGTTGGCTGGGAGAAGTTCTTTGAACTGTCAGGCATCCCCTTCGCCGTCCAGCTCATTGACGATTTCACTCTGGCACCTGAAACCTTCCGCTCAACGCCTACCTTCAAATGGTAAGGAGGTAACTATGAGTGGCGAAGTGACTGAAGAACTGAAAGATCAAATTGTTGAGTTCTTCAAGCAAAAAGGGAAGATGATGACCCACCGCGATGTGGCGAAAGGTCTCGACATTGAATCACGGACGGCCAAGAAGGCTCTCACTGAACTGGTCAATGCCGGCACTTTGGAGTTTACATCTTTTGGCGGTGCAACTTTCATCAAACTCCCGGATGCGTGAACAGACGAAGTATTTTGATCGATATATCACGTAAAGAATGTTTATTAGGAGGTAGATATGCCCGTGATTGAAATGGAAGGTCTCCAGGTAGATGTGGATGAGGATGGTTTCATCCAGGATCCCGCTACATGGAACGAAGCCATGGCTGCTGCCATTGCCAAGACGGAAGAAGTTGAAGAGTTGACAGAAGATCACTGGAAGATAGTCAACTATCTGCGCGATTACTATCAGCAGTTTGGCATCGCTCCAATGATTCGCAAACTTTGCAAAGAGACTGGGTACGATCTCAAGACGATCTACGAATTGTTCCCCAGTGGCCCGGCTAAAGGAGCCTGCAAAATCGCAGGTCTGCCTAAGCCAACCGGCTGCGTCTAATACGCTCTAGGCAAACGAAACTTCTATCCTGGGATAGGGGGGAGTAAGATGAGCTTCAAGATCGTCTTCCTTACCCCCTATCCCTTGCCGTTTATAGTGAGGCTTTATGAGCGCGAGCGATATTTTGTGGACATTACTATCATTATTTTTCATCGGTTTGGCATACTTTGCAGCCTTCGCTTTTGTGGCAGGTTTGCTCTGGAAATTGATTGGATATCTACGAACATCTACGCCCCTGCCACATGCATTGACACCCGCTCCCACAACAGAAGGTGGAGCTGTATTACGGGTTCTGGGTGAAGCAACTCTTTTCCAGAGTTTGTTTAAAGCTGACAAGTGGTTGTGGGCTGGAGCCTGGATATTCCACGCTGCCCTGGTTTCGGTTTTATTCCGGCACCTGCGTTACTTTACTTACCCCGTTCCGGGAATAGTCTTGTACATGGAACCGGTTGCCATCTTTTTCGGCATCCTGTTTGGTGCCGCTGCTCTGTTTTTGTTCTGGCGCCGATTGGGGCTGCCGCGCACGCTCTACGTTTCCAACCTCCCTGATTATTTTGCACTCCTTTTACTCGGTCTGATCGCCGGCACCGGTCTGCTGGTCAGCTACTGGCTGCACGTCAACATTGTGGATGTCAAAGGCTTCATCCTGGGTTTGATGACCTTCCATCCGGTGGAAGTGCCGCGCCATCCGCTTTTCCTTCTGCATTTATTTTTTGTTTTGATGATGATGATTTATTTCCCCTTCAGCAAATTGCTGCACGCGGGCGGCGTGTTCTTCAGCCCATCTCGACATCAACCCTTCCAGGTTCAGGTACCCGGCAAGCGCTATGTCAATCGATATGATGATCGTTTCTAAGCGCGATTTTAAAGAGTGACACATGGCAAAATTTGACGAAACCCCGATCAATAAAGATCCTGCAATAGAAGGCGTCCTTCGTCCGCCTGAACTCCGCGAGCATGCCTCGGAGAATGTTAAATGTTATTACGGCAAGCCCAAGGACATGGCGGCGATTGACTTGCCTACCGAACTCGTCCCTGATTGGAAGGAACGTGCGATTGCAAAGTTAGGCGAGTTGCTTGAGGAAAACCAGGCTCTGCGAGTGTATCTGGATATCTGCGTGCGCTGCGGAGCCTGCGCCGATAAATGCCAGTTCTATTTGGGGACCGGCGACCCGCAAAACTTCCCGGTGGCGCGCGCCGAATTGCTGCGACAAGTGTATCGCCGCTATTTTACACCCGCGGGTCTTGTCCCGGGGCTTGGGGCTGCTGCCGATTTAGACGAAGAAATGCTCCAGAAGTGGTACACCTACTTCTACCAATGCTCAGAGTGCCGTCGTTGCTCAGTCTTCTGTCCCTACGGCATCGACACCGCCGAGATTACCATTGCTGCCCGCCAGATCATGGCTGAGATTGGCCTCGCGACCAAATACGTCTCAGAAGTAGTGGCGAAGGTCTATCAGACAGGCAACAATCTGGGTATTCCGCCTTTAGCCTGGATAGACAATTGTGAATTTCTCGAAGAAGATATCGAGGAAGAAACGGGGCTCCCCATCCGCTTCCCGGTAGATGAAGAAGGCGCCGACGTTTTCCTCGTGCCCCCCTCCGCCGACAATTTTGCCAACACTGATACGATGATCGGCTATGCCAAACTGTTTCATTTCCTGGGCATCAGTTGGACAACCAGCACCTACTGCGACGAGGGCGGCAACTTTGGCTTGTTCCTGAATTTTGCCAATTTGCAAAAAGTCAACCGGCGTATTATCGACGCGGCCCGCATGTTGGGTGCCAAGACCATTATCTGGGGTGAGTGTGGACATGCCTGGCGGGCCGGAATCATGACCCCCACTTTGAGCGGCCCGATGGACGCCTTCGATCCACCTTATCCATATCACATCAGCCAGTTCATTGTGGACATGATGCACAAGGGTGCCTTTGACGGTCACATCGATAAGTCAGCTAACGACGATCTCATTGTCACCTACCACGACCCCTGTAACTCAGCCCGTGCGGGCCAGCTCATCGAAGAGCCACGTGAAATCATACGAGCCACTTGCAACAACTTCATTGAAATGCCCGAGAGTACCATCCGTGAGAAGACCTTTTGTTGTGGTGGTGGTAATGGCTTGCTAAGCGATGAGATTATGCCCATCCGCATGGCGGGTGGCAAACCGCGCGCGCTGGCTGTCAAACACACGGGCGCTAACTACCTGGCGACGGTTTGCGCGATCTGTAAGGCGCAACTACCTGAATCGATGCACTATTGGGATGTGCCCGTCAGGGTTGGCGGCGTGATCGATTTGTTGGCGAACGCCCTCAAGATGTAATTGATGTAATTACGGAGAGACGCATGCGTAAAGTAGCTTTATCTCTGGTTTCACTCGGGATCGTCATCCTCGTCTTTGTCTTTTACCCGCACTATGTGGAGAAACCGGTCAAGGATGGGGAAGGACCGCTGGCGGTCTACCTCGACCCCAGCCTGCCAGCCCCTGAATATCACAGCCCGCTGGACTGGTGGCAGGCTAACCACAAGGATATCGTCAACCGCGGCGATCTGGAGAAAGCCGATTGCCTGCAATGCCATGATCCCGCTACATCCTGCAACAATTGCCATAACTATACTGGCGTGGATGAAATTGTTCTTGAACCGTAACCGATTGAGCAATAACTATGACTACACCTAATCCAACCCCAAAACCCTCCTCTTTCGTCCCTCGCCGACAGTTCATACAGCTTGGCTTATTAAGCCTGGGTGCAGCCTGGGTGGGAACCTGGTTGCAAACGCGATTATTTCCAGCATCAGACACAAGCCAGGAGGCTGTACCGGTTACCTTCCCGCTGAGCGAATTGCCTGTGGGTGGCACAAAGGCCATTACCTATGGCGGCGTTTCTGTTCTGGTATTGCGCACCAAAGAAAGTTTGCGAGCATTCTCATTGGTGTGCACGCACCTGGGTTGTATCGTGGGTTGGCAGAAGGACAAGAATGAATTCTACTGTCCCTGTCATGATGGCCGTTTTGACGAATTCGGTGATGTGCTGGCTGGGCCGCCGCCCATCCCGCTGGAACAGTTCCCTGTACAGGTAGATGGCGATACTGTCACCGTAGGTGAGATTTGAGCCGGAGACGATTATGAAACACTTTCTGATTTTGCTCGGAATATTGTTTTTAGTGACAACGCTGTTCCTGGCGTTGCTGCCTGTAAAACCGGTTGTTGCTCTCCCGGAATATGCCTCGCAGACCGGTGAGCCCTGTGCCAGTTGTCATATCAGCCCCTCGGGTGGCGGTCCGCGCGGACCGCGCGGACAGGCCTGGGTAGCTTCAGAGAAACCAGGGTATGTGCCAGATACGCTCGAATCACTGGAATTGCTGGGCGTCGAATTGAGCGTGGATCCGGCTTATTTCACGGTAACAGACCTGGAGGTCCAGGAGCCCGAAGCGTTGGAAACAAAATCCGGATCGGGTGAACCTCTGTACCGCTGGTTGAATGATTATGACGGCAATTAGTCTACGTCCGATGATTGGAAAAGGATAGCCTGCATGGAAAAATCCCAATCCCAGACTTCGAAATCGAAATTTTCCCGCCGCGACTTTCTCAAAGTAGGGACCGCGGCTGTTGCAGCCGGGGCGGGCATCAGCCTGCTCCGGCCAACCGGGGAACCTTTGGCTGCGCAATCCGGCTCAATGGAAGAAACTATTGTCAAAACAACCTGCGCTTTGTGTCCATCCGGTTGTGGACTCGATGTGCGCGTGGTAAACGGGAAAGCTGTGAAAGTGGAGGGCAACCCGCTGCACCCGCTCAACCAGGGCGTGTGCTGCCTGAAGGGACAGACCTCGCTGGAGGTACTTTATAGTCCGGAACGCATCCAGCGCCCGCGCATCCAGAATGGGAAACGCGGCTCGGGAAATTGGAAAGAGATTTCATGGGATGAGGCGCTTGACTTGGTTGCGGATAAACTGACGGTGTTGCGCGAAGCCGGGAGACAGCATAGCGTGGCGCTGATGCACGGCGAACTGCGCGGGCAGATGCGCCAGGTGGTTAACCGCTTCATGCACGCCTATGGCTCTCCCAATATGATCTCACGCGAAAGCCTGGGAGAAGGCACGGCTCGCATGGCGATGTGGCTTTCACAGGGCGTGAACGTACTACCGGTCTACGACATCAACAATTCCAATTATGTGCTGACCTTCGGCGGAAATTTGCTCGAATCCAGCCGCAACCTGATCGGTTACCTGGGCGCAGCCGCCTTCATGCGCCGCGGACGTCCGCAGCGCGGCAAGTTGGTGGCTGTCCACCCACGCTTGTCGATCACCGGCATCAAAGCCGACGAGTGGGTACCGATCCGCCCTGGCACGTACGGCGCGCTGGCGCTGGGTATGGCGAATGTCATCATTAATAGCAATCTGTACGATGAAGATTTCGTGCGCGACTTTACCTTCGGCTTCGAAGATTTTGAAGATGCCGAGGGTGTGCAACACCAGGGTTTCAAATCCTATGTTCTGAAAACCTATACACTCGAGCGTGTCTCAGCCATCACCGGCGTCACCACCGATGTGATCGCCCGCATTGCAGGCGAGTTTGCGACCAACCGTCCGGCTGTTGCAGTGCTGCCCACCGAGCCAGGAGAACTGTCCAGTGGCAATGCGCTTTACACAGCGCTGGCAGTCCACGCCCTGAACGCACTGGTCGGTTCTATTGATGCTCAGGGCGGCGTCGTTATGCAGCGCTTCCCTGAACTGACCGAATGGCCTGCTTATTCGCTTGACGATACGGCCAAAAAGGGTGAAGCGCAGGAACGCCTCGACGGAGCCGGAACGCAGTTCCCACTGGCGCTTTCGGCCTACCAGAATGTTCCTGAGCGAATCCTGGCGGAGAAACCTTATCCGCTGGAGATGCTTTTCCTGCTGAACGCCAACCCGGTCTATGATATGCACAACGATGGACAGACTCTGAAAGCATTAGACAAAGTCCCCTTCGTGGTCAGCTTTGCTTCCACGCTGGACGAAAGCGCCGCGCATGCCGACCTGATCTTACCGGCCAGCACCTTCCTGGAAGTGTGGGGTGATGACTATCTGGAAGGCACGGGCTACGCCGGGATTTCCCTACGCCGCCCGGTCGTCGAGACTGTGCACGACACTCGCGATCCCGGCGATGTGCTGCTTGATTTGGCGCGACGCCTGGGTGAGCCGGTTGTCAGCGCTTTCCCCTGGGCCTCTTACAAGGACCTGATCACAGAGCGCCTATCGAAGTTCGATTGGGAAAAGCTGGAATCCAACGGCAACTGGTCCGAACTGATCTATTTCAACGCCGAGCCTGGTAGTCCGGCCTGGAGTGACGTGGTTGGACGCGATCGTCTGAACGCCCCCAAAGACGGACGCTTCGACTTCTTCTCCCGCGAACTCTTCGCTATGCTCGCGTCAGACTCCGATCAAGTTTGTTTGCCACACTTCAATATCCCTGAAACTCTGGCTGACAGCACCGCGGATGCGCTCGAATATCCCTTCCTGCTCGTGACTCAGCCGTTGATCACACAATCTCAGCAATGGCAGGGTATTGTTCCGACTTTACAAGAGAGCTATGGCCTACAAGGACACGTCCGCTGGGATAGCTGGGTGGAGATCAATGAGAAAGCGGCCGAAGCCCTGCATCTGGAAGAAGGGCAGCGCGTTTGGGTGGAGTCACCGCTTAGTCGGGTACAGGCTACGGTCCGAATTTATCCGGGCATCTGGCCGAATGCGGTCTTCCTGCCGCCCGGTATGGGACATCATACTTTCGTACGTTGGGGTCGCAAGTCCGATAAGAATTCCGTTGTCGGTGCCAATCCCAACACATTGACTGAATTTGCTAGCGAACCGCTGACTGGCCTGGCTGTCGCTGGACCGGCGCGCGTCCGTATTTATCCGGTTTGAGAAACGAACTCTGGAGGTAATCTATGCCCCGCTGGGGAATGGTAATTGACCTTGACAAATGCTTTGCCTGCCAGAGCTGCACCGCAGCCTGCCGTATGGAAAACAACACGCCTGTTGCCGGGAAGGATCAGGCTGACGTGGGACGCGCCATCTTGTGGAACGAAGTTTTGCCCTTCATCGAAGGTGAGTACCCGAATGTAAAGACCACCATGTTGCCGCGCCCCTGCATGCACTGCGATAACCCGGCCTGTATCAAAGTTTGCCCGGTGCAGGCCACCTATAAAAACGAAGAAGGCATCGTGCTGGTGGATTACGACCGCTGTATTGGGTGTCGAATGTGTACGGTGGCTTGCCCGTATGCTGTGCGTTACTTTAACTGGTTTCCTCCTGAGTGGCCGGATGATCTGAAGGAGCACCTGAATCCCGAGCCGGAAGTGCAGCCACGACCTAAGGGTGTGGTCGAGAAATGTACTTTCTGCGTGCAACGCCTGCGCAAGGCCCGCGAGGAGGCAGATGCAGCCGGACGCACATTCCAGGCCACGGACTACATCCCGGCCTGCGTGCAGACCTGTACCGGTCATGCCCGCTACTTCGGCGACCTGGACGATCCCAATAGCCTGGTGTCCAAACTATCGCACAGTCCGCGCGCCTTCCGCATGTTCGAGGAATTGGGCACGCAGCCCAAGGTCTTCTACTTGAAGCAAGGATGATGACGAGGTTAAGATGGAACCAAAGAATCAATATACACAGAAAATCCTTGCTCCCATACGGCGCGTTTCCACAGGCGACTATATGCTCTGGGGCGTACTGATCGCCTTGGTGTTGGCTGGCGGTGTCGCCTGGGTCTGGCAATTGATCAATGGACTGGGCATCACCGGCATGAACCGCCCGGTTTACTGGGGCGTATACATTACCAACTTCGTCTTCTTCATTGGCCTAGCGCACTCTGGCACTTTCATTTCGGCCATCCTGCGTATTGCCGGGCAGAGTTGGCGCGCCCCGCTAACCCGCGCTGCGGAAGCCATCACACTCTTCAGCCTGCCCTTTGGTGCGGGCTCGATCATCATTGACATGGGGCACCCGGAGCGCCTCTTCAACCTGCTCTTCTACGGACGCTACCAATCACCGATCATGTGGGATGTGACCGCAGTCACATTGTACATGTTTTCCAGCATCGTCTTTTTCTACCTTTCCCTGATCCCTGATATTGCCATGGCTCGTGATCGCCTGACGAATGTCCCGCGCTGGCAACACCGCATGTACGAGATCATGGCGCTGGGCTGGAACCACAGCCCCGAGCAGTACCATCGCCTGGAAAAGGTGCTGGATGGCATGGCCGTTTTCATGACCATGCTGGTCGTGACCGTGCACACCGTCGTTTCCTGGCTGTTCGGCATGACGGTCCAACCCGGTTGGCATACCGCTTTGATCGGGCCGTTCTTCTTGCTGGGTGCCATCCTTTCGGGAACGGCAGCAGTTGTCATCGTCCTGGCCCTGTTGCGCAAAGTCTATAAGCTGGAAAAAATTTTGCATATCGGGTTGTTCAACTCGCTGCGCAAACTTCTGATCACCTTTGTCCTCGGCTGGCTCTATATGATGATCGCCGAGCACCTGACTATCGGCTACAGCAGCATGACCGAGGAGATGGTTGTCCTGACCGATAAGTTCAGCGGCACTTACGCAACCATCTTCTGGAGCATGGCAACCTTCGTGTTTGTCCTCCCGCTGCTGATCTTCCTTTTCAAAGGCAAGAACAGCGTCGGCTGGATGGTGTTCGCCTGCGTGTTGATCAACATCGGCATGTGGATGGAACGTTACATCGTCATCATCCCCACCGAAATCAGCCCGCGCATGTTACACGTGATGGGGCAGGGTAGTTATCTCCCGGCGCTGCCCGAAATCCTGATCACGGTGGCCTGTTTCGCAGGCCTGGTCCTGCTCTATGCGGTCTTTACCCGCTTCTTTCCCATCATCCCCATCTGGGAGACAGCGCAGGAACTTCCCGGTCATGTGCATACCACCGAACCCGCCCCGGTCCCCAGCCCGGCGGCCAGCGATTGACATAAGGAGGAATTGACATGGATATTGGCGCTGTAGTCCACGCATTTTTCAATAACGCCGGTCCCGGTGGTGTCTTCGCCTTGTTGGTGGTCGGTGCGGCTTGTGTGATCTACTACTTCCTGACCCATTGGATTGTGTCCGCTGGAAAAGACAATGAACCGGACACTCCTGAAGAACAACCTGTGAGCATGGACGTATGACACGACGAATTCTGACCCCCACTTTGATACTCCTTGCCGTATTAATTCTGGCTGTCTCGACTGTTTCCGCATCTTCCCCCGCCCGCGACTTACCAGCCTCCGAGACAACAACTCTCGTCCCCGGCAATTACTGCATCTCCTGCCATCTGGCGGATGACCCGCGTCTGGCGGACGTCACCGCCTGGAAGGGGAGCATTGCCCGCGAACTGAACAGCCCCTGCCCGGCGGCGACCAGAATCCACGAGGAACTGTACTACACCGAACGACTGCTGCTCATGATCGACCGGGCTGATGAGTCGGTCGGTGCGCTTCCGGCGAAACCTCAATCTCGACTTGACGGCTACACCCAGCGCTACAGCCGCATGCTGGATACGCCGGTCACCAGCCTGGATGCCTTCGTCAGCGAAGCGCAGACGGCGCGTTATCAGATGAACAAAGCTTATACGGCCTTGAACCAGATGTCACAAGCCGAAAAACAGCGCATGGTGCTCATTTACGCTGGCATTGTTACGCTGATCGTGCTCGGATCGCTG
>JASFRG010000153.1:0-11893 GCA_050115035.1 Anaerolineales bacterium | reverse complement strand
TTTCCGCGCCAATCACCAGTAATGGTGTTTTAACACGTTCCGTGTGGACAAGATTCAATCCCAGTTCATCCAGATATGAGCGGAATGATTCGTTTTGCAGTTTGGGGTGGTATTTTTCCAATAACTCAGCCAGGAAGTCGTCCGAGAACAATGACCAGCGGGCCACTTCCGGGGTTTCTACAACCGGGTACAGACTCAAGCTGGCAAGCGCTCTCAGGAGTACGAGCGGACGTTCTCGCAGAACATCAAACGTTGTCGGCCACAAACCAAATGGGGGGATGGGCGTCAGCAGGACGGCAGCGGGGTGCTGATGATTCTTCTCCAGATATTTCTGTGTGATAAAACCGCCCATCGAGTGCGCGATGATGGCCGGCGGCGTTTCGAACAGGCCTGCAACCTGCTCCACATCCGAAACGTAATCTGCGATGGAATGCCAGCGTAAGCCTTCATGTCCCTCACTGCCGGCGTGACTGCGCAGGCTGAGAGCAGTGCATTCATATCCACGATCGGCGAAGTAAGGCAGGAAGTACTCGTCCCAGCACCAAGCGCCATGCCATTTGCCGTGCACAAACAGCAACGGGGTCTCTTTGACTTTGCCGTTTGGCTTTCTATTGATAATTTCCAACTTCATTGAATTTGATTGGGAACAGGATTGTTCTAATAAACGGTAGCAGGCTACTCGTTTGGATAGACGCGGGTAGCAATATCGCGCAGCCTGGCAATTCCATGCGTCTTCAGTAGCACGTGCTCTATTTTGCCTTCCAATTCCTTGGCCGTGTACAGGTCAGCGGTCATAACAATGGTTGTGGTCTTTCCTAAGTGTTCGTCCCCCTGGATTTGTTGCAAAAGGTCCATGCCTGAGACGTAGGGCAAGTGTATATCCAACAAGATAAGCGCAGGTGAGAGCGTTTCGAGGTTTTTTTGTGCATCCCGTCCAGAATCAATGACATGGGTCTCATAGTCACATTGTTTCAAGACAGTTTCATAGAGTTCTGCCAGTTTGGGGTCGTCTTCAAGAATCAGAGCCAGGGGTAAACCCATTGGGAACCTCATTGTTGAGCGGCAGGAATACGGTGAAGGTACTGCCGTTGCCGACTTCGCTTTCTACAGTGATCTGACCGTCCATCAGGTTGGTGAGGTGTTTGACAATGGAAAGCCCCAGACCGGTGCCACCAAAAATGCGCGGAATGCTGCTGTCCGCCTGACGGAAGGGTTCAAAAATACTCTCGTGCGCTTCCTCCGGGATGCCCGGACCTGTGTCGGAAACCTCGAAGGCCCACTGGTTTGTATCGTGCAGGAAGAAGCGAATACCAACCTTACCTTTTTTGGTGAACTTGATAGAATTGCTGGTCAGGTTGGTAACCATCTGGTTGATGCGCGTTGGATCGCCGATGATCTGCTCAGGTAATTCCGAATCGAGTTCAGCGATAAGTTCCAACCTTTTTTGAGCGGCGAGTACGGACATCTTTTCTTTGATATCCTTCAAGATTTCAGATGGATTGAAGGGCTTGATCTCAAGCTGTACCGCGCCTGCTGCAAGCCTGGCTTCATCTAATAGTTCGCCGACCATACCTGAGATACGGTCGGTGCTATCGATGATCTCATTGACTGCCTTGGTTTGCAATTCAGAGAGTGTTCCATATACCGGTTCAGATAACAAGTCTGCGTAGCCGCGAATGACGCCCAGCGGGGTACGCAGTTCGTGGCTGACTCTGGCCAGGAACTCGCTCTTGACACGGCTTGATTCGAGGGCCTGATCGCGCGCCGTTGCCATTGCCTGTTCAACTTGTTTCCGGTCTGAAATGTCATGCAGGATGACTGCCCGCCCGAGAATCTTATCGAGACGGTCAGTAAGCGGCGAAATGGATAATTCGTAAAAGCGCTGACGGCTGTCGGACCCAATGGTGATTTCCTCCCGGATGTTCACGGTATGTTCGTAAACATCGAGGATGTCTGTTTGGCTGGCGAAAACTTCACGGGTATGGTGATCGATAATTTCACTGGCTGGAAGCCCCAACATCTGCTGCGCTGCCGGGTTGGCGTTAATGATCCGGTTTCGCATGTCCAGGATAAAGACCGGGTCGCTCATACTCTCGATGACCGTCTCAAAGGCGTTCGGCGGGCTTTCGAACAGGTGTTGTTTGAAAATACTCCAGGCAAATGCGAGGCTTGTAACGATGAAGGCGAAGGGTGTCAGATCGATATCGTAAATGAGATTTGAAACGATATTAGTGATCCAGGGGAATGTAAATCCTACCAGGATGCCCAAAATTTGTGCTCGATATACTTCTGGACGACGGCGCAGCGTTTGGATGATCATCGTTGTTCCTATGATCAACAGGGCATAGGCATAGAAGGCGTTAATCCAGAAGAACGGACCATGCTCAAAATGTAATATGGAGGTGTTTCCCATCAAAGTCTTGATATCCCAATCGGACCAGATCAATTGATGGGCCTCGTTTGAAAGCGCAAGAATGATGGTGATAACGGGTAAAGCAGCCAGCGCGATAAACTTTGGTCTTGTCAGCCAGATGTTGCGTCCGGAGAAAACCAGCGCGAATAAAAAAGAAGCCAGTGGAAGCGTTGCGATGCCAAAATATTGTATTTTCGCCCAGAACAGTTTGGTCTCCGCATCGCTGCCCATAAATTCCAACATGTAACCAGAACTCCACACAAACAGCGCAACCATCAACGCAACTGCCGGTTTCGCGCCTGTCACATGACGACGGTCCCAAATATATATGGCCAAAACTGCTGCAATCAGTGCAGCCAGTGCAAGCGGGATGGCGTAGGGTGTATATTGAAAACTCTGCAAAATTTACCGCCTCAAAAGCTCCAATCTCATTATATTGTATAAGCTTCCGAAATTTGTACGTTAATCATTACAAACTTACAATTGCGTAAGCTCGCACGGGAAATGTTCCAAATGCCTTTATCTTGACGGGCGCAGCGTGGAAACGGAATCCGCCCTCCGGCAGGCTTTCCAGATTGCACATATGCTCGCAGATGGGGATATTGGCGCGCAGCAATTGTGTGTGGACCGGACGAGCGCCATCGTCTGTGTTGTCGATATTGTACGAATCGATTCCCACGAAGCTCGCGCCTGCTTCCACTAAATGTGCAGCCGCCTCACCCGTGAGATAGGTATGACCTTCGAAATAATCATCCGTTCCCCAGTGTCGTGCCCAGCCCGTATGAATAAGCACCGCCTTGCCTTTGACATCCAATCGACGAAATGCCTCCGCTGTAATAGCCCTGCCCGCATCCGTGGCATGTACTACGATCCCGGGCAAGTCAGCCAGTGATTCGAGCGGCAGTTCCGATAGATCGATCTCGTCCGCAAAACGGTGGAAAGGACTGTCCACGTAGGTGCCGGTGTTGGCCACCAATTCGATTTTGCCGATATGGAATTCAGTTCCACCAGTATAGTGCTCGCGGGAAGCCTTGCGACTCAAATAGTCGCAGATGATGGGCGCCGGTAGACCTTTGTAAGTAATCATCCCATCTTCGACGGTATGGCTCAGATCAATGAGTTTATTGGACATTATGGTTTCAATGCTCGTGTGGCAATATAGGTAGGGGTGTACTTGCTCACAGCCGAGGTGCCATGATAATCTTCGTATAAACCGATAACATGAAAACCGGCATCCATCTGGCCGCCAAGTTGCTCGGTAAGCGTGTGGCTGTGCTCGAGCGCATCTTTGTCGGCCATCAGTTTTTCTGCCAGCTCGGGGTAATCGCTGTCTGAGTGGGGGAGTTTGTATTTCACTTCCAAAATACCCATATCCGCTTTTTCGAGATCGAACATGTAAAAGACCGGGTTCATAAAACCAGCCAGCATTGTCCCGCCGTGACGCAGCACACGGAAGGCTTCCTGCCAGACAGATCGTACTTCGGGGATAAACAGGTTCGAGACTGGGTGAAAAATGAAGTCAAACGACTCATCCTCAAACATGGATAGATCTCGCATATCCCCTTCGATTGTCTTTAGATTGGACAGCCCTTCTCGTTCGGCCACAAATCTGTCCTGGTCGAGTTGGCGGGGGGAATTGTCGAAGACGATCACGTTTGCACCAGCGGCAGCCAGCACGGGTCCCTGTTGACCACCGCCGCAGGCCAGGCAGAGCATGTCCAGTTCATTAAGCGGGGGAAACCATTCGCGCGGCACGGGTTTCTGTTCCGTCAACAGAATTGAAAATTCCCCTTTACGAGCTCTGGCAATGATTTCGGGGCTGACCGGCTGCGTCCACAGGCTTTCTCCCCCGTCCACATAGCGATTCCAGGCATCACGATTGTAGGCGCGAATATCCATGTAAGTTTAGGCTCCTTATAATATGGACATTTTACACCAAGTACTGCCTGTTAGAGTAGAAACTACGGCGGCGGGGACGCCGCTGTGAGCTAACATTAAAAGCAAACATCCGGAGGCTCCGCTCCTCCGGATGTTCTGATACCTACGCGGGTTGTTGTTCCGCGGGTGGTATTTCTGTTTCCTCTGCTGGCGTTCGCAGGCGGTGCAGGATCAGGAAACTGATGGTTCCTATGACTCCGCAAATGCCGCAGGCGAACCATAACCAGTCAGGATTGTAATTGTCCATCAACAGGCCAGCCAAGTAAGGACCGATCATAAAGGGCAATCCCCAGGCCAGGCCATAGACCGCGCCGTAGCGTCCGCGCATGTCTTCCGGGGCAAAATTGATTACTTCCGCGTTCGCGATCGGAACGGTAACCATCTCGCCAACTGTGATGATGCCCATTGCGATCATGAACCAGGTGTAATTATCGAAAACACCATACATGACGAAACCGAAGGAGAACAACAATGTGCCAGCGGCCATCATCAGCATGGCAGGGTAACGTTCCAGTTTGCGTGTGATCCAAAACTGGAAGGCCACCACCATAACGGCGTTCAAGCTGATCAAAGCGCCATATCCGGCCTCTGAGATACCCTGCGAGTCGCGCAGGTAAACACCCAATGTGGTGTTCATGTTCATGTAGGTCATCCAGGCCAGGGTAGAGGCCAGCATGAACAGGACGAAGGCACCGTCACGGAAGACGCGCAGGTATCCTTTGAAGGATTGCCCCACGCTTTCCTGTTCCACACCGGGCTCCAATTGGGGTTTGGTCTCCGGTATGGTGAAGTACACGATGACAGCCACAATGCTGCTGATAATGGCGTCCGTGACAAATAGCGCCAGGTAGGAACGTGCTGCCAGCAAGCCGCCGACAGCGGGGCCGATGGCGGCTGAAATATTGAAGGCCACACGGATGATGCCAAAGCCAGTGGCACGCTTTTTCTCCGGCAGCAAGTCGCCGACGATTGCATTGTAGGCCGGGCCACCTGTATCGGTAAAGACGCCGGAGATAATGGCGACGATGTAGAAGGCTTCCAGTGTGTTGACGAAGCCCATCGCCAGTGTGCTGAACGCAGATGTCAGCAAGCTGAAGATGATCATGCTGCGACGCCCGATACGGTCGGTCAGTGCGCCGCCGATGAAACTACCAAAGAAGCTGGAGACGGAGAACAACGCGAAGAGGATGCCCACCTGGGTCATGCCCACGTCGAACTTCTTTGTCACATACAGGGCGAAGAAGGGGAAAAGCAGGAAACTGCCAATTTTGTCGATAAAGATAACTGTGGCCAGTGTCCAGAATGTTTTTGGATATTCAGCGTACGTACTCTTTAATTTTGAGAGTTGTGTTTGCATATCTGTTCCTAAAGTTGAACCTTCCGGCTGTTTACGATAATTTTTGGCCGGAAGGTTCAATGAGGGGAAGATGCTTTCTTTGAACTATCGGGCTTGGGTACTTCTCTGATGCAGGTGCTGAATGTGGGTGGTGTGGTAGCGTTCGTGCAAACGTTCTCCGGTGCAAATCATCCAAACGCTCAGATCGTGCATCTTGTTGACTGTCCAGGCCTGGAGAGAACTGTGGTTGCCTTTCGCTTCACGAACCAGTTGGTTTTGTTCGATTTCGCGTTGGGTATCAGCCAGTTTTTGCGCAATAAATTTTTCAGGGAACGGGTGTTGCATGGTCAACCTCCTTTGGTGAGTGTCACCAATCACTATCCTAGTAAGAATTTATGGACAGCTTTGAGTGTTTTCTCGATTCGGTCACGATTGAGAGCGTAGGCTTTGGCACCATTAACTCTCCTTTCCTGTAAATAACCGGTAGCAGTCAATTGCGTAAGATATCGTGATACGCTGGGTTGGCTGAGTTCTACTTCTTGCATAATGTCCTGAGAGCGAAGTTCACCGTTTTCTGCGATCATTTGCAGGATGCGCAGACGGGTATCATCTGAGAGCGCAGACATTCTGGCGACGATATCAGCCCGGTCCAGTTCAGGGATTCGGACGTCGGCATCTTCCGGCAGGCGCGCGCCAAAGACCAGGATGATCTCGTTCCCACAATACATGCGCGTTACATACGGACCGATATGCGGGTTCGGCATAAAAACAACCT
The DNA here is from genome assembly GCA_050115035.1 of Anaerolineales bacterium. Classification (GTDB taxonomy): domain Bacteria; phylum Chloroflexota; class Anaerolineae; order Anaerolineales; family Villigracilaceae; genus JAABUE01. Next base: position 5,431 of record JASFRG010000153.1, on the reverse strand, counting down.
GATCAGCCTTCCCGAGCGTGCGACTCCACTTTTCTTCTTCCAGGTCCTGCCCGGTGATGTAGCGCGCCATCTCCAGGCGGCTCATATTGTCAAGGTTCGTGCTTTGGAACGCTTTGACTGATTCCCGTAAGATGGGTTCCGTGCGCGTCCATTCTTTTGACAGGTACTCATCCCAGAACCAGCGCAGGTGGTCAACGATCAATTTCTGCATGGCAGGTGGATCGATCACGTATTCATAAGCTTGGGTTTCCATATCTACTTCCACCAGATTCTCGCCAAAACGTTCTAGCAGGAACTCCACGTACGTGTCTGACGAGCTGAGAACTTCGTCCCAGTCTACTTCTGTTGATTTCGTTTCTTCATCGCACGCGATGCAAATCTCAGCATAGGTATCGAGCATCTTGTCTCGAAGAGATACGGGATCGCTGTTTTCCAGATCATTCAGATAGTCAGAATACGAAGCCCATTTTTTATCCGGGAGAATGGCGTGGAAGAAACCGATGATGACCAGCTTGTGCCTGAACAATTCCTCTGCAGTGAGTTTTTCACGCATCTCTGCCACCCAGGCCCCGCTGCCTGGCATCTCTTCTGCTTTGGTAAGCAGCATCATGCTGGCTATGGCGTTTGGGACGGGTTCAAGGGATACGCGCTGTCCTTCGCGAGTGGGTTGTTCAATGGCGGCTGGTAAGGGCATCGTTATTCTCCGTTTTTCAAGATTGAATTATTCGTATTATCCATAATATTGAATAACTATTGATAGTATACAGAATATTGAATAGTTTGTCAAGGGCTTTTGGCAAATTGGTAAGAATCAAAATCCCCGCCAAGCGACGGGGATTAATTATTTGGGTTGAAAGTTTGACTATGGTTCCGGCGTTCCTTGCGGCGCGGAACCAACCCAACTGAAGACCCATTCATCGCTTTCAGATCCGGCAGATGTATAAAGGGGCTCACCCTGTTCATCGGTGCCGCTCTGGCGGACAGTGCCAACCGACCAGCGGATGACATGGGCTACGTTGTCTCTGGGACGGAACGTGGTGGGGACGATATATTTGGTGTCCGTCACATAATCTGTGAGACGGCGTGCCTGACCTTCAGTAATGTCTTCCACAATCACGCGATAGAATTCGTTATCGCGTAAGGTGCCAACGGACGACCATTGCAAGGTCACAACGTCATTCGCCAGGGTGAAGGCGCCACCGTCCGCAGGCAGGAGCAGGTTCGGGGCGTTGTAGGGAGGCGGTAGGGTTGGTGTGCGGGTGGCCTGTCCAACCGGTGTTGCGCGCTCGCATAGAGGGATCAGCAAGGATTGTCCGATAAACACGTTGTCCGTGGATAGACCGTTATATTCCTTGATCGCTTCCATAGATACGGCATAGTTCAAAGAGATGCTGGAGAGCGTGTCATTCTCTTGGACGGTGATGGGTACCTTCTCGCAGGCATCTTCCGTTGCAGCCGCGCCACTGAGTGTGGAGGTCGGCAATGGCGCTGGCGTAGGCGTAGGGTAGGGGACTTTAATTACCTGGCCAACATACAGATTATTACAAGAAACCGGTAGATTGTTGAGAATGATCAGGCTGTTGACCGATACACCGAACGTCAGCGCAATAGACGAGCAGGTATCGCCGCTAGCAACCGTATAGTCGAATGGCGGCTGTTCGGTTGGCGTTGGGATAGGTGTCTGAGTTGGCGCTTCGGTGGCTGTCGGTGAAGGCAGAGGCGTCTCGGTGGGCGTGAAGACGGGCGTCGGTTCGACCACACGTCCACCCATGTTCAAGGCACCATACACCACACCGGCGCCGATCAACAGGATGATTGCCATCAGTCCCAGCGCAGCAGGCAGACCCAGCGTGATCTCCGGCATGCGGCTGGCTTGTACTGCCTTTTCGACTTTCTTGGAGGCCTTTTGTTCGTCTGCGGCTTTGGCGGTCAATTCTGTGCCGCAAACCAGGCAGCGAGTGGCGCTTTCACTCAAGCGAGTACCACAGGTCGGGCAGACCTGGGCCTTTTGAGAAGGTGTTTCTGAAGTCATCGGGCGGGAATTATACCACTGAACTTGAACACACTTTCCTTACGTGGATTCGACGAATACATACCGATTTTTTTGCAAGATATGACAATATTTGGGCGGTATCAAGAGGCGACAGGACGCGCCGGCAGCGTAGTGACCAGTACCTTGTCCACACGGCGGGCATCCATATCCACCACTTCGAAGCGCAGGCCTTCCCATTCGAAGCGATCGGCGGATTGTGGAATCTTGCCCAATGAGGTCATCACGAAACCTGCCAGGGTTTCGTAATCGTTCTCATTGGGTAACAGGCCCAGGTGAAATAATTCCTTGAACTCGTCGATATCCAACATGCCGTCCAGCAGCCAGGAGCCGTCCTGCCGCTGCGTGACCTGGGGCTCGCTCACCTCGATATCACCGACGATTTCTTCCAGCACATCGTTGATGGTCAGCAGGCCGGTCACGCCGCCAAACTCGTCGATCACCAGCACCATTTCCTTGTTGCTTTCTTTAAAGACTTCCAGCGCGCGCGAGGCGAAAGTGGTCTCCGGGATGAACAACGCCGGGGACAGGCATTCTTTCAAGTGGATGGGTTCCCCTGCCAGGCTGCGCGTCAACAACTTGCGCGCTTTGACGATGCCCAGCACATTGTCCAAACTGCCCTGGCAGACGGGAAAGCGCGAATAAGGCCCTTCGTCCAATTTTTTCAAGATCTTATCAGGGGTATCACGCACATCCAACCACAGGATTTCCGTGCGCGGTGTCATTAACGAGTACACGCGCCGGTCGTTCAAGCGGAACACACCTGCGACCATATCCTGTTCGGCCTCTTCGAATATACCAGCCTGCGTGCCCTGGTCCAGCAGCACGTGGATTTCCTCCTCAGTCACAGGTGGTTCAATAGAGGGACGAATGCCGATCAATCTCAAAACCAGATTTGTGGAAAAGCTCAAGAAGCGCACAACCGGCGAGAGCAACTTCGTAAAGAGCAGCATAGGCTGTGCAAAACGAGAGGCAACCTTTTCGGGGTCCTGGATCGCCAACCGTTTGGGGACCAGTTCTCCCAGGATGATGGAAAAATAAGTGATAATGAGCACGCCAGAAGCCAATCCGAGATTGTCACTGTAGGGGGCCAGCATCGGGATGTTTTCAAATAAACGCGCGAGCATGATCGCTAAGGTTGCGCCGGTCACAGCGCCAGTCAGCACATCGATCAGTGTTATACCGATTTGGATAACAGACAGGAATTGGTTGGGATTCTCAACCAGCTTGAGAACGATGGCGGCTCTTTTATCCCCTTCATTTACGCGTTGTTGTAAGCGCGCCTTGCGGATAGCGAGTAGGGCAGCTTCTGTCATCGCCAGGAGGTTGTTCATCGCGATCAAGAAGGCGATGAACAGAAGCTCTGTACTGAATTCGGACATTATTCTTTTTTAAGCATTTCCTCGATTGCTTTGACTTTGTTGTAGATCAGGTAAAGAAAAACCAGCATGGCAACTGGCAGACCCAGTCCGATCAAACCGAACAAACAACTGAGTAAGAGTTCTACTCCTCCAACACGTGGAAACATAATTTCTCCTAACTATTAACTTTTATACCACTTCCCGCGCGGACTTCGCCGATCACCCATATGGGTTGCTTCAGTTCCCTGGCGCGTGATTGAAAGTTTTCCAATTTATCGTTGGGTACGCCCATGAGCAAACCACCACTGGTCTGCGGATCGAAGAGCAGCATTTGGGTTGCCTCATCGATTGACGGGTCGAAGGTGACCTGGGGACCGAAATGTACGTGATTATCAGAAGCGCCGCCGGGGAAGGCCCACATCTCAGCGTATTTGCGAGCTCCGCTGACGAACGGAATCTGTGCATAATCAAATTGTAGCGCCACTCCGGATGCTTCGGCCATTTCCAATCCATGCCCGAGCAGGCTAAACCCGGTCACGTCTGTCGCGGCGGAGAGGTCAAATTCAACGGCCAGCAGACCTGCGGTCCGGTTAAGACGCGTCATCCAGTCAACTACTTCGCGCACATCTGCTTCGTCGGCTTTGCCTTGTTTTAGTGCGGTGGTCGTGCATCCGAAGCCGAGCGGTTTGGTGAGCACCAATGCATCCCCGTGATGCAGACCGGATTTCGTCAACATCCTGTCCTTTTCGGCAAAGCCCAGTGCGACCAACCCATATTTAGGTTCCTTGTCTTGCACCGTATGCCCTCCAGCAATGACCACGCCGGCTTCTCTGGTTTTCTCTGCACCACCACGCAGAATCTCGCTGGAAATTTCAGTGGGCAGGTCGGGAGGCAGGGCAGCAATGTTAAGCGCTAAGAAGGGCGTGGCGCCCATAGCATAGATGTCAGACAGACTGTTGGCCGCTGCGATGGAACCATAGTCATAGGGATCGTCCACCACCGGCGTGAAGAAGTCGGTGGTGACGACCAGGGCGTGTTTTTCATCCAATTGCCAGACGGCAGCATCATCCGGACCTTCGAGCCCGACCAGCAAGTCGGGATAATCCTTCGGATCAAAAACATTTTGTACGGGGCGCAGTACCTGCGCCAGCGTTTTCGCGTTCAGCTTGGACGCTCAACCCGCACAGGATGACAGGCTGGTTAATTTGATTTGTTTGCCTGAAGGATATGTTTCGCTCATAAGAATTTGGATGTGACAGCCACTGTCAAAGTGGCTGTCACATTAGAAAATTAAGGTGTTTCCGTTGGTGTAGTTGGTGTTGTAGGTGTGGGTAGTGTAGTCGTTTCTGGCAATGGCAGGATGAACTGATTATCGCTAGGCAGGAAGACGGTCTGTACACCGGGGGAGAGCTTGATCACATACAGGTAGGATACAAGCTCGGGTGTGACGGATTCTGCCAGGGTCCTGTTCGCTTCTGCTTCTGCGTTCGCCTCGACCAGTCGCGCTTCGGCTGCTCCTTTGGCTGCAATGACCGCCGCATCTGCCTGACCTTGAGCTACCTGGCGAGCCTGTTCGGCTTCCTGTCTCCTTTGCTCAACCACCAACTCGGCTTGCAAGGCCTGCTGTTCAGCGATCTGTTTTTGTTCTACCGCGGCAGCGTACTCTTCACTGAAGTGGATGTCACGCAGGACAAAATCGACCAAGATCAGATCATTCTGGTTTAGCTTTGTAGTCAATTGAGAATTGATGTAGGCTTCCAGTTCTGCCCGTTTCGAACTGACGATCTCTTCCACGCCGTATTGGGAGGCTGCATCGCGGATGATACCGCGCACCAACGGTCGCACCAGTTCTTCGCCGTAGCGTTTTTGCCAGGTAATGTGCAGATTGACCACATTAGGTGGGTTGATGGCATAGATCACTGATGAATCCATGAAAACTTCCTGCCCATCCTTGGTACGGACACGAATCGAATCATCGCCTTCACGCTGACCCTCGCTGGTTGCTGCTGACATAGTGTAA
>JASFRG010000152.1:0-11923 GCA_050115035.1 Anaerolineales bacterium | reverse complement strand
TTCGTCGATCCGGCAGAAGAATTCTTTGTAGAAGGTGCCTGCCCACGAGTTCTCCAGGCGTTTGCGCTGCTTTTCGGGTAGTTCGCTGGCAGCGCTGATCAATGCGGGTTGTTGGTGTTTGGTGTTTCTTCTGAACATGGACCTATTATATTAAATTCTCACCGTTTTGAGGAGGGTCGCTGACCCTTTTTGCAGTGGAGTCACAGATGATTTGCGATTTCCTTATTGGTTTTCCCGGTGGTCAAAACACGCAACACATCTTTTTCTCTCTGCGTCAATTTTTCCAGCCATTGATCTTCCAAACGCTCTGACCCTTTGGTGCGAGACAATTCTTCCATAAGGCGAAGAGTCATGGAACGTGACAGCGCACTTTCTCCCCGCTGAACCGATCTGATCGTAGTTACCAACTTCGAGGGGCTCATATTCTTTAGAAGGTACCCTTTTGCGCCGCTACGGATGGCTGCGAATAGATTTTCATCCTCATCCGACATCGTCAGGAATATGATTTTACAATCGGGATGTTCCCTGAGTACCAGGCGAGTTGCATCCGCCCCAGTGCCATCCGGCAAGGTGAAATCCATCAAAACAATATCGGGTTTCAACTCGCGAACGGTTTCCATAGCTTCTTGAACTGTCCCTGCCAGGCCGGAAACCTCGATATCCGGTTCTATCTGAATGATCGAGGCCAGTCCTTCACGGAATAGGGCATGATCATCAACGATAACCATCCTGATCATTCGTACCACCTCACTTTTAAAACCATAATGAACAAATCACTACTTCTCATATGGCAGGGTAATTTTAATTTTTGTTCCACTACCATCTTTTGAGAGAACAGAAAAAGAGCCATTCACTAACTCAATTCTCTCTTTCATGAATTTTAAACCATAATGGTGGCGAACCTGAGTATCATCCAGACGAAATCCATGACCATCATCTGCAATCATCATATTCAAATTCGCGCTTTCCCAGGTTAGCGCTACAGATACCTGTCCAGCACGTGCATGTTTCTCAATATTGCTCAATGCTTCTCGGAAGACATAGAATAATTGTCGCACCTGGTTGGGTGACAAGGGTCTCGGTTCTCCCTGACTTGACACATTGATCTTAAAGTGCGACCTTTCCTCGACCTGGTTTGCATATTGAATGAATAAAGCGAGTGGATCGGCCAAACCTCCTGATTGAAGCACAGACAACGTGCCTCGAATCAAATCATACGATTCGTTTGCCACTTTGAGCATGTTTGTTATTTCTTTTTTTAGATCTTCTTGAACGGGAAAACCAGTCTCAGACAGATGATCCAACTTCATGCGCAGGTAACCGATATTCTGTCCGACAGTATCATGTAGGTCTCGTGCAATCTCTAACTGCATTGAATGAATCGTATGGGTCAGCATATTTTCCTTCTGGTCTCGTTCCCTGATTTCCTTTTCAGCCAGTTTCCGTCCAGTAATGTCACGGTTACTGACGCGACGCCCCAGGTAACGGTTATCTTCTCCAAATAGGGGTCGACAATTATGTTCGAGCCAATGTTCACTTCCATCCTTAGCAATGATGCGGTATTCTACACTGCTTATGTCGGCTGTTTCATCATGCACCAATTGATGGTGTTTTCTATAAAAATTGAGGTCATCCGGGTGGACAATTCGAGCTAACAAACCTAAATCAGAAATAAAATCTTCGGGCTTGTAACCCGTAATACGTTCACAAGATGGAGAAATATATACGATCTTGCCTTGCGGATCCACCCATTGTTCACAGTCATAAGTCCAATCCACAAGCGTGCGAAATTTCTGCTCGCTCTTGCGCAGAGCATCCTCAACTCGCCTGCGCTCGATAATATCCCAAGCGAAATCGACTAGAGTGGAAACCAACTCTACATCATCTACAGTGTAATCCTGTGGTTTATTCCCGATACCAAAAATTGCGACAACCTGATCACTCCGTAAAATTGGAACTGTCAATTCACGATTAAGAGGAGCATGGCCTGCGGGTAACCCTTTGCGATTCTCCAATGAAGCATAATCATTGTGAATGACAGGTTGTCTTTGACGAACACAATCTGCCCAGACACCGGCCTGCTCCACACAATAATGACCTTCTTTCTCGTCTGCTTCACACATGTTTTGAAGCGTATTGGTCGACCAGGATTGCAACCATAATGTATTTTGGTCTGCATCAAGAAAGTGGAAAAAACTGATCTTACTCCCGGTCAAGACTTCAAGTTCATCCAATGTTTTTTGGAGCAATTCATCAACCGTATGCTTGAGCGCAAAATCTACTAGCCCTAACCGAACTTGCATGATGTTATCTGCCCGATCCTGTTCTGCAACATGTTTTAATAACGGGCGATAAGATATCAAATATATAATTGGGAGCATCAAAGTGGTTGTAATAATGGCATCGATCAGGATGGTAATCCAATAAGGGCCAACATAAAATAAAATCAGAAGCATAGCAATAACTTCTGACAGGAATATCCCAGCAGGAAGAGCAACAACCAATCTTGATAAATTTTTCGACTTTGGAAAGATTCTGTATCTCTCGCGATCCATATTTGTTAACCCATTACCTTCAAGACGGACAATATACAGATGAGTTACTTAACGTTACACAGAGAAGAAATTATACACTTGGAAACGCACATAAAAACACCCAAATCCGGAATTTTGCACAGTATCACGCGCAACCACCTCACTTATACACCAACCATCAATATCCCTTCTTACTCGGACGGATATGGTATGGACAACTGAGAAAATCGATCCCCTGGTGGACCTCATTATGAAGGAAATCAAAAATGTAGCTTTTCCATATGAGAACCTTGTCCCCAGCGCGTACATTCTGTTGAAACCCAGGCTGGCTCCCAATAAAGCATTTCGTTTTCACTATCAGATAAATAGATGCGCGAAACTCCCGGTTTTCCCGGGAGTTTTTCCTTTGCGAAGAAACTTATAAAACTACTCGATATAAATCTCTACGTGCTCACCATCATCATCATCGATCACGTCGATGATCTTGCCGGTCACACCGGAGCGCATGGCGTCCATCACATTAGACATATCCACGCCTTCCACTTCCGGGGCGAAATGGGCACCAATCTTCATGCCCGCATCCACCAGCGCCAACGGAATTTGCACCGAAGCTTTGGAACGTCCGCTATCAATATCCGTTACGCGGATGCGCAACATACGCGGCGCACCCGGCTTGCCCGGCGTTGCCGGATCGAGGGGGCCACGGCGGCCCTCCGCTAAAGCCGCCAACAGCTTGGCCCCCTCCTCCGCGCTGATTTTACCCTCTTCTATCATTTTTAAGATCTTCATCCGTTCTTCAACGCTTGTCATCATTCACCTCCAAAATTACCCTATATAAACCTGAACTTGATCGCCGTTCTCACCTTCGTCAACATTGACGATCAAGGGTTCATCTAAATCATCCATTGTAGAAAGCGCCTTTAGGATTCCCTCAACATTGGCCCTGTCCATCCCGCGCATATAATGTCCAAAATTGCGCAAGACCCAGTCGATTATTCCAAGTGGGAGCGGGAGCCCAAAAGTAATATGCTTTGGCCACTCACCTGATTGTTGATCCACATTAAGGTACAACCAGCGCGAATGCATCCCACCTGCCGAGAGGACGACCAAAAGCAATCCCAGCAGCAAAGGAATCCAGGCGCAGAAAAACCAGAAACCATAATTGGCATGACTCACCAATGCATACATCCAATAAGCGCCTAAAACTGTGAAAGTGACGCCTATCCACAATGGGAGCATAGCGAATTTCTGCGCCCGGGCTTTGATCTCTTCGAATTCCAAACCTGCGTTTCTTACCTCACCCTCACCTGCCTCCGTTTCAATGACTTCGACCTCAGCCTCAACCGAACTCTCTTCCAGTGCCTTGATGAGCGTCATGGCTTCTTCGGCGGAAATCTTTCCCTCTTCCACCATCTTCAAAATTTGTTTTTCCTCATCAGAAGACATTACTTGCCTCCTTCCAGTGCTGAGAGCAACTGTTCCGCTTCTTCAGACGTGATTTTCTTTTCGGCCAACATGCGCAGGATTGTCATGCGCTCCTCCTCGGAAACCGGCTCACGCTTTGGGGCTTTGGGCATATTGTCAAAATCCCAGGTATATTTCATGCGGGCGTTGCGACGGCCTGCCGCCTTGCGCACTTTGCGCTCTGCACGCTGCGCCGCTCGCTGCGCCTGACGGGACACGCGCTCACCAATCTCTCGCCCAATATTCCCCCAATCCTGGCCGAGCTCACGGCCCCAGCTGCCCCAATCAAACATCATACCGGCAAAGTTGCCAAATTCGTCGGCGCTTTCAGCGGCATCCTGTCTATTCGTAACCAGCACATCACCGCCCGCATCCAGCTTGACTTGCGCCGAGCCGTCGCCCAGCGTGACCACACGAGAAGTAGTGTCTTCCTGCTGGACATTCGGCAAATGCACATTGATCACCTCGCTGCTCAGGGTCAGAGTAGCATCGGCTTTCTCCGGTATCACAAGCATAATGTCATCGCCTGCCACTACGGAATATTCCTGACCGGGCTTGGGAGCCAGATGGATTACCACGTCCGCGTCCACGTCAACTTTCAGGTTACCGCCCACGCCGCGAATAGCTAAGTCATCGGAGACGGAATCGAGAGTCAGGCTGCCGTTTACTTCGCGCAGCGAGGCATCGCCTCCCACGCTTTTGACGTGTACATCTCCTTGTGCACCTCGCAGGCTGAAGTCCGATTCGACCGCGCCGAGAGTCACCTTTCCGACATCACGAATAGCCACATCCCCGTTGAGCAGATTAGCCTCGAAATCGCCCAACAGTCCGCGTACGGAAGTATCACCGTTGACCGTCAGGATGTGAACACGGCTGTTTTTCGGCACGTTGAGAGCCAAGTCATCCTGACAGGTAATGTTGACTTCATCCTCATTTTGTTGGAGCGTAATCGTCTCGTCATCGCTACGGATCAGGAACTCATCATTATCCCAACCCACTAGGCGCAGATCACCTTCAACGGAATCAATTTTTATAATTGGCTGTGAGCCAACAGCAATTCGCTTTGACATCTAGGCCTCCTCGCCACGCAACAGACGCATGGCATCTTTGGCGCTGATCTTGCCCGCATCCAAATCTTCGAGCACGCTGCGGCGGGTGTCTTCGTCGATCTCAGGGCTTTCATCTTTGCCCGGCTCAAAACCCAGCGCGCGGATGACCTCATGCAGGCGGTTGCGAATCGTTGGATAAGAGAGCTTGAGCTCATCTTCCATACGATTGATCTTACCCTCGCAGCGCACAAAAGTGATCACAAAATTCAGTTGCTCTTGCGTCAAGTTGGCAAAATGACCGGTGGTAAAACGCCCCTCGATGGCAGTGTCACACGAAGGACAATGCAAACGGCTGACCACCAGCTCGTTCTGACAGACAGGGCAACGCGTTAGTGCAGGATACATAAGAACCTCCTGTTGATTCCTTATACAATTTCTTGAACAGCGACGGATGAGACATCACTTTCTTCATTTTTTTCCACTCGCCGATGTAAAGCTAAAAATCCGGTCACAGCCAGCAATCCAACGCCACCGGCGATGTACCATAGCAAACGCGGATCGTAGGTGTCGAGCACATACCCGGCCAGGACCGGCCCAACCGCAAAGGGGATGATCCACGAGAAGCCGTGGACGGCCATGTAACGCCCGCGCATATCTTCCGGGGAGAACTTGGCAACCAGCGCCTGTCCCATCGGGGCGATGACCATTTCGCCGATGGTGATGATGATCATTGCCAGAACGAATAAAGAATAGACTGAAACGAACCCATACATGGCAAAACCAATCGTATAGAGGGCGGTCCCGGCAGCCATCATCAATAAAGGCTTTTGGCCTTCGATCCAACGTGTGATGGGGAACTGAAAGAGCACCACCATGGCCGCGTTCAAGCTCAACAGTCCGCCATAGCCTGATTCGGGAATATTGTATGTATCACGCAGGAATACGCCCAACGTGGTATTCATGTTCATATAAGTCAGCACCATCAACATCGAAGCGCCGAGGAAGAGCATGAAAGCCGTGTCACGCAGCACGCGAAAGTAGCCGCGGAAGGAACCGCTCACACTCTCTTGAGGCTCATCAGGATTTGACTCGGGCTTGGTTTCAGGCAGGAGACGGGAGACCAGCGCAGCGGTGATCAGGCTGATAACTGCATCCGCGATAAAGAGCGCCAAATACGACCGGGCCGCCAGCAAACCGCCGACCGCAGGACCAATGACTACCGACAGATTGAAAGCCACACGGAATATGCCAAATCCTTGAGCGCGTTTTTCTTCCGGTAGAAGATCGACAATCATGGCTTGCCGGGCCGGGCCGGAAGTCTCGGACAAAATTCCGGAGAACAACGCCATGAAAAAGAAGACTGTGTAGGTATTAACAAACCCCATACCCAGTGTGCTCAGGGAGGAAGCAATCAGGCCGAAAATAATGATGACTTTACGGCCAAATCGGTCCGTCAACGCGCCGCCAAGCATGGACCCGATGAGACTGGAGAACGAAAAGGCCGCAAACAGCACGCCTACCTGAGTCATACCGATGTCAAATTTCCTGGTCAGGTACAGGGCAAAAAACGGGAACAGCATCGCGCCGCCGACCCGGTCGATGAACGTGATCACGATCAGGGTCCAGAAAGAACGCGAGTACTCATTGTAAATATCTCTAAATTTAGAGAGTTGTTTTTGCATCTTTTGCTCCTGTAAACTCCGACAATCCTCTTTGCAACCGATATACTTCTAAAATCGACTTCATCCTTCTGAAGTCATTATAGTCATTAATTAATTTTTGTCAAGTCAATTATTAATTATCTCAATTTAGAACTTAATATTATAAAGTTTACTCACGGATTCTTGCAAGACTTACAGAAGCGAACAAAAATTGGGATGAAAATGTGAAAATCTGTTCGAAAAAGGCTTGACACAGAACGAATGTTCGTGTATATTTATAGCACAAATGAGCGAAGAATGATCACCATGCCAGATTCTGGCAGGAGGTTCTTATGATGATGGTTCGTAAAAGCAAAGGTTTGAGTGAGCGCCATAAACGCGTTTTGGAATTTCTTGTGAAATATCAAAGCGAGAATGGACGCCCCCCTTCTATCCGTGAAATCGGTGACGCCGCCAAAATCTCATCTACTTCTGTAGTTAATTATTATCTTGAGCAACTTGAGAAGATGGGCTATATCGAGCGTGATGGCCGCGTTTCACGCGGGTTGCGTATGACGGACAAAGTCAATGAAGTCGTTCGAGTGATCACTGATTTGATGCGCGTCCCAGTGGTTGGTCGTATCGTTGCCAGCGAGCCCGTTCCTATTCCAGCATCTGACTTCAATTATTATGATGCAGACACAAGCGTTGAAATCGCCACTTCCCTGCTCCCAGAGCCTGAGAAAGAAAAGCAGCTCTTTGCCCTGGAAGTGCAGGGAGAATCCATGATAGATGCGATGGTCAACGATGGTGACTTTGTCATTATGAAACCGGTCGATAACAATTCCGAAGTCCGCAACGGCGAGATGGTCGCTGTCTGGCTGCCCAGCCAGGACGAAACCACACTCAAATATTTCTACAAAGAAAAAGAAGGCTACCGCCTGCAACCTGCTAACCCGACGATGGGCCCTATTATGATCAATAAAGAAGAACCTCTGGAGATCAAAGGTAAAGTTGTGATGGTCATCCGCAAGGTAGATACCGTCGCGGCATAAAGAAACTGAAGCCAATCAAAAAAGTCGACCCGTTCGGGTCGACTTTTTTGATTCTTGTTAAAAAGCCTTACGCAAGCTCGATAACTGCGCCGGCCTCTTCCAGTTTCTTCTTGGCCTCATCGGCGGCGTCCTTGCCAACCTGGGTCAAGACTTTTCCACCAGCGGTTTCGGCCATGGTCTTGGCATCGCCCAGACCCAAGCTGGTCAACTGGCGAATAACCTTGATGACCTCAATCTTCTTGGGGCCAGCTTCTTTAATAACCACATCGAACTCGGTCTTCTCTTCTTCGGGTTCAGCAGCCGCGGCAGGGCCAGCGGCGGCAGCCATCGCAACCGGGGCAGCAGCGGAAACGCCCCAGCGTTCCTCAAGCAGTTTCACCAGTTCAGCAGCATCCAAAACGGAAAGCTCACTTAACTGATCAGCAATTTTTTCAAGATTTGCAGCCATTGTAATTGTACTCCTTACAAAGTATAGATTATTTTAGATTTTTTGCGTAATAAATCAGCCGATTACGCAGCGGCTTCGGCTTGTCCGGATTTTTCGGAATAAGCCTGGAGAACAGCAGCCAACGAACGCGCTGGTTCCGCAACAGTACGGACCAGTTTGCCAGCAGGTGCCTGAAGCACACCCAGCAATTGTGCACGCACAACAGGCAAAGGCGGCAGATCTGCTAAGGCTTTCACCTGTACCTGGTCGAGAAACTCAGTACCCATGTAGCCACCTTTTACTTTGATGGCATCCAGGCCTTTTGAGGCTTCAGACAAAGCTTTTGCCGTTCCTGCAGGGTCGGAGAACGCAAAGGTTGCTGCGGTACTATTCTCCAACATCCCTTCAGGAATGGGGTATTCACCTGCTTCAAGTGCCAGTTTCACCAGTGTGTTTTTCACTACATGGAATTCACCATCAGATTCGCGGATCTGGGCACGAATATTTTCCATATCTTTCATAGTCGCGCCGGTATATTCCACCAAAATCACAGACTCACTGTTTTTCAACCAGTCTTTATACTGGTCAATTACCTCGTTCTTTTTCTGTTTGGAAAGGGCCAAAGGACACTCACCTCCTTTCTATATAAAAAGTCTTTGCCACTCGCTGCGCGAGGCAAAGACTTTTGCAATCACCCGGGAGGGAGTCGGCCCTAAAAAGAACCGTGATTTGCATATGTCCTTACCTGAGCAGGAAATTAAGCCCCGTTGTTACGGGACACCCGCCATCATTGGCAAGTGGCTATTTCAGGATATCGGGATTGACTACCCGGCTACCTCCAACGCCTGGGCCTGGTTCGGATCAACCTTAATTCCTGGGCCCATGGTTGTAGCTAATGTTATGCGCTTCAGGTACGTGCCGCCTTTCGCACCAGCCGGTCTGGCTTTGCGAATAGCGTCCATCAGCGCAGCAAAATTTTCAAATAATTTGTCCGTCTCAAAAGAGACCTTTCCTATTGACACGTGCATGTTGGCCGTTTTATCAAGACGGAACTCAACACGTCCTGCTTTTGCCTCAGTGATGGCGCGTTCTAAATCATCCGGGCCAACGACAGTGCCGGCTTTTGGGTTCGGCATCAAGCCACGCGGACCGAGTACACGGCCAAGACGACCGACTTTGCCCATCATATCAGGTGTAGCAATAGCCACATCGAAGTCCAGCACCCCACCTTCAACTTGCTTCAAAGCTTCATCATCGTCTGCAACCACATCAGCACCCGCCTCACGCGCTGCAGAAGCACCCTCACCCTGTGCAAACACCAGCACACGAACGGTCTTACCCAAACCATGCGGAAGCACAACCACATCACGGACTTGCTGGTCCGCCTGACGCGGATCAAGAAGCGTGCGGATGTGGACTTCTACTGTGGAATCAAACTTAGTAGAGGAAGTTTCTTTCGCCAGCTCTAATGCCTCAAGCGGCGAATAAAGTTTTTCACGATCAATTTTTTCTCTTGCAGCCAGATAATTCTTACCGTGTTTTGCCATGATTACCTCCGTGGTACTAACGGGCGTGCCAGGCACAACCCTCCCACAAATTTAGTCAACTACCGTGATGCCCATACTGCGAGCAGTGCCCTCGATCTGTTTCATCGCGCCATCAACATCGATCGCGTTCAGGTCTTTCATCTTCAATTCGGCAATTTCTTTAACTTGCGCGCGGGTCACCTTGCCAACCTTTTCTTTGTTCGGCACCCCGGAACCCTTCTCTACACCAGCTGCCTTACGTAACAGCACTGCAGCGGGCGGGGTTTTCAAAATGAATGAAAAAGACCCATCCGTATAAATTGTGATTTCAGCCGGGAGCACTTCGCCCGGTCGGTTGGACGTACGAGCATTGTACTCTTTGCAGAATTGCATGATGTTGATGCCATGACTGGCAAGCGCCGGGCCAATCGGGGGTGCAGGATTAGCCTTACCGGCCTCGATCTGCAAACGAACTGTTGCTTTGTATTTCTTTGCCATTTTACACTCCTATGTGGTTTTAGCGGGCGATAAGGGGACGCCCTCCCACGCATCAGGCTGAACTAACAGCCTGCTACCGTCAAAATTAAGCTTTCTCTACCTGAAGGAAATCCAGTTCCACCGGCGTTTCACGCCCGAAGAAACTGACCATTACACGCACTTTCGTGCGTTCCATATCAATCTCTGATACCACACCACGGAAATCGTTGAACGGTCCATCTATAATTCGTACACGTTCGCCAACCTTGAAGGTCACCTTGACCGTCGGGGCATCGGCTTCCATACGCTTGACGATCTGGGCTACTTCTTCCGGTCGCAAGGGCGTGGGGTTGTTTCCCATCCCCACAAAACCGGTCACGCCGGGGGTATTGCGCACTACGTACCACGATTCCTCGGTCAGGATCATATTGACCAGCACATACCCGGGGAAGATATGACGTTCCACCGTGCGGCGTTTGCCGTCTTTAACTTCGATCTCTTCCTGCGTAGGAACGACGACATCAAAGATCATATCCTTCATCCCCATGGTCTCGATGCGCTGCTCGAGATTGTGGCGGACTTTATTTTCGTATCCCGAATAACAATGGACTACAAACCAATCCGAAGGGTCATCCTCTGCTGCGGGTTCAGACTCTTCTTCCGCAGAGGCGTCCTCGGATTCAGCATCAACCGGTGCTTCCTCAGTTGTTTCACCAACAGGAGCCTCAGTCGCAGATTCATCACCGACAGCTTCTTCAGCCTCATCTTCCGCCGATGGATCAGAAGCAAGATCTTCTTCCGGTTTTGTATCAACCGGGGTTTCTTCAGTTCCTTCGTCACCGGAAACATCAGTGTCAGACTCTGCATCGGCATCTTCTTCAGCGGAATCCGCCCTCGCGTCGTCCACAGCTTGGGTATCGGAAACAGGTTCTTCGTCTGAGTCTGAAGCGTCGGTGTCGCTTAAAACAGGCTCATCCGAGGGTGTATTTACATCCTCGGCCGGTTCCATCAGCTCTTCTTCGAGCTTTTGCTTTTCCGGTTCCTGCTTATCCATTACTATCCTCGATCTCCATTTTCAGCGTTATATGCCGAATAACAAATTCAAAAACTGTCTTGCCAGACCATCTACAATTATGCCCAAAAATATGCTCATAAATGCCAGCACAACCAAGACAATGAGGGTCAACTGCCACGCTTCCTGACGGGTAGGCCAGGAAACCTTACGCAGTTCTCCCACCGTTTCGCGAGTGAAACGCTGAACTGCATTCTGTTTTTTGGACGACTTCTTATTAGCCAAGCCGATCTCCTTACTTTATTCTTACGGCCAAAACGCCGCCTTCTTGCGGACGGCGTTGCCCTTTATACAGGCCAGGAAGGACTCGAACCCTCAACCGCTCGTTTTGGAGACGAGTGCTCTACCAATTGAGCTACTGGCCTAGGTCGGGTGGGATTCTCCCACCCCTACTTTGTTTCTCGATGCAACGTATGCTTACGGCAGCGAGGACAATATTTATTGAGCTCCAACCGGGTCGGATCGTTGCGGCGATTTTTCTCGCTTGTGTAATTTCGCTCCTTGCATTCATTACATTGAAATGTAATGACCGGGCGAACACCTTTTTTTGAGGCCATTCTTACTTACCAAACTTTCTTAAAAATTATTCGATGATCTTGGTGACGACACCAGCGCCGACAGTCAGACCACCTTCGCGGATGGCGAACTTCGAGCCCTGCTCCAACGCCACAGGCACGAT